>JAKSCD010000470.1 GCA_022360775.1 Sneathiellales bacterium | reverse complement strand
CGAGGCACAGGACAGTTACTCGGTCACGGTTGATGTCTTTGACGGAGAACACACAACTCAACAGACCTTCACCATTGATGTCGGCGATGTAAACGAAGCGGCACATTCTGTGGCCCTGGATGATAACTCCGTTGATGAGAATTCCGCAGTCGGGACCGCTGTTGGAACGGTCACGGCTGATGATCCCGAAGGCGATACTCTCTCTTACTCCTTGAGCGATGATGCGGGCGGCCTGTTTACGATTGATCCGAACTCCGGCGAGATCAAGGTGGCGGGGGCGCTTGATCATGAAGCGCAGGACAGTTATTCCGTCACGGTTGATGTGTTTGACGGCGAGCACACAACCCAACAGACCTTCACCATTGATGTGGGAGACCTTGCTGCACCTGTGCTTAGTGGTAGCGGGAATACGGTCGCTTATGCAGAAATGGATGAGGTCGTCGATCTCAGTCATATGGATCAGTTCCCCGAACTGTATGAGGGTACTCATCTTGAAGATCGAGTTGGTTCCGAGGTTTTTGATGATATGGTTGATGATGCAGAAAAGCTTGTCATTAACTATCAATCAGAAGCAACTGTAACCTTTAAAGGAGAGACGGCCGGATATCGAAACAGTATCGGCGGTTATCAGATTAATGAAGACGGGACAATTCAGGATGTTCAGCTTCTATGGGGCGACGCTTCTTCTGACAAACTTACAATAGGGGTATCTCAAGCCACCTATACTGACATCGAACAAGGAAGTGAACTTGGGTTCTTTGTGATCTCAAACGGGTTTGGTGATCTTCCTGCGGATGCCGTAAGCGGCGATGGGAATACGATTTCGGAAACAGGTACCTGGATGTTTGTCAGTCCAGACTTTGACCCAGCAACCCAGACGCCTTCAGATCATCAGTATAACGTTAATACGGATAGCGGTCCGCCGCAGATGATTTATGTGGAAGAAGACGGCACTATCCACACTCAAACAGGGAATGTCTTTCATTCTCTTAGGCAGGAAGAGTTTAATCCAGACGCTGATGTCGATTCCCGAGAACATTTCGTTGCGGGTGTCGACGCCGATAATGGGATACTGCATTTTGGTATTGAAGATCTTATGGGCGGAGGCGATGCTGATTTTGATGACACTATGTTCAGTGTTGAAATTGACGCCCGTGATCTTGTGGATACACCAAATCCTCTTTTCGCGCAGGATGAGGTCGGTCGATCCACTTTCCAGATTACAGATACAGATAGTACAGATCTTTCTGATGCAACGGTTGTTGTCGGTGATATCCAGACAGGGGATAGTTTGACGATTGGTGGCGGCTATCAGCTTAGCGGCGGTGTTGTTGAACTTCCTGATGGAAGTTCAACAGGAATTTCCTACAGTATCGTTGATGATGGAAGCGATATTACTGTGACACTTACCGGAACCGCTAGCGTGGATGTTTATCAATCCATCATTCAGAGTATCAATTTCTCGAATGATGGCTCTGGTGGTGACGCTGCCGGTGATCGTTCCATTGAAGTGAGTGTTACGGATAGTAGTGGAGAAACCTCAGAGGTGCTTTCTACCAGTGTCCGCGTGGCAACGAACTCAGATACTTACAATGCTACAGAAAACTCTGATGAATATTACGGAGACGGTTCAGATGAGACGATCGAAGGTGCTGGAGGCGATGATTATCTGCATGGCGGCGGCGGTGACGATGTTCTCTATGGTGGTTCAGGGGATGATGAAGTTTATGGTGGTGAAGGGTCTGATATCTTCTATTTTGCGAGCGATGAAGGGAGTGATCAATTCCATGGCGGCGAAGGAAGTGGCTGGTCGGACACCATCGTCTTGACTGATGGAATGCCTGCGGGTGATGTCAGCGATTGGCTGACGCTTACAAGCGGGAGTATCGAATCTACCGCTTCTGGTGAGATTTTCCTCTCTGAAGATGCTGCGGGAACAATCTCACTTGATGGTGGAAATGCTGTTCTGACGTTTGAAGGGGTGGAAAAAATCGAAGCGTGATATTCAGGTTTCAAAATCACCTCTTTCAAGCAGGTTGAGACGCTCAGGCAATAGCTTCAGCGTTTCGGTGTCTGCATTTGCAAAAGCGATACGCAGATATCTTTCCTGTTTTGGGCCAAAAAATTCACCGGGAATAGAGGTAACACCGGCTTTGCTCGCTAGTTTTTCGGCGACTTTTATCGAGCTGATACCCTTAAAAGGGTGCTCAACATATGCAAAATAGGCGCCCTGGGCTTTTATCTTCCACTGTTTGCTATGTTGCATAACATCACCAAGGCATGTTGAGCGGCGGGCAATTTCCTCTCTGTTCTTCTCTCGCCAGTCAACCAAGGCTGGCAAAGCTTTGGCGACGGCAGCTTGTGGTGCGCGAGGAGCGCAAATCTGCAGATTATCCATGACTTTTGCAAACTGCTGGACAGTCTCTTCACCTCCCAATACAGCGCCCAAACGATGTCCTGGAATGCAGAAGGATTTAGAGAAACTGTAGAGTTGAATGAAATTTTCCTGCCAGGTCGGCCTTGAAAACAATGTGTGGGGGTATTTGATTTCAGGGTCCAGAAAATCCCGGTAAGTTTCATCCAGGATCATCCATATCCCCTTTTGCTGACAGAGATCAAAAATCTCTTCAAGAAGGGAGGGGGGATAAATCGCACCTGTTGGATTATTTGGAGAAATCAGGACAATCGCCTTCACATTTCCGCTCATCTGGTTGCGAAGAGAAGAAAGATCCGGAAGAAACCCGGTTTCTGCATCCGTGTTGTAAAACGCGGCCTTGATCCCCAGCATGTTAAGGCTGGTTTCATGATTGAAATAGAAAGGATTGCTCAGCAGAACCGTATCGCCATTCCCGGCAACCACCATCAGGGCTGAGATAAAAGCCTGATTGCAGCCAGAGGTAATATGGACGTTCTGATCATATATAGCTGTCTGATATAGTGAGCTGACATGGCTCGCATATTCCCGCCTGAGATCGTCTTCTCCTTCAATCGGGCCGTATCCGGCAATGCGAGCATCTCCCGCTGCTTCTGCAAGCCATGTCAGGATATCCACATGAGGCGGGTAGCCGGGAACCGCCTGCGATAAATCCAGCAAAGGTCCATAGTCACCGGAGTAACTTCTTCCCCATTTTTGCACGAGTGGGACAGGCGGAAGAGAAAGGGTGTCAACATGCTGATTATAAAGTGCTTTAGGCATAGCTGGATCGCTTACTCAACGGGTTTCTCTTCAATATTTTTTTTCGTTTTGCGTCTTGGGATTCGGCGATTGCTTCCCGTAAAGGGCGCTGTTGTTTTATCCTCTTCCAAGGCAGCAAAGAGCCAGTCTATAAAGACATTTACCAGCGGGGTCGAGCGGATTTCGTTACGGCAAGCGACGTAAAAAGCATCATTCGCCGGTACGGCAAGGTCCAGCGGCACAACGAGGGAGCCTTCTGCAAGCAGGCTGCTGGCTGTCATTGTATCTCCAAGTGCTATACCGTGTCCATGCAGGGCAGCATCAATAGCGCCTCTTGCATCGCCCATAAAATGTTGTTGTTTTGGAATGATATGGCTTGCCCCTGCGGCGTCGAACCAGGTGCTCCATTCCCGGCCGTCATCGGTATGTAAAAGAACCTGATCTTCCAGATCCTTTATTGTGCGGATCGCCCGCCTGTTAAGATGGGTCGGGGAGGTTACAGGAAACAGGTCAAATTGCGCCCACATTCTTTTCCAGCAATCAACCCTGGGAGCTTCACCATACATGATCGTTACATCAATGACTGAAGAGAGGATGTTTTCCGGATCGACCGTCGAATGCAGGTTAAGCTGTACGCCAGGGAATTGTTCCGTAAACTGACCAATTCTCGGCACCAGCCAGTAACTCAAGAGCGCCGGCGAGCAGGCAACAGAGAGCCTTCCTTGTGTTGAAGGCCGGCTCATCTGTTCAGTAACGGATGCAATATCCTTAAAAGCGGTGCTCACCACCGGCATGAGAAGAGCCCCTTGCGAAGTGAGCTTCAGGCGTTGGGAGTGGCGTTCAAAAAGTTTAAGACCCAACGAGGTTTCAAGAGACCTGATCTGGTGGCTAACGGCGCTGTGCGTAACATTAAGCTCTGCAGCTGCAGCTGTTACCGATCCGGTTCTTGCGGTTGCTTCAAACGCGCGAAGCGGTTTTAAGGGGGGCAGGCGAGTGGACATGACTAAATTTAATATGTTGTGAGAATTTTTCACAGGAAACCATATAACATTCTCAATTGATTTTTCAACAAAGCTTATAAAGAATGAGGATGACGGCGGATAAAGAGCTCAGAAAACCTTAAAAGGGTAAAAAGATGATAAGAGCATCATATATCGTCTGAAAACTGGGACATGTGAAAAAAATCAATATACAGGTGCCTTATGTCTGAGAAATGGAGTGAGGAAAAGCTGCAGGAGCTTCGCGAAAAATTCGGCGATGCACATGGTGGTGAACTCCATGATCCCCAATTTCGCAAAGTTGCGGACAAGATTTTTTCTGAAGGGGGCACGCGCATGGCCCCTTATGCAGGTGTTCCATCCTTTCTCGATGCGCCCTTGAGAGAAGTGGATCCTGCGAAGCCCAACCTTGACGGTTTGGACGTTGCGATCATGGGCGTTCCTATGGATCTTGGTGTCACAAACAGACCCGGTGCGCGTTTTGGGCCCCGCGCTCTTCGGGCTATAGAGCGTATCGGTCCTTATAATCATGTGCTCGAATGTGCGCCTGTTCAGGATCTGAACGTTGCCGATATAGGTGATATTCCTTTTGATAGCCGTTATCGGCTGGAAAAAAGCCTGGATAACATTGAAGCCTATATGAGCAGGGTGATTGATCAGGGGGTTGTTCCTTTATCGGTTGGTGGAGATCATTCCATTACCCACCCGATTTTGAAAGCGGTTGGTCGGGACGAGCCTGTTGGTCTTATCCATATTGATGCTCATTGTGATACCGGTGGATCTTTTGATGAAACCAAATTCCATCATGGAGGGCCTTTTAGAAATGCTGTTCTGGATGGTGTCCTGGATCCCACAAGAACAGTGCAAATCGGTATTCGGGGAGCCGCTGAATATCTTTGGGAGTTTTCCAAGATGTCAGGCATGACGGTCATCCATGCGGAGGAAGTGCCTGCCCTTGGAATTCCGGCAGTTATTGAAAAAGCAAAAGAAGTTGTCGGCGATGGTCCGGTCTATATTTCTTTTGATATCGATGGTATAGACCCGTCCTTCGCACCGGGCACCGGCACACCTGAGGTGGGCGGTTTGACCACCCGGGAGGTTCTTGAGTTCCTGCGCGGATTGAAAGGGCTGAATGTGTGTGGTGGTGATGTTGTGGAAGTTGCCCCTCAATATGATCCAACGACAAATTCAGCTCATGTCGGGGCGCAAGTTTTGTTTGAGATTTTGAGTTTGATGGTTTTTAGCCCTTTTGTCCGAAAACCCTGATGAAAGCGTGCAATAAATCGCAAATTTTTAGCGCATCAAGCGCTATACAGAGGAGGTAGAAAATGACCGAAATTAAGAAAGCGGGTCTGTCCCGTCGCGCTGTTCTTGGAGCCGGTGTAGCAAGTGCTGCAACCCTTTCCATGCCAGCGATCCTGAGAGCGGATGAGAAAAGCCTGAAAGTAGGTGTTTACGGGGGATATTTCAAAAAATCCTTCGATAAACATATCTTCCCTGAATTTACCAAGGCGACAGGGATTAAAGTAACATCTGTTGCAGAGCCAACCGGAGAAGCCTGGTTGGTTCAGCTGGAACAGGCAGCTCGTGCAAATCGTGCACCTGCAGATGTTTCCATGATGTCACAGGTTGCCATGCTGAAAGGGCAGTCCAGAAATCTCTGGACGGCACTGGATCTTAAAAAGATCCCGAATAGTTCAAATCTGCTGAATTCCGCTGTTAATAAATATGAAGATGGCCGTGTCTCCGGTGTGGGCGCAGTTGCCTGGTATATTAATCTGGTATCCAACACGGATGTGATTAAAGAAGCGCCGGCCAGCTGGGCGGAAATGTGGGACCCTTCTCACAAGGATCAGCTGGGTCTTCTTGCCCTTGTGTCCAACTCTTTCCTGTTGGAAGTCACAGCGAAAACCTTCATGGGCGGAACCAACGCACTGGATACCGAGGAAGGGATCCTGAAGGCACTTGGTAAACTTGCCGAGCTGAAAGATAATGTCCGTCTCTGGTATCGTGATGAAGCGCAATTTGAGCAGGGCCTTAAAACCGGCGAGATCCCGATGGGACAGTATTATCATGATGTAACAGGGCTTGCCATTGCAGACGGTCATCCTGTTCGGTCTACCTTCCCCAAGGAAGGCGGGATCCTGGATTCCGGTAGCTGGGCCCTGTCCCGTGCTTCCAAGAAATCCGACGAAGCTCATATTTTCATGGATTATATGTCCCAGCCTTCTATCCAGGCGCTGATGTCCCGGAAAGTTGGGACAGCCCCTACCGTTAAGCGGAACCTTACAGATTTGACAGATGCTGAATTTGCCAGCGTTTCTTCTGAAATCGATCCGATTATTCCGCGTTACGACCTCTATCAGACGAAATCTGATTGGCTGAACCAGAAATGGACAGAACTGATCGTTGGCTAACAGAGCCTTCGGAAAGTTCATAGATTAGTATATGTTGGACTGCCGGTGATCCGGCAGTCCTGTTTAAAGATGTGAGGCGTGTTGAAATGTCCGGCTTGGCCTTAAAAAATATCCGCAAAGAATTTGGCTCTTTCGTCGCTGTCGATAATGTAGAGCTGAGCGTTCCGCAAGGTAGTTTTGTTTGTCTTCTGGGGCCATCAGGATGTGGCAAGACAACGTTATTGAGAATGATCGCCGGACTGGAGAAGCAGACCAGCGGTGAAATACTGATCGATGGCCAGGATATCACCGGTATTCCCACACATAAGCGGGAGCTAGGCATGGTGTTCCAGTCCCTTGCACTTTTTCCTCATTTGACCGTTGCCGAGAATATTTCTTATGCCTTGAAAATCCGGGGTGTCTCTAAAGCAGAACAACAGGCCCGGGCTGAAGAGCTTTTGGAGCTTATTCATTTGCCCGGATATGGAGACCGAACTGTTTCCCAGCTTTCCGGGGGGCAACGTCAGCGTGTGGCAATTGCCCGCGCGCTTGCCTTATCTCCCAAACTTTTTCTTCTTGATGAACCTCTCTCTGCGCTTGATGCAAAACTTCGCGAAGATATGCAGGTGGAACTTCGTCAACTTCAGCAAAAACTTGGTATTACCACAATTGTTGTAACTCATGACCAGCGCGAGGCAATGACCATGGCAGATCTTGTCGTGGTTATGGGGGAGGGGCGTATACGTCAGTCGGCAAAGCCGGTTGAGATTTACAGAAAACCGGCGGATACTTTTGTTGCAGACTTTATCGGGGCGACAAATCTGCTGCCGGTCAGGAAAGGAAATGAAGGGCAGACGCTGTTTGGTAACCAGAAAATCGATGGCGTTTCGTTACCTGAAACTTCTTCTTCGCTCACACTTTCGGTTCGGCCTGAAGATCTCCATGTGGTGGGCCTTGAAAATGGGGCACTTAGGGGAACCGTCTCCTTTGTCCGCGATCTGGGCGCAACCGTTGAAACCTTTGTTGATGTGGTAGGAGAAACCCTGACTGCAGTTACCACGCCGAGGGAACGTGTGGAAGTTTCTGTCGGACAGGAGGTATGCCTTCATCTGCCACCTGAAAATTGTGTGGTACTGACACAATGATGCAGGAAAGACCAAAGGGACTGAAAGATTATAGCCCGCTTTTCTATCCGGCGATCATGCTGATTATCTTTTTTGTGATCCCGTTCGGGACCATGATAGCTGTGAGCTTTTTTCAGCGTGAGGTCGGTGGTTTTTATACCGTTGATTTTGTTACCAGCAATTATGAGAGATTTCTCAGTCTGTTCTTTGGTAAGGTGCTGGGCTTTTCTCTGATGCTGGCAGTTTTGGTTTCCATCGCCTGCGTAGCGATCGCTTTTCCCTTCACCTATCTTTTAAGCCGCTGTAGCCGACAGGTTCAGATCGTCTGGCTGGTCGCCATTTTATCAATCCTTTCCTTGTCAGAGGTTATCATCGGATTTTCCTGGTCGACGCTTTTTTCGCGAACAGCAGGGATCACCAATATTCTTGTCTCCCTGGGCTTCATGGAAAAGGCACAATCGCTTTATCCAAGTTTTGGCGCTGTGTTAACGGCTATGATCTATCAGGCACTGCCCTACACCATTCTTGTGCTCTATCCCTCTCTCGTCCGGTTTGATACGTCCTTTCTGGAAGCCGCCAAAACCATGGGCGCATCCCCGGTGCGTGCCTTTCTAAACGTTCTTGTTCCCGTACAGCGCAACACCATCATGGCGACACTGATCATGGTATTTGTTTTTGCGCTGGGTTCTTATCTTTTACCGCAAATTCTGGGAAGACCGCAGCACTGGACACTTTCTGTGCTGATTACGGATCAGGCCATTTACCAGTCGAACATGCCATTTGCGGCTGCGATGGCGGTTTTTCTGGTGCTAATGTCGCTAGCCCTGGTCGGGCTTACACTTCTGATCGGTCGTAAGGAAGGAGCCGCGTCATGAACCGCGCAATGACCCTTTTCTTTTACCTGATTGTGGCCGTTTTTCTATTGGCGCCGGTTCTTGTTGTCATTGGTGTTTCGGTCAATGAAAAGCAATCCTTGAACTTCCCGCCGGAAGGGTTCTCCCTCTCCTGGTATTGGCAAATATTTGATGATCCGGAATGGCGTGCCGCTCTTTTTAACTCCCTGATGCTGGCGACGACATCTGCGCTGGTGGCTGTTTCCATTGCCTTGCCGCTATCCTGGTTTCTGTGGCGGCGATATGCGCCATGGGCCAATATCTTCAGGCTTCTGGGCGTCGCTCCTTTTATTCTTCCTCCGGTTATTACGGCATTGGGGTTTCTCACTTTCTGGGCAACAACAGGTGCTTATGGCGAGCCCTGGACAGCGGTGATCAGCCATGGTGTGTTTTTTGTAACCTTGCCTCTGGTGACGATAACCCTTGGATTTACCTCAATTGATGGTTCATTGATCGAAGCGGCTTCAACGATGGGAGCCAGTGAAAGAACGATTTTCCGAACTGTTGTCCTGCCCTTGATCCTCCCTTATCTGATTTCGGGATATGCGTTCACCTTCGTCTTGTCCCTTAATGAATATATCGTTGCCTATATGACGGTTGGCTTCACCATGGAGACCTTGCCAATCAAGATCTTCAACGCCCTTCGATATGGTTATACACCGACCATGGCTTCCGTCTCGGTTCTGTTTGTCGCGGTCGCCGCACTGGTCTTTGGACTGATCGCCCGCTTTGGGGATTTGCCCAAACTTCTTGGCAATCTATCTGGAGAAGATCGGTGATCCGTCTTGGTGTTTTCCAGATGAAGGCTTTAGCGGGTGATATCTCCGTTAATTTGGAAAAAATTGAAAAAGCAGCGATCAAGGCGTCAAGAGAAGGTGCAGATCTGTTGGTCACACCAGAACTCTCCTTGCCGGGATATGGTGCAGGAGACGCTTTTTCCGATCTTTCGCTAGATATGACTAGCCCGGAAATCTCTGATCTTCAGAAAATCTCTTCGGATCATAATATTGCGCTGGTCGCCGGATTTGCCGAAAAGGCAGGGGAGAAGATCTATAACAGTGCGGCCTTCATCGATGGTACAAAGGATCCGATCTGCTATCGGAAATCCCATCTTTACGGGTCTTACGAAAAATTTCACTTTTCTGCTGAAAAGCCCGAAACAGTTCTGATCAATTTTAAGGGATGCAAGCTGGGATTTCTCATTTGCTACGATGTGGAATTTCCAGAAAATGTCAGACGTCTTGCGCTTGCCGGTGCCGAGATGGTTCTGGTGCCAACGGCTCTTCCCAAAGATCAATATGCACCGATGGTTGCGCGAACGGTTGTACCCTGCCGGGCTTTTGAAAATCAGATTTTTGTAGCATACGCCAATCATTGCGGATCAGATGGCATTTTTGATTATCAGGGACAGTCCGTGATTGTTGCCCCTGACGGTGAGATTCTATCAAGCGCGGAGGATCAGGAAGCTGTTCTTGTGGCGGATTGTAATCCAGCCCGCTATGGTCAATCCCGGTCAGCAAACAGCTATCTAGAAGACCTCTAGGCCCTATTTTCTTAATGGATCCAGCCCACCGGAATGCATGACGCGTCCCATAAGATTGCGGCCGATAATATCCTCGGCCAGCCGGGATGCCTCAATCAGCTTTTCAAGATTGATACCGGTTTCCAAACCAAGTTCATGGCATAGAAGAACAGCGTCTTCCGTACAGACATTCCCGGCAGCATGGCCGTGACCGTGACCTGCAAATGGGCATCCGCCGAGACCCGCAACTGAGCTTTCGAAAAGATCAACACCCATACAAAGGGCAGCATAGACATTGGCAACACCCATTCCCCGGGTGTCATGAATATGCATGCCTATTCTGGCATTCGGGGCGAGATCCCGAACGGCACCGATCAGCCTTTTTACAGATTCAGGGTTCCCCCAACCCATAGTATCCGCGATGAAAAGGTTAGGCATGGGAATATCTTCATCCACACTGAGATCCCGGATGAAGCGGAAATCCTCCATCACACGGTTCACTGTAATTTCGCCTTCCATATTGCAGCCAAACGCAGCCATCACATAAGCAGAATCGGGGACCATATTGTTTTCTTTATAAAGCCGAACCCAAGCCCGTTGTCTTTCCCTCATTTCTTCTGCAGTGCAGTTGTTATTCTGTTTTGCAAACGTATCTGATGCATAAAAAAGAAGTTTGGGTTCAAAATCCACTTCAGGAACACTCAAGGCTTTTTGATATCCTTTTTCATTCAGCCAGAGCGCCGTATATTTAACACCTTCTTTTTTAGTGATACGTTTAAAAAGCTCCCCCGTATCGGCCATCTGAGGGACATAGGTCGGGCTGACAAAAGATCCAACCTGGATTGTTTTAAGCCCTGTTTCGCTTAATGAATTGATAAGCCTGATCCGATCTTCAAGGGGGTAAATTTCCTTTTCGATCTGAAACCCTTCTCTTGGTCCTTCTTCACGAAACTCGACGAATTTGGGAAAGTCAGACATTCGCGGCCTCCTGAGCAGGGGCAGTTTCAATGGTTGCAAGGACTTGTCCCCGATCGACCATCGCCCCTTCTTCAATTGAAAGATTGGTCATTGTACCGCTCATTGCCGCTTTGATCGGAATTTCCATTTTCATGGATTCCATAAGAAAGAGTGTCTCTCCCGCCCGAGCTAATTGACCGTCGGGAACGAGAATTTTTATGATCGACCCTGTGAGCGGTGAAAGAATTTCATTATCTGCCAGTTCCGCGCTGGAAAGGGTGTCCGCTTCTTCTGAAATTGCGAAAATACGTGTTGCGCCGTTGAGTTTAAGGGTGACAGTGGTATCCATAAACTCAACCTCTATTGCCAGCTTGGTGTCATTGCATTCAAGCCGCCAGACCTGCGTATTTATATCCAGAAGTCGAATATTGAATGTTTCTTCATCATTGATGGTCACCTGATGGCGGCCATCAAACCCTGGTTCAGATAGGGTTACAGTCATTGCCGCACCATTTTCCTCTACCAGGATTTGCGGACCGGAAACATATTTGGTCTTTGAGGCAGAAAGGCGCCAGCCTGAAAGATGGGACCAGGTTCCCGGTTTTTGCGCATTCCGTCTGCACCAGATCAGGCCAGCCAGCGCTGCCAGCCGTTCCTGTTCTGATTGGACGTCCTTGCTTTTCTGGATTTCTTCAAGTTGCTGATCAATAAACCGGGTATGAAAGGTCATCGAACGTATTTCAGGAAAGTCACACAGGCTTTTCAAAAAGGAGAGATTTGTTTGAAGACCTTTAATTGCAGACTGATCAAGGGCCGCACTCATAACGTCAAGCGCTTGATCCCGGGTGTCACCATAGCTGATAAGTTTTGCAATCATGGGATCATAAAAAGGGGTGATTTCATCACCGATATCCACTCCTGTTTCAAGGCGTATAAAATCAGGGAAATGCAGGTTTTTTATCTTCCCGGTGGACGGGGCGAAGTTAAAGTCCGGATCTTCTGCATAGAGGCGGCTTTCTATTGCATGTCCCGAAAGCCGGATTTCTTCCTGCTCCAGGCCAAGTCCCAGGCCGTTTGCGATGGAAAGCTGAAGCGCAACCAGATCAATACCGGTGACTTCCTCCGTAACCGGATGTTCAACCTGTAGTCTGGGATTAACTTCCAAAAAGTAATATTTATCCTTCGAGACCAGAAATTCGACTGTTCCCAGTCCTCGGTAATTAAGCTCTTTTCCAAGACGCACAGCATCATCCGCTATTCTGTCCAGGAATGCGCGATCCAGACCTGCCGCGGGGGCCTCCTCAATCACTTTCTGATGGCGGCGCTGCAAGGTGCAGTCTCGTTCATAAAAATGGAGGACATTCCCCGCGCCGTCTCCAGCAATCTGGATTTCGATATGTCGGGCGCCCGTTATCTGTTTTTCAACAAGAAGGGCACTTGTCCCAAAGGCGCTTTCAGCTTCGCGAAGCGCCGCTTCAATATCTTCATCCAGATTTTGCATTGAAGTCACCAGCCGCTGCCCGCGTCCACCGCCTCCAGCGGATGCTTTCAGCAGGACAGGAAGAGATATTGTTTCAATCACGGATCTGATTTTTTCAGGATCGGTGTAGGCTCCATCACCGCCGGAGATAACAGAAATATTGGCTGCAATTGCAGCTTCCTTGGCTTGTGCTTTATCGCCGAAACGGCGAAGGGTTCCCGGGGTGGGGCCAACAAATATCAGTCCTGCTTTTTCGGCCCGTTCCGCAAAATCGGGATTTTCAGATAAAAAGCCGTAGCCTGGATGAACGGCATCCGCGCCTTCGGATAGCGCGACATCGATGACCTTTTTAATATCCAGGTAGCTTTCTGCAGCTGTTGTTCCGCAAAGAGGAACTGACAAGCCAATTTCGCGCACATGGTGGGCAGTAGCATCTGCATCCGAGTGAATTGCAATCGGTTGAATGCCCTGTTGGCGCGCTGTTCTGGCGATCCTGCAGGCGATTTCGCCGCGATTTGCGATAAGGAGTTT
>JAKSCD010000067.1 GCA_022360775.1 Sneathiellales bacterium | reverse complement strand
GTGGTGGTTTGCGGGGATATCATGACCATGCCGGGCCTTCCGCGTATTCCGGCAGCCAACAAGATTGACGTGAATGAAGAAGGACAGATTATTGGCCTGTTTTAAGCCCGTTCACGCTGCTTTCTCTCGATTATGATTGAGAGGTGCCATATTGCTCGGCAGGGAAATATGAACAGTTGTTCCCTTGCCGGGCTTGCTTTCAATACGGATTTCACCGCCATGCATTTCAATAAGAGCTTTTGAAATGGAGAGGCCTAACCCTGTGCCTTCTGTTGTTTTGCTCAAGGCGTTTTCCACCTGATGAAACGCTGTGAAGACCTGATCGATATGATCGTCCGGAATTCCTATTCCGTTATCGGATATGGAAAAATTGACAAAACCGTTGCTCCTGTCCGCTTTGACAATAACCACGCAATCTTCACCTGAAAATTTCACTGCATTTGTCAATATATTCAGGATAACCTGCCGAAAACATCTTGGATCTGCGATCAGGCGCCGGGCACTGGGGGCAATTGCCTGCTCGATTTTAAATTTCCTGTCTTTAAAGCGCCCGTTCAGGATGCGTATTGTACTTTCGAAATGGGCAAGAACATCCAGTTCTTCAGGATGAATTTCAAGTTTTCCGGCCTCTGTTTTTGCAACATCCAGCACTTCGTTAATCAGGCTGAGCAGGTGCCGTGCGCTCAGATTGATATCGCTGACATAGTCTTCATACTGAGGGGATCCTAACTCCCCGTAAATCTTTTGCTGCATCAGGTCTGAAAAGCCGATCACGGCATTTAAGGGCGTCCTGAGTTCATGGCTCATATTGGCCAGGAATTCAGATTTTGCCAGATTGGCTGTTTCCGCCTTGTTTTTTGCCGAGCGCAATTCTTCCTCTATTTGCGTCCTTTTATAGGCGTCAAGGATCAGGGCCACGATATCGACTGTGGAATCAAGGGCCTTAAACTCTTCATCAGACCAGCTATAGGGCTCATCCTGAACGGAAAAACACACCATTCCGGTAATTCGTCCAGCCCTGTAAACGGGCTGTGCCAATATGGCAACCTTCGCGTTCCGATGGAAAAAATTTTTCTTGATATCTCCAAGAACAGTATCCAGCTCCTCCTCATTGATCTGGAATACTTTGCCTTTATAAAAGAGCCGTTTCAGATTGGTCAGCCTGTTCAGATCCAGCTCCTGTGCCTCCAGAACCCGTCCCATTTCGGCGTCGTACCGACAGATGCTTTCCAGCCTGTTTTCCTTTTTCTCAAAACGCCAAATTCCAACGCGATCAATCTCAAGTGTTTCTGAACAGTTTTTGGCAAGTGTGGTCAAGGTATGCTGGACTTCTTCTTCCACCCTGAACTCCCGCTGAGCAAGTTCGGAAATGGCCCTTTCATAATTTTGCATTTTAATGGCATTTTCATTTTGCAGCAGATACTGACGGTCCAGAAAAGAAAAAAGATTTAGCGCCTTCACCGTTAAAAAGCTGGCGAGAAGAATAAAAAGAAAAACAGCTAACGCCAGGCTTTGTAAGGCCAGTTTGAAAATACCGGTTCCTTGTAAAACGGGCTGCCAGACCAGCCATTTTTCTATTCCTGCCTCACCGCTGGCAAGAGGGTAGGAAGCCAGCTTGAGATCTTCAGAAGGTTCCTTATCCATGATACGCAAAGATGGAAGGGGGAAACGGTTTTCAAGATCTGATAAAAAGGGGCCATCCAGCTGTTTGGTGTAAACCAGGATATGCCCGGTTCTTCTTATTTCTTCCTCTTCCCTGGCCAGGTTTTCTATATTTTCAGGACGGATCAGGCCGGCCGCTACCAATTGCACTGTCCCATCAGATTTAACAAAGATATCTGCGAGCCCGTCATTGACGTCATTTTCAAGTTTTTTTTGCCGAAGATCCCTGATCAACGGACCGGCAGCGCCGATCTGATCCAGGAATTCAGCTTTTCCGATTTGACCGTTTTTTACTGAATATTCTGTCTTGTTATTAGCACCGAGAATATAGGTTCCCGATAAACCATAGATGCCATGCACGTAGTTGCCGATATTAATATCGATCCATTCCTTATCCTGCATTCTGACCGCATAGCGGATAGTGTCATCCCAAAAAGCCTGGTCGCCAACAAGCAAGGAAAGCGATTGTCTCTCGTCTTCGATAATGGAGTGAAAGAGCGTTTCAGATGCGCGGATTTCCCTTTTATCAATAAGGGAGGCAAACTGCCAAAGACCAAGGAAAAACAGGCAAAAAGACGCGATAACAAAAAGCACAAGAGGCAAAATCAGGGATCGGATTTTGCTTCTTATTTGCGCCTGAATATGCAACAGCCGATTGTCAGTCATGCCACTAATTCGCAGCCGAGATACTCGTAACTGGAAATCAACGGGATAATCTAACAAAAGATAGCGGCTGCTTTTATCCCTCAATTAACAATTCATTAACATATACTAATATTTAAATCGGCCAAATTCAATTTTTTAAATAAAGAAGCTGAAGTTCCAAAGATCT
>JAKSCD010000240.1 GCA_022360775.1 Sneathiellales bacterium | reverse complement strand
TATCAGGATTATCACCACTTTTTCAGTAGGCTATGATCATCTGGATGTCAAAGCCGCAACGGATAAGGGGATCCTGCTTGGCAATACACCCGATGTACTGACGGATGCGACAGCAGATATTGCCCTTCTTTGTATGCTGGGGGCCTGCCGTATGGCGCATTCTTCTGCCATGACCTTGCGCCAGGGCAAATGGAACTCCTGGTCGGTCGGTCAGTTTCTGGGAGTTCAAGTCACGGGCAAGAAGCTTGGTATTCTGGGGATGGGCCGAATTGGCCAAGCTGTTGCAAGACGGGCCAAAGGCTTTGATATGGAAATTCATTATCATAATCGCCGCCCCGTCGAAGGCGCACGCGGCCTTGAAGAAGTGATCTACCATGACAGCCTTGAAAGCCTTCTGAAGGAGAGTGAGGTTTTTTCGATCAATTGCGGACTGACTGCTGAGACCCATCATCTGCTGAACGCAGAGACTATCGATCTACTACCTGAAAATGCAGTGCTGGTGAATACGGCAAGAGGCCCGATTGTCGAGGATAAAGCTCTTATCGCCGCGCTAAAAAGCAAGCGCCTTGCGGCAGCCGGACTTGATGTTTTTGAAAATGAGCCCCATCTCGATCCGGATTATCTTGATCTTGATAATCTGTTTGTGCTTCCGCATATCGGCAGCGCCACTATTGAGACTCGAAATGCCATGGGTTTCAAATGTCTCGATAATCTTGAAGCCTGTTTTTCCGGAAAGCCGGTTCCTAATCCCATTGTTCTATAGAGCCGGAAAGCAACCCTTTTGATGACAGAAGGTAATTGTCCAGTTCGCGATACTCATTAACCATCCGCCAGGACAACATCTTCTGCGCATAATCCAGAACAACAGCCTGATAATCCGGCTCTTCCGCCAGATTGGTTGTTTCATCAGGATCATTCCGAAGATCAAACAAGAGCGGCGGCATGGCTGCGAAATGCACATATTTGAAACTGTCATCCCGATAGACAAGAAGACTGCATTCGTTATGGGAAAGATCAAACCTCTTCTCAGGCCCTGAATTTTCAATATCCCTGTAATCAAACAGCCAGGTCACTGCGTCCCGCCATTTTTCCGGCGTCTCTCCCATCAGCCAGGGCAGAAGAGAATGACCGTCGCATTGACGCGGAACGGCCTGCCCCAGAACATCCAGGATCGTGGGCATTACATCAACAGATTCAGTAAAAGCGTCAATTATTTCACCGCGCACGCCTCCTTTGCTTTGAGGAAGCTTGATCATCAGCGGAATATGAAAACTCTGGTCATAAAAGCCGAGCTTGCCAAAAAGATGGTGATCACCCAGCTGTTCACCGTGATCCGATGTAATTACAATCAGGGTTTCCTCATACTGGCCGGTGGATTTGAGCTTTTCAATAATGCTGCCGACATAATGATCCACTTCACTGACCAGGGCCGAATATGTTGCCCGGATTTGCAGGACATCCGTTTCGCTCAAGTCTTTCATCACCCCTTCACCTGACATGTAAAAAGTGCTTTCCTTGATATGATCCAGCGCGTAGCGCATCAGCGGATGCCCATCTGCCACCGCATCAACATCACCGAAATGTACCGGTTTTTTCATATCATCTGGCATATACATCTGATGATATTCAGGTGTTGCAATAAATGGGGGATGAGGACGTAAGTAAGCAAGATGACAGAAAAAATCCTGACCCGGGATCAAGGTCATATGATCCAGCGCCTTTTTTGTCATCCAGGCGGTTTCACTATGTTCTGATTTAAAGACGGCTGGTGCCCTGGTGATATGCTCCCCTTCAGCCAATTCAAAGGAAGGATCGGGATGGTAGATATCATACCCCTCCTTTCGAACCTCATATCCATGCTCTTTCAGATAGGCGAGCCAAGGGCCGCAGTGTTCAGGCAGGACCATCCCCCGGGTAAAGCCCGGCAAAACCCCTTCATAGCTATTGAAAACCGGATCTTTAGGATCTCGCCCGCGTGGATCGGCGGATGTATCTGTATAACCAAACAAAGTGGGATCCAGCCCGGCTTTACGGGCTTCCCAGGCAATATTTGTCAGGCTTTCATTCAGGGGCGTTCCATTTCGGACAGATCGATGATTACTCGGATACATTCCCGTATGCAAAGTGGCGCGTGAAGGTCCGCACGGAGCGGAACAGGTATAATGCTTATTGAAGATCACTGCATCTTCTGCAAGGCGATCAAGATTGGGGGTCCGGATATGGTCATTTCCGGCAGCCCCCAGAAAATCAGCGCGCCACTGATCGACCGTAATGAAAAGGACATTCATCAGCCCAGTTCCTTCTAGCTTTGCCCTCTGCCAAGCGAGTTTACTATTTCGCTGGAAAGACGGCTGAGTAATGTACTTAATCCCGCGGCATAGGAGGCATAGTCTCCCGTTATCGTCGGTTCTTCAAATTTCCTGCTTTCCCGGGATAACAAACGATTATCCACGAGCCGCTTGATGTTCCAGCTTGCTTTCAGCCGGGCGATCCCGGTTTCGGTTTGAATGATTTCCTCAATCTCGACAGAAACCTGGAGCCCGCCTGCATCAGGTTGAAAGCTTGCCGGATAGGAATAAACCTGACGGCTATCCATTTGTGCCGAGATGTTACTCACCAGAATACGAGCGATGTTACCTTGTACCGGCTCCGCCCACTGATCAAGGTCTGCCACAACAAGCCTGTTGCTTTCCCCGAGGGTCACGATTTGCGGCCGGTCTGCGTATCCGGGGATATCAACAGGTCCAATTCCTATCTGCACGTTTTTTGATACGGCTATGTTGCTGGCCGATGAAACAGATTTATCTGCAGTCAGTACATAAAAACGGGTCGGTTGCGACGGACCGATCACACTGCAGGCACCAAGGGTTAAAATCGATGCTGCCAGAACGGTTTTGATCAGGCCTGATTTAAGCTTCTTCATCTATTTTTTCCCACTTAACAGTGAACTCGGGTTTCGTTCCAGGAAATCCGCGAGATTACGGACGGATCTGCTGGCTGCCGCTAACTCGCGCAGCATTACAGACAAATCATATTTGAGCGGAGAGCCGTCTTTAAGCAGCGCATCTGCATTATTAAAGAGCGATGTTGCACTTGTCAGCGTTTTATCCACCTGCTGCAATGCTGTCCTTGTCTCTGCCACAGTTTTTCCAATGGAGGGCAAAGTCTTCTTGTCGATTGTGCTGATCATGGAATTCACAGAAACTGCGAGCTGCCGATAGTCCTTGATCGCCCCTGCCAATTCACCGCTATTGACAAGTTTTTCTATTCCCTCAGCTGTATTGATAAAGGACCTTGAAAGTCGGTCGATCGGGATCCGCTCCACTTTTTCGACAAGACGGGACAGAGAGGTCGTAATTTCCTCCAGTTCCATTGGCAATGTTGGGATCTCCTTGAATTCAGTAGATCTGCTGACATAGCGTGCCGGCTTGTCCGGGAAGAGATCCAGGTCAACGATCAATTGTCCTGTCAGAAAGTTCGATGACTTAAGCCGCGCTCTCAATCCCCGGTTAATCAGCTTTTGAAAAACCTGTTCACGAATTTTTTCGGCCTCCAGTACAGAAAAGATCTTACTCTCCCCGCCTGCAATTTTTACCCGTTGAGGTTCAATATCGATCACGACAGGTAGAAAATATTCACTGGTTTCCTGCTGGAATTCGAGATTGATTTCACGAACGGTGCCAATTTTCATCCCCTTGAATTCGACAGCAGCCCCGGTCTCAAGTCCACTGACAGAACCATCGAAATAAAGGATGTAACTGACCCGTTCGGTGAATTTGGCTTCCTCCATTGCCTTGCGGTTTGGATAAAGGGTAAATTCGCGCCCCTCCTCCGCGGCCCAAGTGTCTTTGAAGATCCTGGGAGTATCAAATTCAACTGCGCCGGAAAGCAGGGATTCGATCGATTCTGCGCCAACTTCCACCCCCGCTGTGGAAAGGTTCACATTCACCCCGCCAGCATCCCAAAAGCGCGTGCCTTCCAGAACGAGATCATGATAAGGCGCTTCAACGAATGCGAAGAGTTCAACAGATTGACTATCCGCAGAGAGCTGGTGCCCCAATACGCGCCCGACCTTGATACCTCGATAGATAACAGGTGTTCCCCGCCTCGAATTTCCCAGTCGATCCGACCTTAAAAGAAATTCTCTACCCGCGGTGCTTGACGTAATAACCGGTGCGGTATCCAATCCTTTAAATTCATATTGATCTTCTCCGCCGCTTCCCGGATCAATTTCAAGATAAGAGCCGGATAACAGCGTATCCAGGCCGGAAATGCCTTCAAGACCAATGGCTGGTGCGACGACCCAGAAACGTGCTGTATCTGTCAGATACTTTTCAGCAGACTGCTGAACCGAAACAATGACCCGAACCTCGTTCACCTCATCAGGTATCTCTATTCTATCCACAACGCCAATCGTGACATCGCGGTATTTAAGAGGCGTTTTTCCCGCTTCCATTCCTTTTGCTGTGGGCAGAGAAATACTGATTTCAGGTCCCTGCTCCCGGATGGTTTTCACCACAAGCCAGCCTGCAATGACAATCGCGATGATAGGGACAAGCCAAATTCCCATCAGCCCCGTATAGCCACGCTTTTCAACCGGGGACACACCCGGGATCTTGTTATTCTCTGTCATTCTTTTCTTTTCCAAGACGATCCCAAATCAATCTGGGATCAAAACTATGGGCCGCTAACATGGTCAGAATGACGACCGCTGCAAATGCAACGGCTCCCAGTTCCGCTTGAACGGTTGCCAAAGCCTGAAACTTCACGATAGCGGTCAAAATCGAAATCATAAAGATATCAATCATGGACCAGCGCCCTATAAATTCAACAAACCTGTATAACGCTGTACGCCTTGCCGGGAACCAGTCTGCATGGATTTGCACAGACAGTAAAAGAAAGGCAAGCGCAACAACCTTGAAAATCGGGACAAAGACACTCGCCACAAAGACCACAACACCAATCGCCCACTGTCCAGTTACAAAAAGAGTGATGATCCCGCTCATAATAGTTTCGCTTGTTTTCTCTCCCAAAGAGACAAGGGTCAGGATCGGATAGAAATTTGCAGGGATGAGCAAAACAGCGGAGGCGATCAAAAGCGCCCAGGTTCGGCTGATACTGTCTTTTTTCCGACTATGAATATCCGCGTGGCATCTGGGGCAATGACGCGGATCTTTTTCAAGCTGATCCGGCATAACCAGAAAATCACAGGTTTGGCAGGAAATAGCCCCTATATCCCGGGCAGTTTTCATGGCAAATCCCTTCGAATTTGCTCAAGTCGGACCCAGAGGACCTTTCCATCAAGCGAGAGATAGGCGAAGACGGTTGCAACGACTGTCAGGACAAAAGCAAAAAGGGAAAGCCCCACGTCAACATCCGCATAATCTCCAAGTTTTACAAAGGCAACGACAATTCCAAGAATAAAAATCTCTGCCATTGCCCAGGGTTTAACATGTTCCAGTGTTCGGATTTGTGCTTCCGCCTGATAGGGAATTCTTCCAAATTTAAGCGGCAAAAGAATACTGATCAGCAAAAGCAGAACCAAAAAGGGTGCAAGGACGCTGGAGATCAAAACAAGAATTCCCAAAGACCAATAAGCGGAATTCAGGAACTCAATAGCCCCGTCCACCAGCCTGTTAATCTGCATGTTACCGTTCATTTCAAAGACCAGAATGGGAAACAGATTTGCAACAAGAAAAAAGACGATACCGGTTACAGCAAAGGCAAGTGACCGATCCAGACTGTTGGGCTGATGCCTGTAAAGTGTTGCCCCGCATCTTTGGCAAACTCCGACATGCCCCTTTTTAAGATCTCCTATTTCATGAAGAAGATCACATTCCGGACACGCTCGTAAGGTTTCATGAAATTCCCAGTCTATATCTGATTGAGGATTAATCTTTTTTCCCTAACGTCTTTTATTGCTGGAAAAATTACGATAGCGGCGAATTACTTTTTTTCAACTTTCTCGTAGTTCAATAGACGAATTAGAGGACATCTGTTCTCTGAGGAACACAAAAGTCAGAGGAAATTATCCGACTTTTTTGTATAAATTAATATTATTTACTGTTTTTAAGTGTTGTATTTATGAGTTTACCCTTGTTATCGCTCCTGAAAACCGTTAGGTGAGGTGATAAGTTTCTAAGGATTTCATTGCAGGAAAGCGAGATCTGTATCCAATGAACCGTTCTAAATTGTCTCATCTTCGTCAGCTGGAAGCTGAGAGTATTCATATCTTCCGTGAAGTTGCCGCCGAATTTGAAAAACCGGTTATGCTCTATTCAATCGGGAAGGATTCTTCCGTCCTTCTGCATTTAGCGCGAAAGGCATTTCACCCTTCTCCCATTCCCTTCCCTCTTCTTCACGTGGATACGACATGGAAGTTCCGGGAAATGATCGAGTTCAGAGATAATCTGGCAAAAGAATACGGGTTTGATCTTCTGGTTCACATTAATGCCGATGGTGTGGAAAAGGGTATTGGTCCTTTCAGCCATGGTTCAGCTCTTCATACCGACGTTATGAAAACTGAATCCTTAAAACAGGCCCTCAATCACTATAAATTTGATGCAGCCTTTGGCGGGGCAAGACGTGACGAGGAAGCCTCCAGGGCCAAAGAACGGGTCTTTTCATTTCGTTCGGAAAACCACCGCTGGGACCCAAAAAACCAGCGCCCGGAACTTTGGAACCTTTATAACGCGCGTGTTCGTCCAGGCGAAAGCATCCGTGCTTTTCCGCTTTCCAACTGGACTGAACTGGATATCTGGCAATATATCTATCTGGAAAATATTCCTATTGTTCCCTTGTATCTTGCAAAAGAACGCCCCGTTGTAGAACGGGATGGCATGCTGATCATGGTTGATGATGACCGGATGCCATTAAAAGATGGGGAAACACCAGAAATGCGTTCTGTGCGTTTCAGAACACTGGGCTGTTACCCGTTGACTGGCGCGGTTGAATCCACAGCCTCCACATTGCCGGAAATTATTCAGGAAATGCTGGTTGCCAGAACGTCTGAGCGGCAAGGAAGGCTTATTGATAAGGATCAGGCCGGATCAATGGAGAAGAAAAAACAGGAGGGCTATTTCTAATGAGCGCTCATACACAAACAGCTGCAAGCGAAATTGATCAGTATTTAAAAGGCCAGGAAGAAAAGGGCATGCTGCGCTTCATCACTTGCGGCAGCGTTGACGATGGTAAAAGCACCCTGATTGGCCGCCTCCTCTGGGATTCGAAATTGTTATTTGAAGACCAGCTGGCCACCCTGACCGCAGAGAGCAAGCGTGTCGGGACACAAGGAGGCGATATTGATTACGCCCTTCTCCTGGACGGCTTGCAGGCAGAAAGAGAACAAGGCATTACCATTGATGTCGCCTATCGTTTTTTCGCGACTGACAAACGTAAATTTATTGTCGCGGATACACCGGGCCATGAGCAATATACGCGCAATATGGTCACGGGCGCCTCCACGGCAGATATTGCTGTTATCCTGATCGATGCGCGCAAAGGCATCCTGACCCAGACCCAACGCCATAGCTTTCTGGTCTCGCTGATTGGTATTCGAAAAGTTGTTCTTGCCATCAACAAGATGGATCTTGTGGAATTCAAGGAAGAGATTTTCAACAAGATCACGAAAGATTATCAGGAATTCGCGGGCCAACTTGGATTTGAAACAATCCAGCCCATTCCCTTATCAGCCCTGAAAGGCGATAACATCACTGCGAAAAGTGAGAATACGCCCTGGTATAACGGCCCTGCCCTGCTTGATTTTCTGGAAACGGTGCAAATCAATGAAACCAAGCTGGACCAGCCTTTCAGAATGCCCGTGCAATGGGTTAATCGCCCCAATCTGGATTTTCGCGGGTTTTCGGGAACGATTGCCAGCGGCACAATCCGCGTAGGAGAGGGCATTGTTGAACCTTCTTCCGGCCAAACCAGCACGGTTAAGGAAATCGTGACATTTGATGGCAATCTTGAAGAAGCCTTTGCCGGACAAGCTGTCACCATTACGCTCAATGACGAAATTGATATCAGCCGCGGAGACATGCTCTGTGCCCTTCAGGATCGCCCCGCGACAGCAGATCAGTTTGAAGCCAAGCTGGTCTGGATGAATGAAGAAGAATTGCTGCCGAGCCGGAATTACATTCTGAAACTTGGTAGCAGTTCAACACTGGCCCGGATCAGCTCGCTGAAATACAAGGTCAATGTCAATACGCTTGAACATACAGCGACAAAGACACTGGCCCTGAATGAAATCGGCATCTGCAACCTTGCGCTGGATAAGGCGATCTCCTTTGATCCTTACGCGGAAAATCGTCAAACAGGATCCTTTATCCTGATCGACCGCTTCAGCAACGCAACTGTTGGTGCCGGTGTGATTGATTTCGCCTTGCGCCGGGCTGATAACATTCACTGGCAATCTGTTGATATTCACAAGGAGGCCCGCTCGGAGCAAAAAGGCCAGAAGGCTTCAGTACTCTGGTTTACCGGGCTCTCAGGCTCCGGCAAGTCAACAATCGCCAATCTGGTTGAAAAGAAACTGCACAGCAAAGGAAAGCATACCTATCTGCTTGACGGAGACAATGTTCGCCATGGCCTGAACAAGGATCTCGGGTTTACGGACGCGGATCGCGTTGAAAATATTCGCCGCGTCGCTGAAACCTCCAGGCTTTTTGTTGATGCAGGTCTGATTACACTGGTGTCCTTCATCTCTCCTTTCCGAAGCGAGCGTCAAATGGCGCGTGGTCTGCTGGAAGACGGAGAGTTTCTGGAAGTATTTGTTGATACCCCACTTGAGATTTGTGAAGAGCGGGATATCAAAGGCCTTTATGCCAAGGCGCGAGCTGGCGAAATAAAGAACTTTACAGGCATTGATTCCTCCTATGAAGTTCCTGAAAATGCTGAAATTATCATTGATGGCTCAAAAGCATCCGCTGAAGATGCCGCCGATCAGATTATTGGCTATCTTGAGACCAAAGGCTTTATCTAAAACCTGAAGGAAGGCCGTGGGGCGTTCACACTAACGCCCCACGGCCTTCCTGTAATACACCTGCAGCTATTGGATCCGTGTTGTCAGAACCTTGATGCTGGCTAAACCGAAGGCAATTGCAAATATGCCCTCCAGTCCACGTTTCAAACGAAGATAAAGGCGGGTCATCGGTTTTGAGGAAAATAAAATCGCGTATCCGTGAAATGTAAAAAAACTTTGCACGCCCACCGCAGCAATAACAATCATCAAATCCGTAAAAGTGACACTTGACGGCATACCCAGGGAATAGAGTGAGCCGAAAAACAAAATAGCTTTCGGATTAGTGATATGAAGCAAAAGCCCTTTACCAAATAATGTGGATTTGCGCCCTGTCAGTGATTTAACAGCCACATCTTCAGAGGAAAAAGCTGCCCGGGCTGATTTATAAGCAAGAAAAAGCAGATAAGCGGCACCAAAATAGCGGATAACCTCAAAAACCCATGCATTTGCCAGCATAATCGCTCCCAGCCCCAATGCAGCGGATACTGACCACACAAGGGAACCTGTAGTAATCCCGGCGGCAAGGGACAAACCTGAAGCTCTGCCGGACGCCATTGACGTTCCGGCAATGGCCAGGGTAGCAGGCCCCGGACTGGCACTGGCAATAAAAGCGGCAATCAGGATTAATGGAAGATCAATTTCTGTAAGCATTTTCTGGATCTATACTGGTAAGCGGAATACTCATCCTGCCCACAATGAAAATGGAAAGTCAAATCCAGTCAGTAACAAGTGAGTCCAGAAAACGGGGAGACCGGAGGATCTCCGCTAGCCATTTCGCAAAAGGGAAAGAAGATAGGCGCCATAACCGCTTTTCAAAAGCGGTGCAGCAAGCTCCTCAAGCTCATCAGCTGTGATATATCCTCGCTGATACGCAATTTCCTCGGGGCAGGCAATTTTGAGGCCCTGACGTTTTTCAATCGTCTGAACAAAAGCGGAAGCATCCATAAGATGATCATGGGTTCCTGTGTCAAGCCAGGCACTGCCGCGCCCCAGATGCTCCATATGAAGCTCCCCTTTTTCAAGATAAAGGCGGTTCAAATCTGTAATTTCCAGTTCACCGCGAGCGCTTGGTTTCAGATCCCTTGCCAGTTCAACAACCTGATTGTCATAAAAATAAAGACCGGTAATCGCAAAATTTGATTTAGGATGAACTGGCTTTTCCTCTACGCCAATCACCCGTCCCTGCCGGTCAAATTCTGCTACGCCGTAGGCTTGCGGATTGGATACATGATAGCCAAATATCGTCGCACCTTCCGTTCTCGCGGCTGCACTTTTCAGAAGCTTTGTAAATTGCGTTGCATAGAAGATATTGTCACCCAGGATAAGAACGCTGGGGTCATCACCAATATGCTGCTCACCAATAATAAAGGCCTGTGCCAACCCATCCGGCGACGGCTGCACGGCATAGGAAATGGATATACCCCATTTTGTTCCATCCCCTAACAACCGCTGGAAAAGATATTGTTCTTCAGGTGTCGTGATGATCAGAATATCCTTTACACCTGCAAGCATCAAAGTCGTCAGCGGGTAGTAGATCATCGGCTTGTCATAAACAGGCATCAGCTGTTTGCTCACGCCCAGCGTCAGCGGATGAAGTCGTGATCCTGTACCACCTGCCAGAATAATACCTTTATGTGCCATTCAGACTTACCCCTCTTTTGGCATTCCCCTCATGATCTGATATCCTTTGAGAGGTTATATCTCAACCAGAAACCGTCTTTTTGATCCGGTCTCTTGATGTCTGGTTCATTAATATCCTTATTTAGGGGAAAGGCGTTAAATTTTCACGAAGGAAACATGGTGCAAGACGTTAAAGACTGGATCATAAAAGAAGGACGATTGCTGGAAAACCCTCTCGATTTCATCACGCTCCTTTGTGATAAAATTCTGGAAGCCGGTATTCCTATATCCCGTCTGCGCATTGGATTTCGCACCATTCATCCACAGATCGATATCTGGGCATTTACCTGGACAGATGAAGGCCGGAAGGCCGATCTCTGGGGCGGTGAACACGGTATTCGAAATTCCGACAAGTATTTTGGAAGTCCTGCTGAATGGGTCCACACTCACAACAAAACCTTTCGCAGACGCCTTGACGAATTGAACGAGGAAACGGATCATCTTTTGTTGTTTGAGCAACGGGATCTGGGTCTTACAGATTATCTGATGGTTCCGATGCCCTTTACTGACGAGACTCTCCCCGTTGCATCCTTTGTTACAGCGGCGGAGGGTGGATTTACGGATCAGCAAATCAAAGATCTTGAAGATCTCTCGCTTTACATCAGTCCGATTGTCGAAATCTATGCAACACAGAAGGTCGCTCTCACCCTGCTGGACACCTATATAGGTCATCGTTCCGGCTCCAAGGTTATGAGTGGCCTTATGCAGCGCGGGGATGGTGAAGTGATCGAAGCCGCCCTTTGGCTGAGCGATATTCGTGAATTCACCGCTCTTTCCGAGAAACTGAACCATACGGAGATTTTCTCGCTCCTGAACACCTACTTTCAGTGTCTCGCCGATGCCGTAAAGGATTATGACGGAGAAATCCTGAAATTCATTGGCGATGCCGCCCTTGTTATTTTTCCTGTCGACCAGGAAACATCAGCAGAAAAAGCCTGCCAGAATGCACTGAAAGCGGCAAAACAGTCCTTTACCAATATTCATGACATCAATCTTGAAAGGCAGGCGCGGGGCAAACCTGACATTCACTTCGGTGTTGGCCTGCATTTCGGGCGAGTAGTCTATGGAAATGTTGGTGCCCTTGACCGGCTTGATTTCACAGTAACCGGCCCTGCCGTCAATCTCACTGCGCGGCTTGAGAGCCTGACAAAGGAAACCGGTAAGCCTCTTCTTCTATCCTCGGATTTCACAAAACAATTGAAATCGGATTTCCCTTATGTCGGAGACTATGACATGAAAGGAATCGAAGGAAAGCAAAAGGTTTTTACTATTGAGGACGAATAGAACGGCTTTTATGCCACGCTTTCTTGTATTAGCATGCGTTCCGCCGTAAAAGTATCTCAACAAAATATCGATACAATAACAGGGTTTTCATCATGACAAATGCGTCCCCCAG
>JAKSCD010000068.1 GCA_022360775.1 Sneathiellales bacterium | reverse complement strand
GATATCCCAGTGATCCGGATCATTTTCAGGGGCCAGCATCTCAACAGCGCCGGAAATAAAGTCTGCAACAACAGCATCAATGGAGATCCCTTTGCCAGCAATAAAAATGCCGGTTTGTCCTGTGGCACTGAAGCTGACTTTCATGCCTCTTTCCCGCATTTCCTTTTCAATGGCAAGGGCGGTATACATCTTGCCAACCGAGCAGTCTGTTCCAACAGCAAGAAGCCTTTTTCCAGATCGCTTATGTCCCTTGCCGGTTGGAATTTCTTCAGTCGGATGACGAACATCAAAAAGGGCACGACCAAATTTGTCGGCAGCTTCCCTGATTTCCGGTACATCTGACAATCGGATATGCAGGCCGCTGGCGATATCCATCCCGGCTTTCATGGCTTCGGTTATTTTGGAAATCCAGTGTTTGGGAAGAAAACCACCGGAATTTACGATCCCGATCACCATGGTTTTCGCGCCTTTTTGGACCGCTTCCTCTATGGTGATATCTGCAATTCCAAGATCTGCCTTACAGCCTTCAAGCCGTAACTGGCCAAGGCACCATTCCTTACGCCAGTCGACAATACCCTGGGCTGTTTTTGCACCCAATTGATCGCCGACATCACCCAGAAACATCAAATAAGGATGGTGCATTTCACTCATGGTTCCTCCAAATACTGGTAACGAGAACAGCAGACTAACTGTTTTCCAGGTCTTTTTGCAATTTCGCAAGCTCTTCGTTCAAGCCTTTAAGGCAATCCTCACTGGCCCATTCCCGATGCTCCCCTTTTGCAAAGGCAAGTGCGTTGCGATAGTACATATAGGCATTAGCCCGGCATCTTACATAGTTGTTCTGGGTTCTGACAACTTTTCCAGGCGTTCCCATAACAATTGAGTTATCAGGAATAACAGTCCCTTCCTTTAGAAAACTATGCCCCGCGATAATGCAGTTGTCTCCAATAACGCAGCCATCCATGATGGTCGTGTTAATACCGATCAGGCAGTTGTCACCGATAGTGCATCCATGGATGGTGCAATGATGGGTGATCGAACAATGGGAGCCGATATGTGTTGGCGTTGTGTCTCCAATATGGATCATGACGAAATCCTGAATATTGGTATAGTCACCTATAGTAACCTCTTTGGATTCAGATCGGATAACAGAGTAGGGCCAGAGAGAAGACCCTTTGCCGATGGTGACTTTGCCATATGCGAGGGCTGTGGGATGGATAAAGGCCGCATCATTGGCGTGAACATCCGGTCCAAATCTTGATAAGTCCATGATATACTTTCTTTTTGTTAATTGGTGGCCGCGCAGGATCAGGAATGCTCCGGCCAGTATTCATGGTTTTCAGTCT
>JAKSCD010000321.1 GCA_022360775.1 Sneathiellales bacterium | reverse complement strand
GATGACCGATGACCCGCGCCACTTCGGCGATGCCGAGAATCGGTTTGCCGTCGATAAACTGTGCCGCAGGCAATCGAAAACCACGGCGAGTTCACGAAGGCATATCAACAGGACCCCAAAGCCGCCATCGCCCATTCCGGTCACTTGTTTTCCGGAGAGAAGCACGACATCCATTTCCAGTTCGGGGAGAACAAATGGGCTGATTCCAAGCCGCGCTGACAGCGACTCGTTGAGGCCTTGCGCGGCTTTGGGAGGATACAGCGTGGCCACACATGGTGCTATAGCCTTCATTGTGCAAAAAAATGACACCAAAATCCGCATCCGCCATGTCGGGTTCTACCAGCAGGGCGCCATACATGTCTCTGTGTCCCCTGGGCTCATACATCAGGAAACGGCGAAAATGATCCGCTTCCTCCTTGAGATAGCGTCGCTTTTCGAGCAGTGTAAGGCCTGCTGGAAAGGGGATGCCCTCTGTGATTATTCGAAGAGGCTCGCCCCCTGTATGCATCTCGACAGTTCTGATCGGGCCCATCTGGAAATCCTTCTCGAAGTGCAGTAACTTGGGGCAAATTTCTTGACGCAGGCCCCGTATTTTCCGATACCTGACTTTATGACAAATAAGAACCAGAAGAACAGCCCTGATATCACTGAAATGGCGACAAAAATCAGGGAAGGGAACAGACGAGCGCTCGCTCGCGCAATTACTCTTGCTGAATCAATTCGTGATGACCATCAGGAAAAATCGCAAGCCCTTCTAACACAGCTGCTTCCCGATACAGGAAAATCGATCCGCATCGGGATCTCTGGAACACCTGGCGTTGGAAAATCGACCTTTATTGAAGCCTTTGGCAGGTTTTTAACTGCAGGCGGTCACAAGGTCGCTGTTTTAACTATTGATCCTTCTTCGAAACGCACCGGGGGATCTATCCTTGGAGATAAAACAAGGATGGAGGAGCTTTCCCGTGATCCGAACGCTTATATCAGGCCGTCCCCATCTGGTGGATCCCTGGGCGGTGTCGCACGGCGTACACGAGAGGTTATGTTACTTTGTGAAGCTGCCGGCTTTGACGTGATTCTGATCGAAACTGTTGGAGTGGGGCAATCCGAAACAACAGTCGCGGATATGGTGGATATGTTCATGCTGTTGCTGGCACCTGCTGGCGGTGATGAATTGCAGGGTATCAAACGCGGTGTTATGGAGCTTGCGGATATCATCGTGATTAACAAAGCGGATGGGGAACTGATCCCGGTTGCCCGCCAGGCGGCAGCAGAGTATCGCGGTGCAGTTGGGTTGATGCGGCCGAAAAGCAAAAACTGGACCCCGAAAGTCCTCATGACCTCGGCGCTTAAAAAAGAAGGTATCGACAAGCTTTGGGAGACTATCGGAAAATACCGGAAGGCTCGGGCGACTGATAACGAACTGAATATTCAGCGAGAGGAACAGGCCGCGGCCTGGATGTGGGCGGAGCTTGGAGAATCACTGATGAATCGGCTCAAATCGCATGAACAGGTATCCGCTTCGCTGGAGCCAATGGAAAAAGCTGTCAAAGCGGGGGATATCAGTCCTACTGCGGCGGCGCAGCGGCTTTTACGGACATTCCTTGGGAAATAACGAAAAGGGATGCAAAAAAGTCCTGAAATGAGTCAATTGGACTTGACGGATGCGGCTCCATTCCGTAAAAGCCCTCAATCACACCGGCTTCTACGCCGGTATTTCTAATTCTTGTTCATGTGAGGTGCATCATGGCCCGTCGTTGTGAATTGACAGGTAAAGGTGTTCAGGCTGGTAACAATGTCAGCCACGCCCATAATAAAACCCGTCGCCGTTTTCTGCCTAACGTGCAGGACGTTCGGCTGATGTCCGACTCGCTTGGCCGTTCCTTTAGCATGAAAGTTTCTGCTGCTGCTCTTCGCTCTGTCGAGCATAATGGTGGTCTGGATAACTTCCTGCTGAAAGCCCGTGACGAAAAACTGTCACTGCAGGCACGCCGCGTTAAGCGCGACATCAAGAAAGCAATTGCTGTCGCATAATTGCTTTACCGACATACAGAATCTTAAAAGCGGGCTGATTTTTCAGCCCGCTTTTTTGTTGTCACAATCCTGTGTTCTTCTTGTTTTTCTCTAAAGTAATTCCAATTTCTAACTCGGGTGCGGAAAAACAAGGGGGTTCCCATGTATGCAAGAAGAGATGTATTAAAAGCGCTTAGCGCTGTACCACTTTCCACTATTCTCGCAAGTCCGGAGCTGGCAAAGGCAGCAGCATCGACATTGTCAACGGTGGAGTTGACGCTCTCGGACGGGGCACCGGTCAGGGGGTCACTTGCTTTGCCTGAAAATAAACCATCCTCTTCCGTTCTACTTATACATGAATGGTGGGGACTTAATGATCAGATCAGATCTGTTGCAGCGGAATTTGCTAAAGCGGGATATGCGGCACTGGCCGTAGACCTATATGGCGGCCAGGTTGCTACCACGCCTGAAAAAGCGCGGGAATATATGGGGCAGGTTAATGGCGCGCGCGCGCGGGAAACGCTCGCGAGCTGGATCAAATGGCTGAAAGAGCATCAGGAAACCAATCAGAAGATTGGAACAATTGGATGGTGTTTTGGCGGTGGCTGGTCTTTGAACGCATCCATTGGCTCTGAAGTGGATGCCACGGTGATCTATTACGGGAATGTAACGCGCCCAGTGCCAGAGCTTGCTAAGCTCAGCGGTCCGGTGCAAGGGCATTTTGCGACCAAGGATAAATGGATTAACCAGAAAATGGTGTCCGGTTTTGAAAAGAATATGAAAGAAGCGGGTCGGCCGGATCCTGAAGTCTACTGGTATGAAGCGGATCATGCCTTCGCAAACCCCTCTGGGGGACGATATGATCAGGAAGACGCACAGCTTGCCTGGACAAGAACACAGGCCTTCCTGAAGAAAAATCTCGGCTGATTACCAGCCCATAGGGTTTTTACGTTTCGGTTTATTCTCGTCAAACAAGTCAGCAAGCTGTTCCATCATAACGCCGCCCAATTGCTCGGCATCTAAAATGGTAACCGCTTGCTGGTAATACCGGGTGACGTCATGACCGATACCAATGGCGATCAGTTCAACAGATGATTTCTTTTCAATCCACTCGATTACATCCCGCAAATGCTTGTCCAGATAATTGCCAGGATTAACGGACAGGGTGCTGTCATCCACCGGCGCACCATCTGATATAACCATCAGGATCCGACGTTGCTCAGGACGGCCCAGAAGTCGGTTATGAGCCCAGAGTAACCCTTCGCCATCAATATTCTCCTTCAATAGACCTTCTTTAAGCATCAGGCCAAGAGACTGACGTGCGCGCCGATAAGGATAATCTGCCGGTTTATATATGATATGGCGAAGATCGTTGAGACGGCCCGGATTAGCTTCTTTACCTTGTTCCAGCCACTTTTCACGGGACTGTCCCCCTTTCCAGGCTCTGGTCGTAAAGCCTAGAATTTCGACTTTAACAGAGCATCGCTCAAGAGTTCTTGCCAGAATATCCGCAGAAATGGCGGCGATTGAAATTGGTCGTCCCCGCATGGATCCTGAATTATCGATGAGCAGCGTGACGACGGTGTCGCGGAAATCTGTATCCTGTTCCTGCTTGAATGAAAGGGGAAGCAAAGGGTCTACAACAACACGGGAGAGCCGGGCTGCATCAAGAATTCCTTCCTCCAGGTCAAAATCCCAGGATCGGTTCTGCTGTGCGAGGAGTTTCCGTTGCAGGCGGTTCGCCAATTTACTGACCAATGCATGCATGTTGGAGAGCTGCTGATCCAGTTGCTGGCGTAGTCGCGAAAGCTCTTCATGCTCGCATAGATCGTGAGCCTGGATCACCTCATCAAATTCTGTCGTAAATGCCTTGTAAGGCGGTCCTTCCAGAAAATTTCTGAAGTCGTCCGGATAGGCAGGCTTTTTATCCTTGCCCGCTTCCTCACCGTCAGACGCACTTTCCTGTTCCGCGGTCTCTCCCGCTTCCATTTCAGAACTGTCATCACCAGTTCCTTCCTGGGCAGAAGCGTCTTCAGCAGCACTTGCTTCCTGGGCTTCGTCTTCACCTTCAGCGCCGCTGCTTTCAGCATCCGGTTCCTGCTCACCCTCATCGCCTTCACCAGACTCGTCGCTTTGCGAATCCATCCCGCTGGCATCGTCATAAAGGTCTAGATCTTTCAAAAGCTGCTTTGCTGCGCTTGCAAATTCTTCCTGATCATGAGCTGTCTGGACCAGGCTGTTAAAATCATCTTCGCCCTTTTTCTCGATTTCCTCCCGCCAGAGATCCACCATATGGCTGGCGCTGGAAGGAACAGGTGTACCGGTCAGCTTTTCACGGACAAGAAGTCCGAGAACTTCAGCCAGTGGAGCATCCGCCTTGTCATAAATCCGGTCAAACCCGGATTCCTTGCAATGCTGGTCCAGCTGCCTGTAAAGATTATCCGAAACGCCTTTCATACGATTGGCGCCGAGAGATTCAACCCTTGCCTGCTCTATCACATCGAAGATAGCGCGCGCATCACCGCCCACAGGAACGACCTTGGAATGAAGCGCATCATCATGATAGCGTTTGCGAAGCGCAAAGCTGTCAGATTTGCCCCGGACCTTGTGGATATCCTCGATGGGAAGATCGCGTGCCGGATTGGGCAGACGCGCGCGATTGGCTGCAAGGCCCGGTTGATCATTTCCATAAATGACATCCAGTTCCTTGTCTTTCGACATGGCCCGCATTGTCGCACTAACAGCCCGTTTAAACTGTTCCGCTGGCGCTTCTTTATCCTTGGACAGAGACACGACTTATCAGACCGTAATATTGGCTGCTGATTCCGGAAGCTCTTCCCCAAAACTCCGCTGATAATATTCAGCGACAATCGGGCGCTCCATTTCATCACACTTATTGAGGAATGTGACGCGGAAGGCAAAGCCGACATCGCCAAAGATCTCAGCATTTTCCGCCCAGGTGATCACGGAGCGCGGGCTCATTACAGTGGAGATATCTCCTGATATAAAGCCGGAACGGGACAGATCTGCGCAGGCGATCATGGATTGAATGGTTTTTCTGCCCTCTTCTGTATCATAGGAAGGAAGCTTGGAAAGAACGATGGATTGTTCATGTTCCTCAGGCAGATAATTCAGGGTGGTCACAATGCTCCAGCGGTCCATCTGGCCCTGGTTAAG
>JAKSCD010000069.1 GCA_022360775.1 Sneathiellales bacterium | reverse complement strand
GCGCGAATAGTTGAAGAGGCATTAGTTCCGACAGAAAAACAGAATACCAGTCTTTGGAATGAAGAGTTTATTAATCACGCCCAAATGCGGTTGCAGGAAGCCTATAATATGTCTGCACCTGGCCGTTTTCAGATCGAAGCAGCAATCGAGTCTGTCCATATCAATCGAAGAAAAACCGGCCTGGTTGACTGGAAAGCACTGAATAAACTTTATCATGCTCTCATGAAATTTGCCCCATCTGCAGGGGCTATGGTTGCCCAATCTGTTGTAACAGCAAATCTTCACGGGCCAAATGAAGGACTTAAAAGCATGGCGGCCCTGGAGAAAGAGACAGGTAGAAATTTTCAACCTTTATGGGCGGCAAAGGCCGAACTTTTCAGTCGCACTGGTGATGTTGCCAATGCAAAAGAATGTTATGACAAAGCCATATCATTAACTACAGATGCAACAGTTATTCGGTTTCTTGAAAATCAGAAATCCAGGCTCAAATCTTAATCTGCTTTCGCATCGGAAGAGGACCGATTTATTCGCTTTTCGTGGAACCAGTATTTCAGGAAAGTTTCATCTGACATTCTGATAACCATTATGCTGATGGGAATGATCAGAAGTATGGAAATGACGATCCTGCCGACCAGAACACCACTCCAGTGACCACCAAACGCCATCACAAGAAGCGTATCTTCAATCATGCTGTGACAATATCCCATAAAGATCATGGAGATGAAAATGCTCTTTGGCTTAAGGGCACCTTTTTCAATCTCGCGGATAATAAGTGCGCCGCCAAAACCAATCCCCAAAAGGATACCAATCATCGTTAGGGGGGCGGCATTTGGGCCAACCCCCAATAACCGCAAAGTTGGTGTCATCATCCGGGTCAGGGCAGCCGTTACGCCGATAACTTCAAGAACATGCAAAAGTGCAATCAGGAAAAGCAGGATCAGAAAGACCCAGAAAAGCCCAATTGCGGAAGAAAGGACCCAATCTATCCAGCTTTGTTCTCCCGTTCCGATATCTGTGGCTATCAGGATGGTTGCGGGCTCGTTAAGGATATCAAGACCGGAATAGATTTTATGGAATATCCAGGCATAGATAAAGGCTGCTGCGAGCCGGGTAAAAGTGGAGAAAAGTAGTGGGGTGCCCGTCTTTTTGATAATAGTTTGCTCGATAGGCAAGGAATGCGCAAAAAGGATAATCCCGCCAAGGACGGAAATATCCGCAACTGAAAAGGTTACCGTTTGCGAGATTGTAACCAGTGCAGCTCCGGCGCCGTATAATCCGACCAGAAAATTGGTTGCCAGAATAACAGCAGATTCAGCAGGAAGGCCGAAAAAGCTCATTGCAGGTTCAAAGAAATCGCTGATCAGTTCGACAAGTCCCAGCCTGACACCGATCTCCACAATGATCATGACAGGAACCATGATTTTAAGCAGGCTCCAATAAACAACGAGGCTCTCTTTGATGATTTTATTCAGAGCTGCATACAAAATTTTCATCGACAATTACTCAATACCTAACGCAGATTTAGTCGTTTCCGCCGCCATTTTAATCGCATTCTCTGCATCTTCAAGTAATCCGGTTAGCGACATAAACCCGTGGATCATGCTTTCATGTCGAATGATCCCCATTGGAACCCCTGCATCCTTTAACCGCTGGGCATACTCTTCGGCTTCATCCCGTAAAGGATCAAAGCCTGCTGTGATGATCAACGCAGGTGACAAGCCGGATAGATCGTTTTCAAGCCCGGGAGAGGCACGCACATCATTGCGAAGATCGGGAGATTGAAGATATTGATCCCGATACCAGTGCATTCTCTCTTCGGTCAGGAAAAAACCGTTGGCGAAGAGCTGGTGACTGCGGGCTGTAAAATTGGCATCTGTTGTCGGATAAAGAAGTAACTGAAAAGCGGGAAGGGATGTGTTTTGTCTTCTGGCGTCCTGACAGGCAACTGCGGCCAAATTGCCCCCAGAACTGTCACCACCAACCGCAACACGCTGTTGGTCCAGACCTTTTGAGGCGCCGGATTGTTGTACCCATTTAAGGGCTGCGTAAGCATCATCAACTGCCGCTGGAAAAGGATGTTCTGGTGCAAGCCGATAATCGACAGACAAAACCGCAAATTCCCCATATTTAACCAATCGCCGACACAGACCATCATGAGAATTGATAGATCCACGGATAAACCCACCGCCGTGGTAGAAAACCAGTACTGGAACAGGGTCTGATGAATTTTCAGCTTTATAAAGCCTGACGGGAATATCAGTAACGTTGCCTGGAATGGAAAAATCTTCTACTGAACCAACTGGCACATCGCTCCCAGATAAAAGACCAGAGAGGTTTTCTATTTGCTCCCTTGCATTTTCTATAGTTTCTTCCTCAAGCGGGACAGTCTGCTTGTCTACAATAGCGCAGAGAAATTGCGCTTTCGAATTCAAGAGCTGCAGATCCCTTTTTACGCGGCGCCCCATATAAAGAATATTGAAGAGACCTGTTGGCATGGACGCAACAAGTCGCGCCAGTTTCTCCTGGTTCATGCTTTCCCCCGACAGTGATTGGATCCGCTTGCTACTGAAGCCTAATCAGTTTAATCGAATTATTTGCGCATCACATCAATAACTTTACTGCCCGCGGAATTTTCAAAACCAGCATCAATCAGTTTCTGAAACTGCTTCAGGCTTTCCTGTGCAAGGGAGGTTTCAACCCCCATCTGCTCTGCAAATTTATATCCATAATCAGTATCTTTATGCCGCCAAAGGGCCGAGAAAAGAACATTGCTGTCATGATCCCCTGACACCATTGCCGGTCCGTTTTGTACAACCTGGCCACTGCCAGCAGTGCCGCGTGACAGGGCATCAGCGACGGTTGCAAGGTCAAGCCCGGCTTTTTCGGCAACCAGCATTCCTTCGGCAAGAGCAACAATCTGAACCGATCCCATCAAGTTGACGATCAACTTATAGGCTGTTCCCGCGCCAATATCGCCAAAACGGATAATTTCCCTTGAAACCGGATCGAGGTAGGGACGGGCTTTTTCCAGATTCTCAGCGCTGCATCCCATAAGAAGTGTGAGCTCCCCGGCTGCTGCTGCAGTTGGCAGGCCTGTAACCGGACAATCTATATAGTCCAAGCCTTTATCCTGAAGAATTGAGGAAAGTTCACCCACCCAGTTATAGGAAAGTGTTGAACATTCAATGGCGATGGCCCCTTGTTTGTAATGGCCGCTCAGCACGCCATCTTCACCGTTCCAGATAGCGTTGGAGGCCACATCATTTCCTACCATGGAGAAAATGGCATCCGCATTTTCCGCAGCCTCAGCTGGGGTATCAACCAGAAGAGCCCCTTCCTTCTGCAAAGGCGCAGCCTTTTCGCGAGTTCGATTGTAAACCTTCAGTTGATGTCCGGCTTTCAATAACTGACTGGCCATGCCTGAACCCATATTGCCGGTTCCTAGAAAAGCAATCGTCGCCATTTTATACTCCCTGAATAAACAATAAAAAACGGCGCCGGAAGTGGCGCCGTTTTGCGTAACATATGATGGTGCAATCAGGCTGAAATGCGGGCCACATTCTTTTCTTCAAGAAAAGACTGAAGTTCACCTGTTTCAAACATTTCACGCATGATATCGCATCCCCCCACAAATTCACCTTTGATATAAAGCTGCGGAATTGTCGGCCATT
>JAKSCD010000070.1 GCA_022360775.1 Sneathiellales bacterium | reverse complement strand
CAACGATATGTCTGACACCACTTTGCCAATACTGTTCTGCCACCTCTTCAATTTCACCGACAGAGGCACCGACACAAGTCAGATGAGCGGCCGGGTCAAGGCTGGTCTCCTGACGGATACGACTGACCACGTTATGGGTACGTTCACGGGTGGACCCCCCCGCGCCGTATGTTACCGAGACAAATTCTGGCCCCATGGGTTCCAGTCGCTGTACGGTATCCCATAGCTTCTGCGCCATTTTTTCCGTAGTTGGAGGGAAAAATTCGAAGGAAACAGAAACGGGTTTATTGCGCCCGGTACCTGCGAGACTGTTTTTTTCAACCCGCTCTTTAAAGCTCTCGGTCGGTGTCATATTGCTTCTCCAACAAATCCGTTTTCAGGATTTTCTGCAATCCAGATATTCACTGTCAGGGGATTGCCCTTCAATTCATGAAAGGCTCTTTGTTTCAAGCCCGCATTTTCGCACCACTCCCAGACCTGACGACCATCAAACCCAAGCTGGACATGCGCATGTTCGGTTCGCAAAGCGTCAACAGTATGAGGTGCGAAATCGACCAGCATCAACAATCCCCCTTTTTTTAAAACCCTTTTCGTCTCGTCGATCACCATCTTGGGTCGATCTGCATAATGCAGGACCTGATGAATAACAACGACATCCTGGGAATCATTGGCAAAGGGCAACGTGTACATATCGCCAAGGCGCACCTGACAATTTCTAAGTTCTGCTTGTTCAATAGCGGCGCGCGCGAAGGCCAGCATTTCGCGGCTGGTATCAATACCGACAGAGAATTGAGTACAGGGCCCCAAAAGTTCAAGCATGCGTCCGGTGCCCGTCCCGATATCCAGAAGATCTGTAATTGCGCGACCTTCTAGGGCACTGGTCAGAATATCCTCAACCTCTTTTTCCGGCACATGCAGGGAGCGGATTTCATTCCAGTGCTTTGCATTTTCCTTAAAATACTCGGTAGCGGCATCCATGCGCGCCTGCTTTACAATATTCAGCCGCTCCAGATCGCGGGCTACGACGGGGTCTTCCTCTGGAACCAGATCCACCAGATACCGTGCCAGTAAAGAAGTGCTGCTTTTTCCTGCAAGACGGTAATACACCCAGCTGCCTTCCTGAAATCGATCCAGCAAGCCTGCTTCGCATAACAATTTCAAATGTCGGGATACTCTCGGCTGGCTCTGCCCGAGAATCTGAATAAGTTCACTCACCGTGAGTTCGGCATGTGCGCATAGAACCAGAAGACGCATACGCGTCTCCTCTCCTGCGGCCCTTAATCCTTGTAACAGCTGTTCCACGATACGAATTCCAACACATTCTCGATATATTCATGATATAAACATATATTTATATCTTTGTACAGTATTTTGAGTCACTTTTTGGCAACATGAAAGCCACACGGGATCGTGAAGGTGATTTTCACCACTGGCAATTGGCTCCAGACTATGTTAGGAGAAGTCAAATTTAGTTTAACTCGTTGGTAATTCCTTGATTTTTCTTTTGTATTGATAAATTCTGCAATACATAAAGACTTCAGTAAGAATTATTATGCTTCTATCCGCTGGATAGGCAGCAATTGAAAACAAGAGCTGGGTAAATAAAATGAGTTCAAAGAAATTCGGATCTTCGTTTTTGTGGGGCGTTGCTGCGGTAGCTGCTCTTGGATTTCTAGGGGGATGTGCAACACCACCAGGCGAAGACTCAAGTCAGGTAATGTATGATGAAGTGCATGATCCTATTGAGCCTTTAAATCGTTATTTCTTCGACGTAAATAATGCTCTTGATGCCGTTGCTCTTAAACCTGTTTCTCATATTTACCGAGATGCGCTTCCGGATGCTGTGCAGGATAGCGTTTCAAACTTCCTGAGCAATCTGTCCCAACCTATGTATTTCATCAATAACGTCCTGCAGGGCGATCTGGATGGTGCGGGTGACAATATGGGATCGTTCTTTACAAACACCTTCCTTGGCGTAGGTGGTTTGTTTGACGTTGCCCAGATTGACTATCAGGAAGAAGATCTTGGCCAGACATTTGCGGTCTGGGGAATTTCTGAAGGCCCTTATCTTGTTCTGCCAATTCTCGGGCCAAATACCACCCGGGAAGCTGTAGGAATTGCAGGCGAGCATTTTATTGATCCTGTAAATCTTGTCGCCAACAACAATGACATTGATAATGTTCCGTTGATTCGAGGTCTGGCAACAGCGATTGACTTCCGATCTCGTTCACTTGATTCCCTTGACGAGATTGAAAAGAACTCAATCGACTTTTATGCAACAATCCGCAGCCTTTATCGCCAGAATCGTAAAGCCTTGATCCTGGATGGTAACGGAGATTTAACACCTTTGCCTGATATCTCATTTGATCAGGACGATGATAAGCCACTTCCATCAGATCGCATCTCCCTTCTCGTGGAAGACGACGAATCTCCTGATTTGAAAGCCAAATCGTCCGACAACTAAGTGAGAATAAGGACAGTATGAAAATTAAAACCCTTCTTGTGCTGTCCGTCACGGCATTCTGTTTCGCGGCAGCGCCTGCCTTGGTGATCCCGACACCCCATACAGCTCATGCTGCGGAGAAACCGGGCCAAAAAGAGGCCAAAGAGCTTGTCGAACAGCTGGGAACAGAAGCTGTCGAGCTGCTTGCAAATGACACGATAAGTGCGGCAGAGCAACGTGAAGCTTTTGACAAGCTGATTTCCCGCGATTTCAACATGAAACTGATTGGTCGGTTTGTGCTTGGTAAACACTGGCGCAAGGCCACAAAAGATCAGCAGGTTGAGTATCAGGCGCTTTTCAAACGCTATATCATTTCGACCTATCAAAAACGCATCGGTGAATATTCCGGCGAAAATCTTAAAATAATCCGGGCAAAACCCCTGAACAAAAAAGAGTTTCTTGTTCTGTCCCAGATTATCCGCCCAAGCGGTCCTCCCATTAAACTTGACTGGCGTGTTCGCAAGGGAAAGAAAAACGGTCAGAAGATTGTTGATATAATCGTCGAGAATGTGAGCATGGCCATTACCCACCGGGACGAATTTTCGTCAGTGATCAGCCAAAATGGTGGTCAGGTGGAAGGGCTCCTTGCAAGGCTTCGCAAGCAAATCGCGAGCGCGGAGAAATAAAAAAGGGAAGCTTTTGCTTCCCTTATTCTTTTTCAAAACAATATCCGACTGCCCGGACTGTTCGTATAAGATCCGTCTCATTTTCCGCATTTAGAGCTTTTCTCAAACGGCGGATATGGACATCAACAGTTCTGTCTTCCACATAGACATTCTGCCCCCAGACCCCATCAAGAAGCTGTTCCCGGGTCAGGACGCGCCCTGCCCGCTCCATGAAATACCGCAGGAGCTTGAACTCTGTTGGTCCAAGATGAAGTTCCCGGCCGTCACGGCTGACTTTGTAGGCCACCAGATCCATGGTCACATCCGCAACTGATATGCTGTCACTTCCCATATTCGGGTTATGACGGCGCAGAACAGCCCGTATGCGAGCCATTAACTCAGCCGGGGAAAACGGCTTGGACATATAGTCATCAGCACCGACATCCAATCCTCTGACGCGATCAGTCTCTTCACCGCGCGCCGTTATCATAATGACCGGCAGGTTCCGGTATTCCTGGTCCCGGCGTAAACGGCGGCAGATCTCGATACCGGAAAGCTTGGGCAGCATCCAATCCAGCAAAACCATATCCGGTTTTTGCTCCTCGATTGTCAGCATGGCTTCTTCACCATCCAGAGCCGAGCTTACTTCAAAACCTTCACTTTCAAGATTATAGCGAAGGAGCTCCACCATGGACGGTTCGTCTTCAACAATTAGAACTCTCATCAATTATCATTCCCTTGGGTAGATCGGGATATATCCGTCTCGATCATTGTGACACTTGTCTTGTCCCCCTTAGGCCGTGCTTCCGACGGTGCCTGCCCTGTAATCTGATAGATAATAATCTCGGCAATATTGGTCATATGATCACCAACACGCTCAATATTCTTGGCCATAAAAATAAGATGTGTACAGCTTGTGATACTGCGCGGGTCTTCCATCATATAGGTCAGCAATTCGCGGAACATACTGTTATAAAGCTGATCGACATCCCGATCACGACGCCATACGTCATAGGCGAGTTCCACATCTTCCTGCGCATAGGCCGTCAGGATATCGTCAATCATATGACGGACCATTTCTCCCATACGCGGAATGGCAGAAACGGGACGAATTGCCGGCGCCAGGTTAAGCGCTATAACCCGCTTGGCGATATTCGCCGAGTAATCTGCGACCCGCTCCAGCAAGGACGCGATTTTCAATGCAGAAATCACCAGTCGCAAATCATCAGCCACCGGATTGCGAAGGGCCAGCAGTTTAACGGCCATGTTATCGATCGCCTGCTCCAGGTCATCGACAGCAACATCGGCTTCGATGGTTGATTGGGCCAGATCGGAATTCCGATCCATTAACGCGCGTACAGCCGCTTCAAGCTGGGATTCCGCCAACCCACCCATTTCGATAATGGCATTGCGCATTTCCTGAAGATCTTCGTCAAAAGACCGGACAATATGTCCTGTTCCATTCATTTTCTTTCTCCTTGACCTTCTAGCTTAACCAAAACGGCCTGTGATATAGCCTTGTGTCCGTTCATCGGAAGGACTGGTGAACAGCTGCTCTGTATCACCCACTTCAACAATCTCGCCCAGATGGAAAAATGCTGTTTTCTGTGAAATACGGGCCGCCTGCTGCATGGAGTGCGTCACAATAATGATCGTATAATTTTCTCGAAGTTCCTCGATCAGCTCTTCGACCTTCGCTGTCGCAATTGGATCAAGTGCAGAACAAGGCTCATCCATCAGAATAATATCCGGTTGAACGGCCAGCGCCCGGGCGATACACAAGCGCTGCTGTTGACCACCGGAAAGGCCTGTTCCTGTCGCATTGAGCCGATCCCTTACTTCCTTCAGCAAACCTGCTTTTTCAAGGCTGGTCAGAACAATATCATCCAGATCATCCTTGTTTTTTGCCAATCCATGAATGCGCGGCCCATAGGCAACATTGTCATAAATGGATTTTGGAAACGGATTGGGTTTCTGGAAAACCATGCCAACACGGGCCCGCAACAAAACCTCATCCACAGAAGATGCGTAAATATCATGACCATCCAGCGTGATCTTTCCCTCTACCCGGCCTCCTGGAACCGTATCATTCATCCGGTTCAGACAGCGCAGGAAGGTCGATTTACCGCAACCTGACGGGCCGATAAGCGAGGTAATCTGGTTTTCAATGATATCCAGGGATACGCCGTTCAGCGCCTGTTTATCATTATAGAAAACACTGACATCAGAAGCCTTGATAATCGCGTTTTCTTTGGTTGTCTCTGGAGTTTGTACTTCAGCAAGCATTTGCATGTCCTTGTTTCCCTATACCAGCGATTTTACCAGCGGCGTTCAAATTTCTTGCGCAGCATGACTGCAAGCGCGTTCATAAAGACCAGGAAGCCCAGCAGGACCAGGATCGCTCCTGACGTTTTTTCGACAAAAGCCCGCTCAGGACTATCTGCCCACAGGAAGACCTGTACAGGCAACACGGTTGCAGGATCGGTCACTCCGCCAGGGATGTCTACGATAAAGGCGACCATACCAATCATCAGAAGAGGCGCCGTTTCACCCAGTGCTTGTGACAGACCGATGATCGTACCAGTCAGAATTCCAGGCATGGAGAGCGGCAGGACATGATGAAAGGCTGTCTGTTGCGGTGAAGCACCCAGCCCCAGAGCAGCCTGACGAATACTGTCGGGAATTGCCCGGATGGCCGCGCGGGCCGCGATGATAATTGTGGGGAGCGTCATCAAGGCAAGTGTCAAACCCCCGACCAATGGCGCAGAGCGCGGAAGATGTGCCACGTTCAGGAACAAGGCAAGACCAAGCAGACCAAACACAATGGAGGGGACAGCAGCCAGATTGTTGATATTCACTTCGATGATATCGGTAAATTTGTTCTGAGGTGCAAATTCCTCAAGGTAAATTGCGGTCATGACACCGATCGGGAAGGCAATCACGAATGTTATCAGCAAAGTATAGAAAGAGCCGACAACAGCGCCCCAGATACCGGCAATTTCGGGCTCACCACTATCTCCTGAAGTGAAGAAGCCGGTATTGAAGACCAGTTCAACCGCGCCTTTATTATCCAATTGATCGAACCAGGCAACTTCCTTGTCTTTAACTCGACGGTCAGCCTCGACAACATTACGATCAATATAGCCCTTATTGAACATATCCATGTCATCACTGGCGATCAGACTGATCACTTTGGTCTGGCCTATCAGGCCTGGATCTTCCATCACCAGCTGGCGCAGCTGCTTAACAGAGCCCTTACTGACAATACCAAAAAGCGACCGTAGATCACGGCGCGATTTTACTTCAGGAAACTCTTTGCGCAAGGCATCCCGAACCAGGGAGCCATAGCTCGCGCTCCTCAGGACTTCCAGGTCTCTGGTGTTATTTGGATCAATAACATCCTGAGAGAAAGTTATCTCGATATCAAATCGGGTCTGAACAAAGGCAGTAAAACCCTTGCTCGCAATACTCACCAGCAAGGTAGCCAGCATGCAAAGCGCTATGAGAATGGCACCAAGGCCGATCATCCGAAAAGCTTTTTCTGACCGGTGCCGCTTTGCGAGCTTGCTCATGGTCTCTTTCGAGCCCCAGCCCGCCTTGTGTTTTGTTTCGGTAGTATCAGTCATATTTTTCTCGATATTTACGAACGACCACAAGGGCGATTACGTTAAGAACCAAAGTGATTGCAAAAAGCACCAATGCCAGTGCGAAAGCGGCCAATGTCTTGGCACTGTCAAACTCCTGGTCACCAACCAGCAAGCCAACGATCTGTACAGTTACGGTTGTGACAGCTTCCAAAGGGTTGGCTGTCAGATTGGCAGCAAACCCCGCGGCCATCACCACGATCATGGTTTCACCAAT
>JAKSCD010000071.1 GCA_022360775.1 Sneathiellales bacterium | reverse complement strand
TGTCATCAGGTGAAAATTGGAATGAATGACCGCGATAGGGCGGCTGGTGCTCACTTTATCAAGATCGGTTTTTTCCGGGCGCCCTTCCATAAGGAAAATCGGATCAAACCCCCAGGCAACAAGAGGTTCTCCGTCATCAAGCTCCCCATCCACCTCTTTCAGGCGATCAATCACATCTTCGATGGTTTTGACACCAACCCACAGCTTCCCATCCGGATCTACACGATCCTGGTATCCGACATAAGTAAAATTCCAGATCCCGCCGGCCATTAAATGGCAATGCCCTTCAATCATACCGGGCATCAAGACCTTGTTTTCAAATGTCCGGTCGAAATCATAAGGCCCCCAACCAGTCATTTCCTCCTCACTACCGACAGCCAGGATTTTTCCTTCCCGAACAGCCACATGGGTTGCATGGGCATTAGCCGGGTTCATAGTAATTATCTTGCGGGCAGTGAAAACAATCGTCTCGCTCAAGGTTCTATCCTCATTCGCATATTTTGATTGCCTAGAGATTAGAACCTGCTTTAACCTCTGAAAAATAGATTATTTCACTCTTATTCAAACAAAAAACCGAAAAATGAAGATAGATCCATGCGCTACACCCTGAAACAGCTGCGCTATATCGAGGTTGCCGCGCGGCACCGCTCAATAAGCAGAGCGTCACAGGAGCTGAATATTTCACCTTCCTCTATTTCCTCTGCCATTGACGTGGTTGAACAGGATACAAATCGGCCATTGTTTGAACGATTACCGTCAAAAGGCATTCAGCCAACACAGTTCGGGCATACTTTTTTAAGCCATGCACGTAAATTCCTGAAGGCTCATCGTAGCTTCGAAGAAGCGGTTCAGGAACAATCGCAACTTGTTGGTGGCGCTATTCGCATGGGTTGTTTTGCACCTGCAGCGCCGATCATTCTTCCTCTAGTAATGCAGGAAATGGCAATTGCCCATCCAGATATCCTGATCCAGTTTTCAGAAGGCGATTCCATTGATATCTACCGGGACCTTCTGGAAAGCAATATTGATCTTGCTTTTGGTTTCCTCGCTGATCCACCGGTTGCCAATCTCAGTTTCATTCATCTCTTTACGGCCTTTCCCCATATCGTGTTGCCTAAAGATCATCCTCTTGCCCAAAAAAAGATTTTGTCCCTTTCGGATGTGCAAGAATTACCCATGATCCTTCTCGATTTGAAACTGACCCGTGATTATATGTTTGGCCTGTTCACCAGAGAGGGCCTGACGCCGAAGGTTTCCTACTCTTCAAAATCATCAGAAATGGTTCGCAGCATGGTGGCCGCTGGTCTTGGCTATTCGATTTTCCATCTGCGCCCCTTAAAGAAGCAGCAATATACAGTCGGTGATCTAGTGCGCATCCCCATGTACCCCAAATATCAAAGTGTAAATTTCGGGATACTTCATCGGGAGGATGCTTCCCTCAGCCAGGCCGACAAGGTTATGATCAGTATTTGCCAACAACTCCAGACTCAAAAAGCCTTTGGAAAAGTCACCCTTCCACATAACACTGCCCATCTAAACATATAAAAAATGTATTAATTACCAGACTAAAATATATTTTACGTAAGAAACCCGCTGTTCTAACGTTTTGTTACAAAAAAATTTTTCATAATAACAGGAGGCGGGCATGAAAAAATTGACCTCGATCATTGCAACCGCAGCTATCATGGCTGCCAGTTGCATTGGCACTTCCCAAGCTGAACCAAAATCCGGCGGTACGCTTATAATCGGTTCCACTCAAAAGGCGCGGCACCTCAATCCTGCCGTTCAGTCC
>JAKSCD010000072.1 GCA_022360775.1 Sneathiellales bacterium | reverse complement strand
TTCCGAAAATTCAGAAGTCATATTCAATGTTCAAAAGTTCATGTTTGATTTTTTAGAACATGATTTGAAGATTGTTTATTCAATTGTTTCAAAAGGGAAAATATAGATTTCTGCGTCTCTATTTATTGAGATTTGCACGACAAAAGAGCTTGCCCATGAGTAATGTAATAGGGCCAAGATCAGGCTTGATCCTCCGCATCAGGGCAGAAGATTGCAAAAAATGAGGGGTGCTATTCTTATGACTGGCGTTTGGCAACTCTGTAGGTTGATGTGACATGAGCGCAAGGCTCTGCATCTCCGTCAGAGTGTAACCAACATTCCAGATAATTCAGGCGTTTACCGCGCCTCTTAATTTGAGCTGTAGCGATCATGTCCGCGTCGCGCATGGGCCGCAGGAAAGTCACATTCAAATTCACCATCACCGGTATCACGGATAAACCCATCACGGATAAAACACAGCAATACATCGCTGTGTCAGCAAAACCCATAACCATAGGGCCTGAAAAAACTTTTCCGCTCGCATCCTGCCAGGGCTCTCTTCCCAGAAAGTCCTGTTTAAAGGGCAATCGTATACGGATGAAATCTTTTCCGATCTCCTCAACGATTTCATCGTGATGATCAATCGGTGGGAGGTTAGAGATAATTGCAGCTTCAATTTCTCGTGCTGATAATTTAGTCATTTGTATTTTCTCCATCGGCTTTTATTAAATCCCTGCCGCGACCGATCAGTGTGTGAATGACGTCCAGAAAACGGTCGCCGGAAGCTCCTACCGGACAGGCCCAATAGTCAAGTGCGCCTTGACATATCCTGTGCAAATCGTCTGAATTTCTTGTGTCCTTGCCACAAATTACGATGGCCCCTGTCCTCCCCATTTTCCTTAGATGGGAATGAATCCAGGCGACAAAACCGATGGCACTTGGCCCATTTTCTGCAAATTTAAACAAAACCACCCTGAAATTCCCTTGGATATCAGATGTTTCTGTTGGTACGAATTCAAACCACGTGCCATTATCTGCAACACAAGCCAAAGCATTGACTGACGGAGAATGACCTTCTTCCATTCTTCGCCATGCAAAATCAGTTTCATAAAAAGTTGTTTCTGCCTTTGCGATTACGCGGCACAAACGCTTCTCGAATACATCATCAGTTTCCTGCGTTGTCTGCGCCATAGTGTCCCTCGTGAGATGACTGGGTTAAATTTACTATTAAAAAGCTAGTAAATTTACTATAAAAAAGCTAGTAATATTTTTTTTTGGGTCGCTGTATGGCACTGCTTTAAGAGATCACGTGCTTGACCGTCTTTGTTGCATTGCCAGCTGTAAGCTGGATAAATGAGACCAAGTATCATAATGGATGGCAGACAGTTCATCCCACCAGCTTTTTGGAGAACAGCTATGCAATTTCCCAAACCAGGCTCGCCTGTAAGAGGGTCAAAAAGTGGCCAGCCCCTGATGGCACTATTTGATTTGCTTGGACGTCACTGGGCAATGGGAATCCTTTGGAACCTGTGTGCGGATGACCTGATGACTTTCGGTAATCTGGAAAAAAAATGCGAAACCATTACACCCAGCACATTGAGTAAACGCTTGAAAGAACTTCAGGCCGCAGGCTTTATCGAAAAGGAAGGCCGACATTACAGGGCAACCGCGCTAGGACGGAATTTACATACAACGCTAGTGCCTCTTTCAGAATTGTCTGTGGCATGGTCCGAGGCCCTTGAAGGGCGCGGTTTGGCAGACGGAAAAGCAATCCTAGAAAAGTAATTCTGCTAAAAAATTCAGACGGATGTACCGTTCTGTCCAACTTTCTATTACCGCTGTGTCCAAGATTAAAATCGATAAATAACCCATATTTCCTTCAGTTGACAACAATGGCCTTCTAATGGGGGAAAGGTCAGTCGCGATGGACATAATTGAATTGGGGTAGTTTTATGATTTTTAAAAATGGATTTGTTCCCGCGCTTTGTATGGCAGTGGTTATGAGCCTTGCCTTGACATCTGGAGTTGAGGCCGGCACTCGGAAGAAGTCGGTGAAGATGAATAAAGCACAGCTATCAAAAGCAATAAGCCAGTCCAAAAGAACAAAAGCCATCCGCCGCGGCAGAGGTGTTCTTGGGACAAAGCAACCTGGGGCGACAAAGGAAGAAATTCCGATGTTGACGACAATCGAACAGGTTCTTGCCTTTATGAAGGACTGTGATGATGCCGGCGGTGGGTTGAGTTCTGAGCCGCATCCTGACGGGAAAAACATCGTCATGGTGTGTGATGCCACCTAACTGAAATCGATGTAAATTCGACAACAGGATTTCCTGACCGCTTTGATATCCAATTGGGTGAAGTTTTCAGGTCCCCAATTCTCCTCCTAGATTTCCATTTGGAGAATAACCGGGTATCAGAATGTCAGGAAATACAGGCCCTCCGGCCGCGGAAACCGGAGGGCCTTTTATGTTCTAGTTTGAAAAATAACTGCGGCGAATATCAGACGGTGTCGCGTTAAATCGCTTTTTGAAACAACGAATAAAATATGACAAATCGCCAAAACCAACATCAAAGGCAATGTGGCTGATATTCTGGAACCTGAATGAAGGATTTGTCAGTTTCCCGTAGGCTTTTTGTAGTCTTCTTTCCAGAACATATTGGGTGAAATTCGTTCTTTCCTGCAAAAAGAGAGACCGTAAATATCGTGCGCTGATCCCTTCTCTATTTGCAACCCATTCAGCAGAAAGGTCCGGATGAGAAAGGTTGTTTTCTATATCTTTCTTGAGGGAAGCGAGTCTGAATGCCTGGACACTGTTTTGCATATCCAGGCTTTTTCTCTCCTGCACTGTTCCAAGAGAAAAAAGGGCGAGATCCCTGATATGCTGGAGCGCCAATTCTCCCATTTCCGGTGTGAGATCCGAAAACTCGCTCATCAGGAGCCTTGTATAACCTGTCAGCATGTGAAGGCCAGGTGTTGCCTCAAGTTTCCCATCATCAAAAAGTCGGTCGGGATCAATGTTGGTCGCTTCAAGAGTGCTTGTCGGGAGGTGAAACATCATGGTGGCATAAGTGTTGTTCACCTCGCAGAGGAATTTCTTATCCGCTTTCCAGATATGGGCATCACCTGATCCGAAAACCTGCTCCCTGCCCTTGTGATTTTGAATTCTTACATCGGCATTATAGGTTACACAAAGTACAAGATCCTCGGTACTGCTTGCCGCCTGATCAAGTGTCCGGGTCGCCTGTGCAGGACTACCGGAAAGGCAGGCAAGATTAAGGGTTGGTGTAGCGAGCGCCTTAAAATCAAAAGCCTGACGACAATCTTCTAGCGGATCCAGATCCATTAGCAATTGATTAGAAAAGACATCTTTAATTGCTTTTGATCGTAAATCCTCCGTTAGGATTGCGGATGAGAATTCCAGTTTTTGCATCTACCCCTCTTTTCGCCCCTGTCCACTTTCAAAACTGATACTAAGGGAATGAGTCAAGAAAGTGTCGTGATCTTGCGAGGATCAAATCATAGGTCGTTAAAGGCAAGGTTAAGGTTCAGATCAATTTTGATTTAAACTGAACGCAACCAGCGATCCTAGAATTTCCCGTTGTTATTCTTCCATTCACTTTTTGGCGCGATGGTTTCAATGGTATCCCAGTGTTCCACAATTTTACCGTCTTCAAATCGAAACAGGTCATAAAAGCTGGTGTGAATGTTATTCCGATAGCCTTCACTTATGCAAAGCGTGAAATTCCCTTCTGCAAGAACGCGGTGAAGTGTCCGGTAGTCAATGCGGTGACGAGTATCCACCATTTCTTCAAGATAATCCTGATATGCTGCAGCACCATCGATCAGGTCCGGATTATGCTGAATGAGGTCCTCAGCGACCAAAAGGCTGAAATTTGAAAATGTTTTTGAAACAAGAACATGTTCAACAAAGTTGCGGGCAAGTTCCCTGTTCTTTTCAGTGTCTTCCAGATCATTAATCTCGTCGGACCCGCCGAGCATGGTACGTGCGGAAGGATTGGGGCCTTTCATTGGCTGAATATTGTCCCAATGTTCAACAGCCTTACCCTGTTCAAAACGGAAAACCTCAAACGCAACCTTCAGGTCTGCAAAATCATACTCGTTATGAGCAAAAGCAAAGTCGCCATCTTCAAATACCCTGACGAAAGTGACTTTAGGATTTGTTTTGGACAGTCTTGCGAATAAACTCGCCAGGCCTTCACTTCCCTCATGAGTTTGCGGATTATGCTGAATGTATTTTTCCTCATTCACAACAGCGGCTGATTCAGGGTCGCCGGTTTCAATTCCTTTCAGCAATTTCTGAAGCAGCATTTTCTTTGAAGATTTCCAACTCATGCTCATGCACTTATTCTTTTGAATAAAACAGGTATTCACACGCTATCAGGCGTTGGCAATTTAGTCACCTTTCAGGCAAATAATTTTATAAATCAACGCATTTCCTTTTCCTGGACTTGCAGATCATCGTAGGTCAAATGTCAGATCTTTCTTTTCCTATTTGATCCGAGAACTTCATGAATTTTGATCTTATTGTTGATTTCTTTAAGGGGCTGAAACGTCAGGGACCGGGGAGCGCAGAATGCACCAAGCGTGCCCTGGATCTATCTGGATTAGCGGACAGATCGGATCCTCTCAAAATTGCTGATATTGGATGTGGAACAGGGGCATCTACCCTTGTATTGGCTGAAGAACTGGATGCCCATATTACCGCTGTCGATCTATTTGATCGGTTCCTGGATTCCTTGACTGACAACGCAGAAAAGCAAGGCCTTAATCAAAAGATCGACACTCTCACCTGCTCAATGGACTCCCTTCCCTTTTCGCAATCGAGTCTCGACGCCATTTGGTCTGAAGGGGCGATTTATAATATGGGTTTCGAAAAAGGGATCCGGTATTTCAAGCCGTTTTTAAAGACAGGCGGCATATTGGCAGTGTCGGAGATTACCTGGCTTTCAAAGGATAGGCCTATCGAGATTTCCCGGTACTGGAATAAAAACTACCCGGAAATTGCTCTGGCATCTGAGAAAATCAGTCAACTTGAAGACCAGGGATTTCGCTTGAAGGGCTATTTCCCCCTGCCTGAAAACTGCTGGAGAAAGCAGTATTATGAGCCGATGCTGAATCAGATGGATGAATTTCTGGCCCGGCATCAAACGAGTGAAGCAGAAGAGTTTATTGCGGCTGAGACAGAAGAAATAGAGCTCTATAAAAAACATCACCATTTCTATAGCTACGGTTTTTATGTCGCTGAAAAGATTGAGTAAATAGACATTGATGCATGAAGTTTGTTACCCCGCTTATAAGTTTTTTTTATAAAATATTCTATTCGCCACTTTTTTTATAATTCTTCCAATCGGTCTGGAATTATCAGATCCTAATCCTCATCGGAGGCCTTCTCGTGATAGGAAAGACTGATCAACTCCGCGGGATCCCGCTCAATTAATCCCTCTTTCTCTGCTTTCGCTTGCAAATCACCAAAACTTGCAAGTGCAACAGATGAAAGGCCGTAGGATTTCAAAACACGATTAAAGACATCATTATCCTTAAAAGCGGCACTTAACGCGAAGCCTACATCTTTATCTTCCCCCAGGATTTTGGGGATGCGATCTGCTATCATTGGCATGCCGGCAGGACCGCCACTTAAAATGCGAAGTGCCGTTTCCAGAGGAAGTCCTGCTTTATGCGCAAGTGGCATCAGATCATTTAACCCCGACAAATAGACCTGCAGCATACTGTTATTGATTGTTTTCATCACCAGACCGGTCCCAAGAGGTCCGACATGAAAGAGACGGTTTGTTATCGCCTCAAGAATTTCCCTTGCCCGTGAAACTGCTGCATCCTCGCCGCCAATAAAAAAGCCGCATTGACCGGCAAGAACAAGTTCGGGGCCACCGGCGATAGGCGCATCGACTGCCATAGCCCCTTTGCGTGTGATAGTCGCGATCCGATCTGTTAAAATAGCGGGAACCACAGTACTGGTTTCAACGATTAGTTTACCGTTCAGATCCAGTTCAAGAAGGTGATCCAGAATATCAGCGACAGCGTCATCATCAAGGAGACTGAGAATAAGGGTATCACTTTTTATGACAATTTCCTCAAGGCTTGAGACGCATTCGACCCCCTTGACCTTTCGTCCGCTTCTTGTCCAGCCCTTCACCGAAATGTCCTGTTTCACCAGTTTCTGTGCGAGAGCTGTTCCCATACGTCCCAAACCGATGACACCGACTTTGTTCATGATTTTTCTCCCTGTGACAATATCTTTTGAAATCGCGAACGACAGGTTCCGAAGTATATGAAGCGCCAGGTATGCGGGCAATCTGTTTCACTTCAAGGACGATAGACGCGCCTTCAGGATAGACAGAGCCTTTTGATAGCGTTTATCCAGGGACGTTGCTTTTTCAAAAGGCAGTTTTAAAAGTCTTTGTGGATCACTGTTATCTGTTAAATCACAGATCTTGATCTGAATTGCACCAATTGGCCCCTCATTCGCAAGTTTTTCAATGCGCTCCATATAAGTAAGGCCGTCAGCAGGACTTTTAGTCACCGCCTCCACCGCTTTTATTGTCTCAACGGAATACCCTTTTTCTTCCAAATCATGGAATGTCACGCCACAATCTTCGACAACATCATGCAAAAGTGCCGCATGTCTGTCATGATCACTTGCGTCGGGAAAGGCTTCACAAAGCATGTTAAATACGCGAAGGACATGCCCGACATAAGGCTGACCTGCCTTATCCCTTTGATCTTTATGGAGCTCGGTAACCCAGATTTTTGTCTGTTTGAGAGAAGGTGTTTGATCCATCGAGGTGTTCACTTCTTAAGTGCTCCCAATTCCCCATTTGCAAGTGTATTTCGGGCATATTTAATCCAGAAGTGAACGGGCATGTTTAAGGCGTGCATTAATTGAGCCTGCTGTTTCGGTTTTATTTGCAAATTCAAGTATATCCCTTGTTTCCTGCAGAAGATCATGATGCGCCGATGCCAGAAGGGCAAAACCGTAATAGGACCAGGCCCGCAAAAACTTATTCTCGCTTCTTATTCCTTCCCTTAGCAAGGGAAGGAGATCTTCTTTTAACAGGAATTCCTTTGGGAAAAAATCCAGACTTTGCAGGACATGAAGTCTGGCTTCCCAATGATCGAGGGCTGAAATACAACGGGAATAGTCCTGGTAGGGAAAGGACGCTGATTTTTTCCTGTTTTTCTCCAGATAATATTTAAGGAGCCAGGTTGCTTCTTTTTGGAGATCCCTGCTTTGAGAAAATGTAATGAGAGAGGATAGAAAACCAGAATGGATACTAAACTCGCTATAAAGGGCTTCCAGTTCTTCGGTGGATTTATTGTCCCGATTTTCAAGCGCTTTCTTTAAATCGTCCATTCGGGATCTTTATCCTGGCTATTCCATGGCAGAAGGTGGCGATGTCATGACTGGAAAATCAGCGGTTTCCGGTTTCGATATATAAAAACCGTCCATCCGACTGAGGCTCAACCCCACAATCAATAACAGAAAAAAGGCGATAATAAATAGTCTCACGCTGTCCCTGACGCGATTATTTCTCGTATCATCCCTATTTAGGAACTGATTATGGCGAGAACGTGGCTATTTTTTTCCATCGATTTTGGGATTGATGACAGCCTGCAACCCGGTGAGCTGATAGGTCCAGAAATATCCAAATGCGGCTTCAATATCCTTTCTTTGTGAAAAGTGATCCAGAATATCTGTCAGCATTTCTACTGTTCTTGCGAAAAGCCGGTTGAGTACAAAATGAAGGTGCTCATCTGGAGGAGCGTCCGGGCTCTTGCGCCTGATGAACTCGATCGTCAGCTGTTCCATTTCTTCAATAAAGGATTGCCGAATATGGGCGTAACGTGTTCCTGATGCCCCTCTTAGCAGGATCAGCACGACTTTGCGTTCATTGACCCAGAAATCCAGGAGCGAAGCGGCAGCAAGAGATCCCTCGGCATCAGCGCTTAGCCAATCGTCACGGGTTTCAAGCTCCTTCACTCGTGCCTGCAACCTGTTCAGTAATTCCTTCGCGTGAGAAGGCTTCACAATTGCGTCGAACAGATCCTCCTTGTTTTTGAAGTATTTATAAAGGTTGCTGGTTACGGTTCCGGCTTTGCTGGCAATATCTGAGAGCTTCGCTTCTTCAAAACCGTGAGTAGCGAAGATGTCAGCGGCAGCGCGTAAAATCCTCTCCCGGACTTCGGGTTTCAGGGTTTGTACCACTGATTTCTCTCCCACATATCAAAAATCCTCGACTGCCAAGGACTAGCCTGTTCCAGTTGAAAGGCAAGTGAAAAAAGCAGACGATCATGGCCTTGCGGCGCAGAAAAGTGACTGCCCATTGGCAGGTTGGTGTCTGTTTGAGATAAAGGAACAGACATGGCACATGAACCTGCTATTGAGGGCAGGACAGTATAGCAGGCAACCCGTTCGATAAAGGCGTTGAGCTCCTCCATTGGAAGATCAGAATGATAAGTTCGAAGGTCGAACGCAGGATATGGCACCGTTGGGCTCAGCATAATATCACACTGCTTTTGTGCTTCATTCAGATCCTGTTCAGCAGTTTTCATGAGGGCCATTATTTCTCCCATCGATTTGGGATCTGTTTGCGCGCCTTTTTCGGCAATAGCCCGGGTATAGGGCTCAAACCCCTCTTCAGTGAAAGCGGGGCCCATCATGCCTTTAAACTGGCTGAACATGGCTGCCATACCGACGCCGCCCAAAGTGAAAAACGCCTCTGCTGTTGCTTTTGCATCAAATTTCGGGGGATCAATTTCATAGACGTCGTGACCAAGGCTTTCGCATAAACTGGCTGTTTCCAGGACGGCTGAGCGAGCATCTATAGTTGGCTCCCTTCCAAGACTGTCTCTGATGTAAAACCCGATACGCAATTTTTTAGGAGGATGCGTTGCTTCAATGTCGCTGATCGAAAGCGGATCATGCGTATTTTCTTTCTCTGTCGCCAATAGCCAGGCTGCGCTATCGCGCACTGAACGACTGACGCAATGTTCACTGATCATCGAAGAGAGTGGCAAGGAGGCAGGTAAACCATTATCCAAAAGCCGTCCGCGGCTGGGTTTAAATCCGAACAGGCCACAAAATGAAGAAGGTCCACGCACCGATCCACCGCCGTCAGATGCATGAGCAACCGGTACAAGTCCTGCGGCAACGGCAGCGACAGCGCCCCCTGAAGAGCCTCCCGCCGATTTACTCTTATTCCAGGGGTTTTTTGTTGCCCCTTTTACCAGGGTTTCAGTTGTTCCCAATAACCCGAATTCGGAAGTGGTGCTTTTTCCAAGGACAACAAGTCCTGCTTTATCAATGGCGTCTGCATAACGAGAACCGGCAGGTGCAGGCAAGCAATCAAAAAGCCGGCTACCGAAACCTACTGTATGGCCGGGATAGGAGAAAACGTCCTTGAGTAAGGTGGGAACGCCGGCAAAAATACCCTCCAGACTTTCCTGCCCCGCCCGTTTTCTCGCAAAACCATAATTTGTTGATGCAATCGCATTTATTTCAGGATTTATCCGTTCAATCCGACGAATTGTTGTCTCAAGAACTTCTATTGATGAAAGCTCTTTCGTCCTGATCCTATTCGCAAGATCAAGGCCATCCATTGTCACCAGCTGAGCATCCAAATCGGTTTTCACAGTATTTTCCATCTCGAGCATCCTGCCTGAAATATCATCATTTTCACAAAAGAGAATTATAAATTCTTTTTTAAAATGGCAAGAGAAATTATCGTTTATGATAAACGGGTGACGTCTCTACACGCCTAATTTATGATCGGGAAACCGGTTTTCCGTGGGACTGGATAATGCGGTCAATCTCTTTCCTGGCGAAGGTTGCGAGTTCCTTTTGTGCTGCCTTTTCTGCGGTAGAGGTTGTATTTAAATCGCCAAGAATAATAATATTTTCATCATTCAGTTGATTTGCAGGGCCGGTATAGTTGAACGATCCCGCAATGACAACTTCATCATCCAGCACCATCAGTTTGTGATGCAATTTGCCAATGCTGGCAGTCTTTTTAACAGAATGCAGATCAGCACCTTTTGCGGCAATATCCAGCAAGGGCGCCCAGTCCTTGAAGCCCTGCCCCCCGTCAAAAGCACCGCGAATGGGAAGATCGAGATCAAGAAGGCGCAGCATGGTGTCATCAATACCTGAGGATTTTGAAAAGGTAAAAATGGCAAAGTCAATCCGTTTTCTCGCCTTGATCATCTGTTTCATAATTTCCATTTCAGGGGCATGATCAGGTGCAAACAGAACTTTAATCGGGACATTTGACACCGTCACCAGGGGAGGATGCGGATCATGTCCTTCATTACGTTTTCCAAACTTGCCCTGGGATATTTCCTTAAATTCACGGGCATAGATTTTTGCAACCTTCTCGTCATGGACAATAACCAGATGGTTCAGGTTATGATGAGTCCCGGTCGGTGTGAAATTGGTTGACCCGGTCAGAACTGATTTTCGATCCCGCACAATAAATTTCTGATGAAAAATACTGGCATTATAATCGACTTTAACATCGATATTGGATCTCAGGATGGCGTCATGAATTGTGCGATTATCTTCATTTTTACCGCCAACTGACCAAGGGTCCTCCTTTGATCTCTCAGTCCGCAAATAGCTTTGCTCAATGACCAGTTTAACAAGGACCTTTCGCTGTCTTGCGCGAATGATGGCTTCTGCAATGGGTTTGCTTTCCAGCTCCTGCACTGCAATTTCAAGCCGTTTTTCGGTCGCGTCAATAAAATTGACGATGGTCGCTTCGAGATCATCAGGACCACCAACATTTTCTGGGCCTGCATAGAATTCCACATTTCCGACTTTTACTGCCATTTTCCCCTCCTTGGCCTAAGCAATCGAAATGTAAACAGGAATTTACTTACCTAACCTTCCTTCAAACAGATCCTGTTTTGATTTCAGATAAGTTGATACATGATCCATAAATACACGAAGTCTGGTAACATTTTTAAGATCTGGATGTGTCAAAACCCACAAATCAAAACTGGGGGTCAGATCGATATGCGGGACGCGTATCAGATCCGGATCACTGTCGCCTATAAAACACTGAAAACGACCTGCGCCAATTCCCATTTTTACTGAATGATAAGTCCCCTCCATATCATCCAGTTCGAGAACCTGAACTGCCTTCGGATAAGCTTTTTGAAGTTCTTCGGGCTTTTGCTTTTTCCAACTGGTAAAGGCGATATATTTTAATTTCGTGTTGGCACCATTTGTTGCAAGTTCCGTCTCAATGCTTGATGCATAATCGCGGGACATATAAAAAGCACGCTTCTGCGATGTTACTTTTCGGCCAAAAAGATGGGGATCCGGTGCATTTGCCGCGCGAATTGCCACATCAGATTCCCGTTTATCCAGATTATGTGTTTCATTCGTCAATCTCACAGAGACATCAATCTCGGGATACAAATCGATAAATGATTTGATGCAGTCAGCAAGAACCATTTTATATATCATCTGAGGGGGCGTCACCCTAAGCTGCCCCGCCATCTCACGGTCCCGATCCATGATCGTCCGATTTAACTTATAAAGATCGCTTTCAATGGCAGTAGCAACATTAATCGCTTTAATACCTTCTGCCGTTGGCACAAAACCGCCAGGTTGCCGATCGAAAAGCCGTACATTTAATCGCTCTTCCGCTGCAGTAATTCTTCTGGAAACCGTCGAATGATTTACCCCGAGGATCCGTGCGGCTGCGGAAAGGTTCCCTTCCCTGCCGACGGCTAAAATAAACTTATAGTCATCCCAATCTTCCATTTGTGCATTATTGCACAGCTATATTGAATTTTTCGATAATTTTTTCTCACTGTGATTTCGCATATGTCAGATCAGTCCTCACTTGAAAGGAAAAGAATATGTCTGTTCAATATGTTGTTAATATCACGGTTGAAAATCCTGAAAGCCTTGCGAAATACCGCGAAGGTGCGGGTGCCGCGCTCGCAAAACACGGGGGATCGTTGGTGAGCGCTCTACCGGAACCTCAAGTTCTGGAATGCAGTGTTTCCGTTCCTTCCATGACGGCGATAATTGAGTTTCCGTCAAAAGAAAAAGCAACAGCATGGCGGGAAGATCCGGAACTTGCCGAGCTTCATGCCCTCAGAACCGGGACCGGTGCCACATCTGTCATCGAGCTTCCGGCCCTTAAATAGCAATTAAGGGAACAGTATCACTTTAAGGAAGATACTGTTCCCCTATATACTGATCTCATTCTTGAATTGGAGGCTATCTGAATGAGTATCGGTATTATTGTTGGCAGCGTCAGAGAGGCGTCACAATCCGCGCGGATCGCTGAAATTGTAAAGTCCCGTCTTGATGCACTTTTTCCAGAAACCGGAGCTGAGATTTTCTCGTTAAAAGATCTTGATCTGCCACTCTGGACAGAGGATAAATGGACGGCCGGTAGTGCTGTTAACCAGCAATGGAATCCGACCTCAGAACGATTAAAAGCCTGTACTGGTTTTGTTTTTATCGTTCCTGAATGGGCCGGAATGGCACCGCCACATCTCAAAAACTTTCTGCTTTTCTGTGATAAGGGGGAACTGGCCCATAAACCCTGTCAGCTTATCGGCATAAGTTCCGGAATGGGCGGGGCCTACCCGGTCGCCGAATTGCGTATGAGCGGATATAAAAATAACTTCCTGATGTGGCTTCCCGATCATATGATCCTCCGCAATGTTGAGCAGTTATTTTCAGATGCACAACCAACGGAACTTGACCAGAGCCTGCAAGACAGAATGGATTATACATTAACCTGGCTTGTAGATTTGGCCTCAGCCATGCAATCTTTGCGATGCAAAAATCAGAGACTTGATCTGTATAAAAACGGAATGTAGATGCTTTATACCATTCGCCGCGCAACGGAAAAGGATGTCCCTTTTCTAGCAGATATTGAAATGGATGCCGGAGAAATCCTTAGAGAACACGGTTTGGATGCCGTTGCGGATATGCCGGTGGCCCCTCACGGATATTTTGAAGATTTTCAAGCCCCGAACAGTATTTTTGTAGCAGCCGATGATCGAGATCAGCCCGTTGGATTTGCACTTTTAATGGTTAAGGATAACCAGGCGCATTTAAAAGAACTCTCCGTGCACCGTGATCATATGAAACAGGGGCTTGGGAAAAAGCTGATTGAAGCAGTTGAAAACCAGTCTGTTGAGCAGGGATTTCAGAAAATAACGCTGACAACCTATAGTGATCTTTCGTTTAACGCCCCTTTCTATGAGAGGCTGGGATTTGACGTCTTTGATCCTGATAAAAGCTGGCCGGAAATAACGGCTATTCGACAAGATGAGAAAACGCGCGGCCTGGATATCAAACCGCGCGTTGCCATGATGAAAAATCTGGTGTGATTATCCGCTTTTCTTTAGGCTTTCCTTGTCGAAACCAGCAAGTTTCTTGTAGGCGGTTGCAACTTCCTCGAGTTTCTCCCTTGGAACGCAGGTATGAACATCCCCGCATGTCCCGGGACATTGCTCTTTCACCATCTGCATCACACGTTCAGGACCGGTTTCACGATTAGCAAGGCTGATTTTCGTTGTTTTTGGTCGTCTATCTGCTTCATAGGCTTTCAGGATTTCAAGGATATCCCCGCCTTCCTGCATCAGGCGGGTAAATTCCATGGCATCAAGAACGCCTTGCGATACCCCGTTTGATCCGTTTGGATACATGGCGTGGGCAGCATCCCCCATCAGAGTAACACGCCCGAAAGTCCATTGAGGAATAGGATTGCGGTCAATCATCGGGAATTTATGGATCGAAATGGCATTTTTATAAAGCTTTTGAATATCCAGCCATCCAAGATTCCAGTCCTCAAAATCCGACCTGAATTCTTCAAGAACACCTTCCTGATTCCAGTCGGCCTGTCGGGAGTTTAAATCTGACGGCATACGGCGTTCCGCTATCCAGTTGATATAGGATTTCCCGCGCTTCATACTTTCGGCGCGTATAGGATATGCAACAAGTTTCAGGTCATTATGTCCCGCCATGAACATGGATGTTCCGTCCAGATAGGGTTCCATTTCTGTCACACCGCGCCAAAGCATCTGGCCGGAATAATGAGGGGGACCTTCACCCGGGTAGAATAGTTTGCGAAGACGTGAATTGATCCCGTCTGCACCAATCAGAAAATCTGCGGTAACGGAGGATTGCTTTTGCGATCCGTCATGGGTCGTGAAATGGGCAGTGACGCTCTCTTCATCCTGATCAAAGTGATCTATACGATGGTTCATGAAGATCACGTTTTCCCCCAGCCGCTCCCTGACGGCTTTAAGGAGGATCATGTGAAAATCACCTCTGTGGATCGAAAACTGCGGAACTTCATATCCTGCGGCTATTCCCCTTGGTTCCCGCCAAATGGTTTTTCCGTCTTCTGAATAGTAAGTTAGGCTGGAAGTCTTTATGGCAACCTTTTCCAGTTCCTCCAGTAATCCAAGCTTTGCGAGATTTTGTACAGAATGCGGGAGAAGATTAATGCCGACCCCCAAAGGCTTGATATCCGGGACTGTTTCAAAGATCTTTACCTTGATACCAATCTGGTGAAGAGCAAGTGCCAGTGTTAAACCGACCAATCCGCCCCCTGCAATAATCCCCTCTGCTTTACACACTCCCATTTCGCTCCCTTTCGAAATAGTTTTATTTGTAACTATATTGCTTCAAACAGATTTAAAGCAAGAAATATCCTGCATATCGCATGCTCAAAACAGGGATTGTTTCGTTTTGATGAAAAAATTGAATGAAATTCAACTAAACCTATTTTTTCCCTTTATGTATTTTTAATACTATAGCTATAATTCTCCGGGGTAGTAATATGTATCAGGCGAAAGGTGTCTCATGACCGCGGAAATTGATCCCTCTCTTATCGAGATGATCGAAGAATGCTATTTCGAGACTGTAGAAGAAGCTTTGGGCGCGGGGCACTCAAAACTGGTGGCTCATAAAGAAGGCGTAACAGGCGCATCAATGCTTCTTGCTTCTATGACAGCAATGGAAGATGAAGAAGCCAAGCAGGCAATAGTTGCCATGAATTTAAGGCCTGGACAGCAGCATACGGCGGGCACCAGCTAGGCCGGTGCCCATACCGGTTTTTAGAAACCTTTGACTGTTAATCCGTCATCTACTTCAATCATGCTTCCGTTCATGAAGTCTGATCCCGGACCTGCAAGCAGCAGGAGTGTTCCATCCAATGCATCCGGCTCACCAACCCGCCTGCGAGGAAGTTTGGCAATAAGTTTCTTGCCATGATCGGTTTCCCAATAATCGCGATTAATGCCGGTGACGATATAGCCAGGATTAATGCCATTCACGTTGATTTTGTACTTTCCCCACTCTTCAGCAAGGGCCGCGGTCATATGCGCAACAGCAGCTTTTGACATGCAATAGGCAATATTGTTCTTCAGAACACGCTTTGACGCCACAGAAGCAATGTTAATCATTTTGCCGCCCTGGCCATGTTTGATCATGCTTTGACCAACGGCCTGGGCCACAAAAAAAGCTCCTTTTGCATTGGTATTCATAACAGCATCGAAGTCCTCTTCCGAAATGCTTTCTGAAGGGCTTAATGCACTGATCCCTGAATTATTTACCAGGATGTTGACCGGACCAAGTTCTGTTTCGGCTGCAGATACAGCATCCTGAATACTGGCGACATCGGTTACATCCATGCGTACAGGAAGGGCACGACCGTCAAAAGCTTCTATTTCGCGCGCCAGTTCTTCCAGTTTATCAGTGCTGCGGGCCGCAAGGGATACCTTGGCGCCTGCCCGGGCGAGTGTTAAGGCAAATTGCCATCCCAATCCTGAGGAAGCGCCGGTGACGAGAGCGTGTTTTCCGTCCAGAAAATTTGGTGAAATCACATTATTCTCCTGTTTTTTATGGTTCTCAATTGGCGACCACTATTCACAGGGCGGCCCTTCAAATCAAGGGCTATAAACGAAAAGAACAGGACTTGGGACAGAAGGAAAAGACAATTTTAACAAATTTCTGCTGGAATGCGTCGAAAGATTTACGAGGAATAGCCGATATGCCAGTCTCTGCCCATATTCTTGTTGTTGCAAACACAGAAGATGAAGCACTTTTAACAAAGCTGAAAGAAGCAGGTTATGCTGCCAGTCAAGTAGCCTATAGCAGCTTCGACAGTGGCAAGTCTGTGCAGATGTCTCATGATCTGGTTCTGCTGGTAACAGAAGGAACCGGGATCGGGGTATCGGATCTCACAGTCCAGTTTTCCTCCCTTTCCTGTCCGGTTCTCATCATTGGTGATAATCCGGCCCCGGAAAAAATCCAGTCTATACCGAGCAATTATTGCGATATGGAACTGAATAAGCGGGTCGCCTCCCTTATTCGTTTTCAGGTAATGAAGAGAGAATTTGAACGCCGGTCCAAAACGACACAGGAATATGGTTTTGAAGATACCGTCGCGGCGCCGCCCGAACTTAGTCTTGAAGAAAAGGAAATTCTTCTCGTCGGTGCAAAGAGCGACACATTGGGTGAAATCCTTCTTCAGCTCGATACAAAATCCAAAATACATATCTGCCAGAATGCCGATCAGGCGATGGCGGAGCTTCAGGGTAAACGCTTTGATGCAACCATTGTTGTTGGTACAGGCCAGGGAGACGTTAATCTCCGGCTATGTAATGACATTCGTGCTGACAGTAAGCTATTCAACCTACCCGTGATTTTTGTTCTTGATTTTGAAAGCAATCGCCAGGCCGCTTATGTGCATGGCGCCTCTGATATCGTCGTGACGCCAAAGGAGATGCCAAACCTCCGGGCACGCCTCAGTTTGCTCATTCAACAAGCCGAATATCGCTATTCCCTGCAGAAGCTTTTTAAAGAATCCAAACCACTTCCCGTGAGTGACGGGCCTACCGGGTTATATTCCTATGGCTTTATGCGCGCGCATCTTGCAAGTCTGCAAAAAGACTATGATGCTGAAGAAAAATCCCTGTCACTTGCAAGCCTGAAGGTCAATAATCTGGAAGAGATTAATGACAAATACGGTTTTCCCGCGGGAGATCAAATTCTTCGCCAGATCGGATCAATCATTTCCTTCCTTGTACGCGGCGAGGATATTTGCTGCCGTTATAAAAACGGTGTGTTTCTTATTGCCCTTCCTTCCACAAGCCTGAACGATGCGCGCATAGCCCTTAACCGTGTTTACGGGGTTTCAAGAATGACGGATCTTGCAGTCAATGGGTTGGATGAACCTGTAAATGCGGGTATGGAAATGGGATTGGTCGAGCTTGAACCTGGCGAAAGCATTGAAGGGGCCATAAAGCGCGGTAAAGGCGTTCATATGGTTATGGCTGAGGCAAGCTAACCTGCCGGTAACCTTATATTGGAATGATTGTTCCATAAATTCTTTGTAGAGCTGTCAAATGGTGCTATCATCACTGCATCATGAAAATCGATATTATTTCCGATACGGTCTGTCCCTGGTGCCTGATTGGCAAGAGAAAGCTTGAAAAGGCACTGGCAGAACGTCCTGATCTGGATGTTGAGGTTACCTGGCATCCCTATCAGCTTCACCCGGATATGCCCGAAGAAGGGGCAGACCGGAAAGAATTCACGGCAAAAAAATTCGGTAGTATTGATCGAGCCCGCGAACTTTATGAACATGTTCGTCAGGCTGGCGAGGCTATTGGCCTTGAATTTCAGTTTGGAAAAGTGGAACGCTCCCCGAATACCCTAAACTCCCATCGCCTGATCCGTTGGGCAACTACAGCGGGGGTCCAGGACGAAATGGTGGAAATTCTGTTCCGTAAATTCTTTATGGATGGACAGGATATCGGGGACAAACAGGTTCTTCTCGATGCTGCCAGCGAAGCCGGTATGGATATCGAGATTGTCACGGACCTTCTGGAAGGTGATGCAGACAAGGAGCTTGTCCTGAAAGAGGAAGCGCA
>JAKSCD010000073.1 GCA_022360775.1 Sneathiellales bacterium | reverse complement strand
GCTCCGAGCGGTAGTTCCTCCGGTATCCCACCGCGATTTTGTCGTCCTGCACCCCCACAGGGGTACCAGTCTCCCTCAACCAGAGGTGAACCCGGATGCTGTCGGCCTTTTCGCCGCTTCGAGTGCTCCGAATCCACCCCGTTTTCACTTTGGCGGCCTGAATGTCCCCGCATCATCTGGTCCGACAGACCTGCTTCTTCGAGGGGCGCATGCCCTTCTTCCCGGCCTAGAGTTTGAGACAAAAAAAACCTGGCTGGGCCATCGGCCGGCGACGGCAGACAGCTTGCCTGTAATCGGGCCGGCACCATCCAGTGATCAGATCTATTTCGCCTATGGTCATCATCATGTAGGATTAACGGCAGGCCCTAAAACAGGCCGTCTTGTTGCTCGCCATGTGATGAATACCCAGCCAAATACCAGTATCGAAGCGTATCGGGCAGACCGCTTCGCTTAAAGCGCATAAATTGTTCATTAAATAGTCTAACAAGGGAGACAACTTTATGAAAAAAACACTTTTAAAAGCTGCTACTGCATTAACAGCAGTTGCCCTTCTGGGTGCAGGCACTGCCAGTGCAGAAAAATGGGATATGCCAATGGGATATTCTGCTTCCAACTTTCATTCGATGACCGGCGCTGAGTTCGCAAAATGTGTCACTCAGGGAACAGGTGGTGATCTTGAAATCGTTACCCACCCCGGCGGCTCATTGTTTAAGGGAAATGAAATCAAACGTGCGGTACAGACTGGTCAGGCCCAGATCGGCGAACGCCTTCTTTCTGCTCACCAGAACGAAAATCCTCTCTTTGGTGTAGATTCCATTCCTTTCCTAGCCACTTCCTTTGCTGACTCCATCAAACTCTGGAAAGCCGCAAAGCCTGAATTTGACAAACTGATGGATGACCAAAATCTGGTTCTCCTCTATTCTGTTCCCTGGCCAGCACAAGGTTTGTATTTCAAGAAAGAGGTTAATTCTGTTGCCGATATGAAAGGCATTAAATTCCGCTCCTACAATACGGCGACCGGCCGTCTTGCCGAGCTGACCGGAATGCTGCCTGTCCAGATCGAGGCGGCCGAAATCTCGCAAGCCTTTGCAACAGGTGTCGCTGATTCAATGGTTTCCTCCGGCTCAACCGGTTATGACCGCAAAGTCTGGGAAAGCCTGACCCATTTCTATGAAGTGGATGCCTGGCTTCCGCGCAATTACACCTTCGTCAATAAGGACAGCTGGGGTAGTCTTAGTGACGCAACAAAGAATGTTGTCAAAGGCTGTGCTTCAATTGCTGAATATGCAGGTTACTGGCGCGCAGTTCAGTATCAGGAATTCACAATCGGGCAATTGGCCAAAAACGGCATGACTGTTGCCAAGGCCGGTTCCAAGCTTAAAGGAGAACTGGAAGGTATTGGCGCCAAAATGACGGGCGAGTGGCTGGAAAAAGCCGGACCAACCGGCAAAGCCATCGTAGATGCCTTTAAAGCATCCAAATAATAAGATAGACGCCCTGCAGTTCAATGCAGGGCGTTTTTTACTAACAGGGAAGGTAAGATTATGGCGGCTATTCGCAAGCTGTTAGATGGCCTTTATCTCCTGGGCGGGATACTGGGTTCCATCAGCCTTGTCATCATTCTGATACTTGTCGTTCTGCAGATGGTTGCCCGCTGGGTTGGCGAAGTGGCGCCGGGTATTCCTGAATATGCAGGTTATTTTATGGCCTCATCAGCCTTTTTGGCCTTTGCCTATGCGCTCAACAAAGGTGTGCATATTCGTGTGAACCTGATGCTGCAAGCATTGGGAAGCGCCAAAAAATGGGGCGAGATCTGGTGCTTCATAATCGGCAGCGGCCTGAGTATTTATTTCTCTTATTATGCGATCAAGGCTGTCTACTGG
>JAKSCD010000233.1 GCA_022360775.1 Sneathiellales bacterium | reverse complement strand
TTTACAGCACTGGATCTGGCGGGTCCTCAATATGCGTTTGGCAATATTATGGGCGCCAAGGTTCATATCGTGTCCAAGACAATGGAGCCGGTAAAAAGTGATACGGGCCTGACGATTGTGCCAACCGCAACCTTTGATCAAATTCCCGAAACGATCGATGTCCTTTTCGTCCCCGGTGGCGCCTTGAGCACGATTGCTGCAATCAAGGATCCTGATTTGATCGAATTTGTGCGCAGCAGGGGAGAGAAAGCCCGCTATGTGACATCTGTCTGTACCGGATCCCTTATTCTGGGGGCCGCAGGTTTGCTGGATGGGTATGAAGCGACATCTCACTGGCTGACAATGGATGTTTTACCGGATTTTGGTGCCAAGCCTGTGAAGCAGCGGGTTGTCAGGGACCGGAACAGAATTACCGGTGGCGGTGTTACCGCAGGGATCGATTTCGGGCTGGCCGTTGTTGCCGAGCTTCGGGATAAAACCTATGCGCAGGCTGTTCAGTTGCTTGCTGAATACTCTCCAAAACCCCCTTTTAATGCGGGCTCACCGGATACAGCACCAGCAGAAGTTACGCAATTGCTGAGGGATATGTTCGTTGGTTTTGATGATATGGCGAGGGAAGCCATCAAAGAAGCGAGACAATAACCTGTCTCATTGCGACAACAAAAAAGGCTCCGGCGGAAACCGGAGCCTTTTTAAAATCCTGAAAGCGAGAAATCTTATTCTTCGTCGCCTTCGATTTCCTGGTCAGCTGTAGATTCGAAAACTTCAGCAACCGCTTCTTCACGGTTATCAAGTGCTGCTTCAGCAACGGCTTCAACAGACTCGCCGCGTGCCTGAATTTCGGCTTCTTCTTCAGACCGTGCGATATTGACGGTAACCGTTACAGAAACTTCAGGGTGAAGGCGGACACGAATGTCGTGCAGACCCAGTGTTTTCAGAACCTTGTCCATGATGACCTGTTTACGGTCAACAGAGAAACCGGCTTCAGTAACAGCACGGGCAATATCCTGTGTGCTAACTGAACCATAAAGCTGCTGGCTTTCACTGGCAGCGCGGATCAGAATAACTGACTCGCCATCCAGTTTTTCACCAACGGCTGTGGCTTCATCTTTGCGTTTCAGGTTGTCAGCTTCCAGCTGAGCGCGCTGTTTTTCAAAGATTTCAAGGTTATCCTTGCTGGCACGCAGGGCTTTACCCTGTGGCAGCAGGAAGTTGCGGGCGTAACCGTTTTTGACTGTTACGACATCGCCCATTTGACCGAGTTTTTCTACTCGCTCCAGCAATACAATTTCCATCAGTCTTCCTCCTGATCGGGAGCCGCTTTACGGCAGCTTCTGAATCCAATCCAACTATCAGCCAATCCCAGCAACGAAATGATCAGGATCGGCCATATAAATAAAATCAAAATCAGATATACCGCCCACAATACAAGCGACCGATAATTCCAATTCATTGATACCCGGTGGATCACGGCCATTCCCTGAAGGAAGAACACAAGTTCCAATACCAGAACAACAGCGCCCAGATAAGGAGTGGTCAGATTAAAAGCGATAGAGGCCAAAACGGCGATTATCGCAATCACTGCCGCCCATCTGGGCATCGCAAATCCGGAAAACTCCGGTGAGGGCCTTAGGCTCTTGTTAAAGCGGGCGAGAAGGCCTTGCGCCAGACATCCGCTTAACAGAAGGATTAACCCCCATGACGGCCCAAAAAACTGTGGCATAAGCCAGACAATATCTTCAGCCGTTAAATTTGCATATATATTGCTTTGCTTTTTAACTTCCGTAACCATCGGTTTGAACTGGCGAACCAGTTCTTGTCGGATGTCGTCATTCAGGTCAAACCAGAAAATGGAGATCCCTGACAAAGCGATACATATTGCCGTCCAAAAGACCATAAGGCCCGAGGCCGGATACCAAACAATTACTTCATCTTCTTCGCGCCATAACAGGGCCTGTCTCACAAGGACCAGAACCGGTATGCCGCAAGTCACCACATAGGTGGCACCGAATAGGACACTTATAAATGCAGCTGCGATAATCGCTCCCGTGAGAACGGCTATCGCTGCCCCCGCCAACCCGATCCCCAGGCCTGCAAGAAACAGGGGGAGGGTTGAAAGGGTCATCAGAGCAAAGGTTGGTAATACACTGCCTGGGCTACCATCTGCACCCGCCACAGAAAAACTGAGAAATGCAGTGCTGAGAATGCCCAGAAGGACGCTATAACCTATATCTCTGTACATTTACCCGCCTATCCGGAAAATGCCTTTCCGGAGTGGCTTATTTTACAACAAACGGCAGCAGCGCGAGGTTGCGAGCCCGTTTGATGGCTGTTGCCAGTTCACGCTGTTTCTTTGCAGAAACGGCTGTGATTCGGCTTGGCATGATTTTACCGCGTTCGGAAACAAAGCGCTGAAGCAGCTTTGTGTCTTTGTAGTCGATCTTTGGTGCACCTTCACCAGAGAAAGGACATGTTTTACGACGGCGGAAAAAAGGACGACGTGCATCAGACATTATTCTTCTCCTCCTTCGGCGGCTTCAGTTGTTTCTTCAGAAGGAGCTTCTTCTTTTTTAGCTTCTTCTTTAGGGGCGTCTTCGTCGTCGCGATCACGGCGAGAGCGCTGGCTCTTGCTCTGCATCATAACGGAATCGCCTTCTTCAAGCTCTTCAACACGCAGGGTCATGTGGCGCAGAACATCTTCATTAAGAAGAAGGTTCCGTTCCATTTCCTTAACAGCATCAATTGGTGCATCGATGTTCAGGAGGACGTAGTGACCTTTACGGTTTTTCTTTACCTTGTAGGCCAGGTTCCGAAGACCCCAGTTCTCTACCTTGGCAATCTTTCCGCCACCGTCGGTGACGAATTTTGTCATATCGTCAGTCAGAGTTTCCACTTGCTGAGTGGAGATGTCCTGACGAGCAATAAAAACTGTCTCGTAAAGAGGCATCGTATAAAAGCTCCTTATGGCTTATAAAAATCTGGAGTTGGCACCATTGCCAACCGATCAGACGAAGCCGGCCTCCGCCGGCAAGGAGTTATAGAGGTCGCGGACTATACAGATTTGCTGAGTTTAATCAAGTGGGCTTGACAGGAAAAACTGAAGTAATATGACTGTCACAGGGCTGCGGCCCGTCCTTATTAAATAACATCGGATCAAATATAGATGAAACGTGCATTTGTTTTCCCTGGTCAAGGGAGCCAGACAGTGGGAATGGGCAAGGAACTGGCTGATGCTTTTCCTGTTGCTTCCCGGGTTTTTGAAGAGGTGGATGACGCCCTGGGGCAGAACCTGACAAAACTGATGTATGAAGGTCCGATGGAGGAGCTGACCCTTACTGAAAATACTCAGCCTGCGCTAATGGCCGTGAGTGTCGCCGTGGCACGGGTCCTCGAAAGTGAAGGGAATATCAGGCTTGCCGATACCGCCGATTTTGTTGCCGGTCATTCGCTTGGCGAATATTCCGCACTGACAGCCGTTGGATCGCTGCAGCTTGCGGATACCGCGCGACTGTTGAAAGCACGCGGACTTGCGATGCAGCAGGCTGTTCCTGTTGGTGTTGGTGCGATGGCAGCTCTTCTCGGAATGGATATTGAACCGGTTGAAGAACTGGTTGCAGAAGCCTCAAGTGGCGAGGGTGTTGTGGTTGCTGCCAATGACAATGCTGTTGGCCAGGTTGTTCTCAGCGGTAACAAGGAAGCCGTTGAACGGGCGATTGAGCTCGCTAAGGAAAAAGGGGTTCGCAAGGCCATGATGTTGCCGGTCAGCGCACCTTTCCATTGCCCCCTGATGCAGCCGGCAGCCGATGTCATGGCGGAGAAACTTGCAGAGGTGACAATCACGCCACCTTCTGTTCCCCTTGTCGCCAATGTGACGGCCGAACAAATCAGCGATCCGGAAACCATCCGCAAGCTTTTGGTTGATCAGGTAACCGGCCGAGTTCGCTGGCGTGAATCTGTCCTTTATATGGGGGAGCAGCAGGTTGAACAGCTGGTGGAGCTTGGAACTGGTAAGGTGCTGACCCAGATGGTGCGCCGCATCAATAAAGCCATGAACGGCACGGCAGTACAGTCACCGGCTGCTATCGAAGCCTTTTTGCAATCACTTTAAGACAGGAATTTGGGGGATAATATGTTTGACCTTACTGGGAAATCCGCGCTTGTAACTGGTGCTTCCGGTGGCCTAGGCGCTGCGATTGCAAAAGACCTGCATGCAGCGGGAGCGACCGTTGCGCTTACCGGACGCAGGGAAGACGCTCTTAAAGAAGTCGCTGCGGAACTGGGTGGTGATCGGGTCCACGTGGTGCCTTGTGATCTTGGCAATATGGAGGCTGTTGACGGTCTGATCAAGGACGCTGAAGCTGCTATGGGACAGGTGGATATCCTGATCAATAATGCCGGCCTCACTCGTGACGGCCTCGCCATGCGCATGAAGGATGACGATTGGGACAGCGTTCTGGATGTTAATCTGAAAGCTGCATTCAAGCTTTCCAAAAACTGTCTTCGCGGAATGATGAAACGCCGCCACGGCCGGATTGTCGGAATTACTTCCATCGTTGGCGTTACCGGTAATCCTGGACAAATGAACTATGCGGCTTCAAAGGCTGGGATGATCGGCATGTCCAAATCTCTTGCCCAGGAAGTGGCTGCGCGCGGGATTACTGTTAATTGTGTCGCGCCGGGCTTCATTGAAACAGCAATGACGGATGAACTTTCCGATGATCAGAAAGGGAACCTGCTCGGTGCCGTGCCGATAGGACGTCTTGGCGATCCAAAAGATATTTCTGCTGCTGTTCTTTATCTGGCATCAGATGAAGCTGCTTACGTGACGGGGCAGACCCTGCATGTAAATGGCGGAATGGCGATGATTTAAATCTCGCCTTGAATTGACCACAATCTGCATCTACCTGATCCATGGTAAAAATGCAGATTGTGTCAGGTTTTCTTTGCATTAACTGTAAAGTATGTTAGGAACGCCAACAAAATTAACGCCCCTTGTTGCTTGTTTTTTTGGGTTTCAAAGGGTAAGGAATA
>JAKSCD010000074.1 GCA_022360775.1 Sneathiellales bacterium | reverse complement strand
GGCAATCAGGCCTGGCTGCCGACAGAGCAGCGTACCCGTGTTGTTTCAACTGCCCTGCAAGCCTATGCGGCTCTCACAACCAGCGCCTCTCGCGGCGCCGTTCGTGATGTTTCGCAGGTCCAGAAGAAGTAGTTTTTCCGTCACGGAAGAAACCGGAAAGCCTCCCTTTTGGGAGGCTTTTTTGCTTTGTAAAACTGGTGTTTTGCCAAAAAGAATTTTATATGTTCACAAATCGTTATTTTCCAAGCTTTTCAATTTCATTGCCCACTTTTCCATCATTGATAGGTACCTGAATAGAGGTTCCTAATCCGTCAACGCCAATTGCTTTAACGTAAAAAATCGACAGGCACGTAGTCGTAAACGCGAGTATTATGGGAGATATTACAAAATGTCCGCTTATGGAAAGGATTAAATGAATAACAAGGTTCTTGGATATGTCGGCGATAAACCAGGTGACAACCCACCAAGCGCCCATAAGTATCAGACAAAGTACAAAAATAAATACTACGCCAATTAAAATTGTCATGACATTTTTTATACCTGTCTTCATGAACAGAGCCGGTTCAAATTTTTGATCGAGTGCGATCGAAGGTAGTGCTGAAAGAACGAATAATGAAATGGGAAGAAAAATAAACAATATGATAGCAAGTTGATTGGCAGTGGACTGAAACCTAAAGCCCAGCAGTGTTAAGGCAAACAATGGAGTGAAAAGTGCAATAGCCGATAGAATGGCATATTTGATCTCACGAACACCAAAGCTGTAAAAGGCGATCAGATTTCCGGAGTTCTTCCCCAGTGCTGCAAAACGATGCCAAGATACCGCATATATAGAGTAAAGCAGGAACGGTATCGCCAGAAAAAAATACTGGTAAATTCCTCTGATGAAAAATGCCTGTATGAGTTCTGATGCGCTCACAAGAATCAGGATTGGAAGAGCATAAAGATATACCTTGCCCAGATTTTCAAAAACAAAACTATGGGCATCCATAACACATTCAATAAAATTTACAGCTCGTACTTCCATCCTTAACCAATTCCTCCATTTTCTCTTATTTATGGAGAGAAAATGATTTTAAATCAACCTAATCGGTTGGCTCTTTTTCAGCTAATCCGATCACATCCTTATAGAGAAAGGACGCTGTGCCTGTGGTGATGGCGAGGAAGAGGGGGATGGCGACCAGATTGTATCCAACAAAAAGAACCATTTTAAGGGCGCCGGGCTGGAAGACATTTTGAAGGAAAGCGAGACCGAACATGAGTGCCCAGCGGAGCACAAGGATCATGATACCGATAGCGACCATTGCAACGATGAAGGAGAAAATGAGCTTTACCCCTTCATTAAGATAACGGCGAAGCTGCAATGGCTGGTCAAGGGCGATTGCAGGATAGATAAAAAAGACCGTGATCAGGATCGGGATCATAAGGAGCGCGAAAAGGAGCAAAGCCAGGTCCTGTTGCAGGAATTGCTCCAGGCTGGAAAGCAGGATCTGAATGAAGAGGGCGAACGCAACAGAGAGAAGACCGAATTTAATTTCCCGCCGTCCAAAACGATAGGAAAAACCTTTTATGCGTTGCTCCTCTTCCAAAACGGAATAGCGGTGCCAGGAAACTGCAAACATGGCATAACAAAAGGAAATTAGGATTTTCCCGACCCATCCTGTTGCTATTCCCAGCGTGGGGCTGAAGGTGGCAAGGAGCCAGCTCAGGATGGAGACTGTAAATAAAACAGGTAAGACCCGGTAAAGACAGGCCATATAATTTTTGAAAACAAAGGATATGGCATCGAAAAGGCAATAGGTGACCTTTAAGAGATTAGTCATGGCGTTAATTCTGATCCAGTAATCCGAGTTCTTTTTTGACTGTTTTGGTCAATTTGGCTGAGATGATCTTCCAGGCTTCTTCAATATAGGCACGAATATCTTCATCCGCCATAGCCCCTTCATTTTCCAGTTGCACCCATTTGGCGCGGGCGAGATAGGGGGCGGGGATAATTCCGTCCTGTTCGATCAGGATGGAATAGGAAAGATCATTGCATTTAAACGATATTTTTTGTTGTTCACCAGGGCCCCAATTGGAACAAATGGCAAAAATCTTGCCCCCGACTTTCCAGACACTGGCATTTCCCCACTGGATCACATTGGTTGTTGCTTTAAGGTTTTTGCAATAAAGGTCAAAGTCATCTCGTGTCATGAGGTGGCCACTCGCTGGAATGTAAGGCTGGTAGGGCGGGAATAGCCTTCATGGGTGTTTTCCCCCGTTTTGGTAAAACCCATCATTTCGAAGAAGGCATGATTTTCGATCAGTTCAATTCTGGATTCAAGTTCAAGATCAGGTTTGCCCTTTTCCCGGGCAAACGCGATGCAGGACTTGATGATCTCCTGACCGATGCCTTTGCCTTGTCTTTTGCGGGTGACAGCAAGCTTGCCGATATAGAAACGGTCTTCAAGTTCTTTGACAAAGGCGCAACCGACAAGCGTCTCATCCTCCCAGGCGAGGATAAGGTTTTCATCTTTGGCTTTCTGTTCAATAGAGGAAAGTGTCAATTTATGCATTGAGGAAGGAGGATCAATCCGCGCTTCCATATAGGCATAGGCTTTTTGAACCAGATCCAGCAGATCCTGCCAGTCGTTAAATTCCGCTGGATTGACTGTGATAGAAATCATAACTCCCCCATCCCTGGAGGAGCAGGTTAGCGTTGCTTTGTAAACTTCTCAAGGGAAGTTATACAGGAATTCTAGAGCCGCGCCTCAAGTGCCGGAAGATCTGCCTGAGCCATATCCGAGATTACATCGTCTTCACTATGGCTGATATAATCTACAAAGGTAAGGATTTTGCACACTCTGTCATGTTGATCAGCGATCGGGCAGATTAATGCTTCAATACGCAGAAATTCCTTGTGAAGACCCACATAAGGAATGGCTTTGAGTGTTATCTGTCTGGAATGAACAACCTCTTCAAAGGCTTTCCAGATCTGACTTTCCGAGGTGCGTTCCGGCATCTGGCTCCAATAGAGACCATTAGAGCTCTCCCTTGCTTTGTCAGAAACAATTTCCCCGATGATCCGGTCAACAAAATCGAGGGGATCATGCATGACATGAGTGACAACCAGTGAGGGAAGAAGCGGTTTCATTTTGGAGGGATCAATATCTTGCCAGGAAGGCAGGGCCTTTTCTCCTTTTTGACGATTCCAAAAATCGAAACCATCACGAATTATGGCGGAGTGGCCATTTAAATCTTCAGCAATTAGCATGATACTCGGCACTAGATAATCAGTTGTATATTTATGTATTGCTAATACTATAACTCATGCTGGAAGGAAATGAAAAATTTTCTAAAATTATTCTAAAAGAGCCTTTTCTTGTTTAAAGACCCGCTCTGCGGGAAAACTGACGGTTGCGGTGGTGCCTACCCCGAGTGCGCTGCTTAATTCGAAAATACCGCCATGCGCTTCTGTAAGGAGACGAACAAGACTTAGACCAAGCCCGGTTCCCTGATGATTGCGGTTGTAGGAGGACTGCACCTGACCAAACTGGGTTTGTACCAGTTCCAGATCCTCTTCTGCTATTCCAATACCGTTATCTTTGACGCTAACGGAGATACCTTCATTTTGATGCACAGTCACATAGGTGCAGATACTGCCGCCCGCATCAGTGAATTTAACGGCGTTGGACAGCAGGTTTGCGATAATCTGCTTGATGCGGGTGGGGTCCCCGACCATGAGAGGCAGATCTTCCGGGATATCGGTTTTTAACGTTATATCCTGTTTGTCAGCCTGTACCGAGAGCATTTGTACGCAGGGAACAATGATCGATTGCAGGTCGCAAGGCGTTTCCGCAAGGTTGATCTGATTGGCCTCGATTTTCGCAACATCCAGTATGTCGTTGATAACCTGTAAGAGATGTGCCCCCGCGGCGTTGATATCCTTGGAATATTCAGCGCGCTTTTCTTTATCCAATACAGTGTAATCATCCATCATCAAAAGTTCGGAAAAGCCAATAATCGCATTGAGCGGGGTTCTCAGTTCATGGCTCATATTTGCAAGGAACTGCGACTTGGACTGGCTGGCATTTTCAGCCATCTCCTTCGCTTTTTTGAGCTCTGCCGTCCGCTCTTCAACGCGTTCTTCAAGCACTTCATTATTACGCCGAAGGATATCTTCTGCCTTTTTTTGCTCAGTGATATCCGTATAGGTCATCAAGAGACCATTATCAGTGGGTTGTGCGGCAATATTGATGTAACGGCCGTTATGTCTCTTGCGGACAGTTTGATAAGGTTTTTTCTCGCGCGCCGCGCTTAAATTGCGCTGCATATGCTGCTCATCCTCATCATTCGTATATTCACCGCGCTTTACATTATACTCGTAGAAGATATTGCCATGGGTGCCCGGCTTCTTGAAGGATTGAGGGTATTCAAGGATGTCAATAAAGTGCTGGTTGGAAGCGACAAGATTCCGTTTGTCATCAAAAAGGGCAAGTCCTGAATTGACACTTTCCATTATCGTTTCCAGGGCCT
>JAKSCD010000075.1 GCA_022360775.1 Sneathiellales bacterium | reverse complement strand
TCGTGGCCTGCGAGGGGCTGGCCTTCCAGCTCGTGGGACGCTTCGACCATCCGGGCACACGCTCGGTGCGCGTGGAATCCGCCATGGCCAAGGCCCTGGCATCGGAGGCGCTCCACCGCCTGATCACGCGCGCTGAGCGGGTGCTGGACGGCGAGTGGGCCCTCGACCTCCACCACCTCGAGAAGCGGCGCCGCGATGCCCGCGTCCTCAACATCTACGAGGGCACCAACGAGATCCAGCGCTTCCTCCTGCTCAAGGACCTGATGGACGTCATCGACCTCGAGCGTGGGGTCGCGGAGGCCTCCGACGAAGTGCTGGTCACCATCCTGGGCTCCTGCGTGGCGGCCTGCGTGCGCGACCCCGGGTCGGGACTCGGCGGGATGAACCATTTCATGCTGCCCGAAAGCAATACCGGAAACTGGGGTACTGTCAGTGCAACCATGAGATATGGCAACTTTGCCATGGAAACCCTGATCAACGAGATCCTGAAAACAGGCTGTACCAGAGAGCGCCTGGAAATCAAGCTGTTCGGCGGCGGTAATGTGACACCGGGAAATGTCCGGGTTGGCGACATGAACGGCCAGTTTGCCCTCAATTACCTTAAGTATGAAGGCTTTGCCCCCAGGGCGCATGATCTGGGAGGCCAGCATCCAAGACGCATTCACTACCATCCGAAATCAGGCAAGGTCGACAGGCTTCTGCTGCGCCGTGATGACGACAAACATTATCTTAAAGAAGAAAACGAATATCGCTCCCGTCTTCCAAATGAAGTTACGGATGGCGGCGATATCGATCTCTTCTAGGGAGACCTAAATGGAAAAGAAACCGATAACTGTACTCATTGTCGATGACTCTGCCCTTATCAGGCAGATGCTCACTAAAATGCTGGATTCAGATCCGGGCATCACGGTTCTTGGAGCCGCCCCTGATCCCTACACTGCCAGGGAAATGATCAAGCAGCTCAACCCTGATGTGCTTACCCTGGATATTGAAATGCCCAAGATGGATGGCATTGCATTCCTTGAGAAAATCATTTCTCTTCGCCCGATGCCTGTGGTGATGATCTCTTCCCTGACACAGGAAGGTGCGGAAATCGCGCTCAGGGCCCTTGAGATCGGCGCTGTTGATTATGTCGGCAAGCCCACAAGTGACCTTCAACACGGTCTTGAGCAGAAATCGGTAGAAATTATCAACAAGGTGAAAACAGCAGCGCGTGCCCGTGTTGTTGCCAAGAAACCTGCGAACCAGCCAGCCTCTCAAATCAGCTTTTCCGCCTATAAAACAACGGAACAGGTTATCGCAATAGGATCCTCTACCGGCGGTGTTGAAGCCATAAGAGAAGTGATAACAGTTCTACCACCTAACAGCCCGGCAGTCCTTATTACGCAGCATATGCCTGCCACTTTCACATCTTCCTTCGCAAGAAGGCTGGACACGGTATCCAAGGTAACCGTCTGCGAAGCAACCCCCAATCAACGCATTCTGCCAGGGCATGTCTATATTGCCCCCGGGGATCGGCATCTGGAAATTGGCAAATCCGGCGCAAATTTCATTTGCAAACTGCATGATGGCGAGCCCGTGAGCGGTCACCGTCCTTCTGTTGATGTCCTTTTTCAGTCAGCCGCAAAAGTCGCCGGGGCAAATGCTGTAGGCGTGATCCTGACCGGAATGGGACGCGATGGCGCAGAAGGTCTTCTCAATATGAGACAGGCAGGTGCGCACACAATTGGTCAGGATGAAGCATCTTGCGTGGTCTATGGCATGCCAAGAGTAGCTTTTGAATGTGGAGCTGTTGAGAAGCAGGTGACCTTAACCAAAATTGCCGGTGAAATCTTTAACAGCCTCTCCGCTCATGACACTAAAGCAATCCGTATTTGAGTTGGCTTTTACCTGAATTTCAGGTGCTAAGGAGTGTAAAATGACAGCATTTGTTCAAGGTCAGGACTTATCGGACGGGGGATCCGAACTGAATAACAATGCCCAATTGGCAGAGTCAGGAAAGCCTGAAGAATTAGTTGAGACCTTGGAGGAAGAGAAATCTGAAGAAACAGAAGCCAGCACTCCTGAGGAAACCGATGTAGAGGGTAACCTTGCTGAAGATGAAGATCTCGATCTCTCAGCCAACACAGATGAAGAGCTTTCCTCCGATGACGAGGAAAGCCAGCCTGATGAAGCTGTGGAGATTTCTGATCGTGAAGAGCTTGACATCTCTGAGGAACCTTCAATTGAGGAAATTGAACAACTTGCAATAACCGAGGAAGATCAAGCCGATAGCGAATTCGCCGACGAAACCGTGGCAATGGCATCAGAGACTGTTTCTAAAAATCCGAACATATCTGATAGCACAGAAATTGATGTTGATGAGGATGGTATTTCTCCTCCTGAAAGCCTTGAGGGTATTCAGGAATCCTTGAGCGATGATGTAGAATCTGAAGATCCGGATTTTTCAGATCTGGAGATCCTGGAGGCTTCAGTACTGTTGAGCAGCTGGAAATCCATGTCAGAAAGCCAGCGAAAAATGCTCCGTTACATGATGACGGAGTTTGATTTACTGACAGAGCTTTTTGAAGGAAATATCGGCGAAGTTTCAGCAACATTCCGGGATCTCGCCACCCATTCACAAGAGCAAAGTGAAAAAGTCGCAGAACTCGCCGATGCTGCAAAGCATGTTGAATATCGCGGCAAGCAAATTGATTTATCTGAGGTAATTGCAACGATCGACAGCCATCTTACCGGCATGATCAATAAAATTGTGGAAACGTCCAAACATGGTGTGGAAGTGGTCTATGCCCTTGATGACGTGACAGATGACGTTGTAAAGGTGGAGCAACTTATTGGTGGCATTGAAGCCATTAACCGGCAAACAAATCTGCTCGCCCTTAACGCGCGTATCGAAGCAGCCCGCGCAGGTGAAGCCGGCAAAGGGTTTGCCGTTGTCGCCCATGAAGTCCAGGATCTCGCAAAATCAGTGAATGAACTTGCCCTTACCATGCGTGAGGAAATATCGAATGTGGCAAACGGTGTCCGTACCGGGCATACCCAAATTCGTGCTGTGGCCAATATTGATCTTTCTGAAAATATCATGGTCAAAGATACCATTAGCGACCTCATGGATTGTATCATTGCGCAAAATGAAAGTTACACCAGCGCCCTCAGGTCGTCTGAAGAAGTATCCAAGGATATCTCCAAGGACATCGCCTCGGTGATCACGCGGCTTCAGTTCCAGGATCGCGCGACCCAACGTTTGGAAAATCTGACCATTCAGCTTGAAGTTATCGAAACCGCGCTTCGGAAAATTGAGAAGCAGACTGAAAACTGCCCGGATCCGGTTGATCCTGGCAATCCTGAGCCTGACTGGGTGGGTAATGCGATCACGCAAACGAAACTCGCGGACATGAGGGATCGTTTCATAGTGGCTTTACGCGATGAAAAAGCACTCGAAGATTTTAAAGGAAGTAGTGAAGAAGAAGGGTCCTCATCTGATGAGGACGATGATGATATTGAATTGTTCTAATATTTGGAGATTACCATGAAAGACAGCGTAACTACAGCAGATGGTCAACTGACAATTTCGCTTTCAGAAAAACTGACATTTGAAGATCACAATAACTTTCGCGAGCTCCTCAAGCTTGTGACAAGCAGCGAACACAGAAACTGCACAATTGATCTGAAGAACCTGGATACCATTGATTCAGCAGGCCTTGGCATGCTGATGATCGCCTTTGAAACGGCGGAAAAAGCGGGCATGAATTTCCAGCTTTCCAAACCGCAGGGCCAGGTGGAAAAACTTCTGGAAATTTCAGAATTTGACAAGGTCATGAACATTATTCACTAAACCGGCAGAAACCAATGACAAGCCTTGACATAGTTGAAGAGAATACGGAGCAAAGGTCGTTAACCGGCCATAATGTAAAGATCAAAAATGCCCGTATTCTCGTCGTAGATGACTCTGATCTGATCCGTGAATTGATCGGTGCCTGCCTGATGACCGACGGATATTACAATATCTGTTATGCTGAAAATGGCCGGGATGCCCTCGAGGTCATAGACCTTGAAACTCCGGATCTCATTATACTTGATCTGGAAATGCCTGTTATGGACGGCTTTGAACTGACCAAGGAACTGCGTTCCAGAAGCGATACCGCTGCGGTTCCCATTCTCATTCAAAGTGGTAGAGACACCGCCGCTGATATCACACGTGCCTTCGAATTTGGGGCAAGTGATATGGTCGTAAAACCCATCAAGAAATTCGAAATCCTGGCGCGGACGAAAGTCCATCTGGAACACCGTTTTCTTGTGGAAAAGCTCACAGATTTTCACGACAGGGTCGCAAACGAGCTGGAGCAAGCCCGCAGATTACAACTTGATATTTGCCCCTCTGAAGAAGAACTGAATTCCTTCAGTGATCTTTATGGCATCAATATTGGCTGGCATTACGAGCCTTCTTCTGAACTGGGGGGAGACATTGGCGGTATTTACCCGATAGATGAAACGCATATTGCATTTTATATTGCCGACTTTTCGGGGCATGGCGTCGCCGCGGCCTTAAATACCTTTAGAATGCAAAGCTGGCTGGCATCTGCTGCCAAGCTTTATACAGAACCGGATAAGCTACTCTTTCATCTAAACAATTTCCTTAACAAGAACCTGCCGCGCGGCTCATATGCAACCATGTTATTCGGCTGTATTGATATTGCAGCGAATACACTCAACTATGCGTCTGCGGGGACACAACCGCCGCTAGTTAACAACTCTGATACAACCGATTGCTTTGAACTCAGGAGTTCCCATGGCATGCCGTTGGGACTTCGCGAAGGCTGGAGTTATGATCTGAAATCAGAGCCTTTCAACCCGGGAGCAAAGCTTCTGCTCTACAGTGATGCCCTGGTTGAAGTCGAGCAAACGCCTGGGCAATTTCTAGGAGATGAAGGATTGCTTGAAGAGGTGAATGAAATCTGGTCTTCAAAGGATTTAACGGATAAGGAGCGATTACCTGAATTAATAAGACGATTTCATATAAGGGCGGGGAAAACCGCGGATGATGACCTGACAATCATCTGCTTGGAACATCTAGGGTTCAATAATGACTGATACCAGTTCTGCCCTCATTCTATATAACCGGAAACACGAACTTTCGGATTTGGATAAGCTGACATCCATCGCGGGTGTACATATTATTATGTCTCTTGATGAAGCTGTCATTAGTCCGCCGAACCTTGAAGGGGAGTTTTCACTTGTCATTGTCGATTTGGCCTATTGCACCCTGCTGGAGCAAAATCCACTTGTCGACCTGCTAGAGAAACTGCCCTTTAGAAATTCGTCTCTCATCATCTTGCATGAGGAAAATAATAAAGACGAGATTTCAGTGCAACTTCTGGAAAAAGCATCTGTATTATTACAGCATCCGGTCAATATCGAGCAGCTTGAAAAAGTCCTGCAGGAATGCTTGAGGAGCTATCAACAGAAAACATCCTTCCAAAAGGACCTGAACTCTATCATGAGCGCGTTCAAATCCATGGAAAAAGGGTGTTTTCCCTTTCAGAGCCTTTCTGATGCCAAATCACTTTCGTTACTGCTGTCTGTGATCTGCCCGAATAGTAATGACGCTGCTGTCGGCCTTCTGGAGTTAATGGTCAATGGCATCGAGCATGGAAATCTCGAGATTTCCTTTCATGAAAAAGGAAAGCTTCTAAAGGAAGGGCTTTGGCATTCTGAAATTGATCGCCGACTGACCCTTCCCAAATTCAAGGATCGTGTGGCAAGTATAGAATTCTGCAGAAACAATGAGAAAATTGAATTTCTGATTACAGATGAAGGGGCCGGCTTTGACGTTGAGAAATACCTTGCTAACAAGCAAAAAGAAGATGACGTCTCCGACTTTCAACACTTTCACGGCCGGGGGATTAAGGTGGCCAAGAAAGTGTGCTTCGACGAACTCGAATATCTTGGACAAGGTAATCAGGTTAAAGCAACGATCCATCTTTAAGGGAGTTAAATGCTGTCTGTCCGTAGCAAAAGAGTTCCCCCGCTCTTAAGCCTCATCCGGTTTGTAACTTTATTTCCACTTTCCGGATACTGGATTTTGGCAGTTTTCTGTGCGCTTGTTTTAGGTCTTTTTCTGAGCTTTCAGCTTCCTGACTGGAAACTCAACGGCGCTTCACTGTTCCCTCTTCAATTGATGGGCAATGTACTCTGCACAGCTTTGGCATTCTCCTTTTTTCTGCTCTACATAAAAAACCGAAATGTGCTAGCGAGAACGACGCTTTTTCTTCTCTGTACATCCCTTGCCTTCAATTCTGCCTCCCTCTTTCTGCCTGATGTAAATGAAGATAGATATCTGTTTTCATTTGCAACCAGGCTTTCCTGTCTTGCACAGGCCGTTATCCTGATATGCGGTCTTGTTGAAGAATTTCTTGTGCCTTTAAAAGGGAAATTGAAGGTTTTTCTTGGTGTGGCCCCTATCCTACTCGCTATTGGTTTTCTGGTAATTCTTTCAACAAGCGCTTTTCTCAACCTGCAAGAAATTTATCAACATCTTGATACGCTTTTACATATCGCGGCCCTTGCGGCTCTTATCGCCTCATTAATGTTTCTTCTATCAAGAGGTTCACTTGAAATTAGCAAGCTGGAATGCTGGCTATTCGGTTTTTGTTTATTCAATATCGCTGTTCTGGCTTTCCCGTATACCACTTTTCATCTCCCCCACCATATGAACCAGGTCAACCATATCCTGCTTGGAACAGTCGGCCACCTTCTTTTGCTTGGAGGCCTGACCAGTATAGTTCTCGCCCTTTTAAACAGGGAGAATAAACACAGGAAAATTCTATCTCGTCAGAACGAGTCAGCGCAACTGCTCTATTCAAGTTCGATGGTCATTGCGAATGCTGAGGATTTTTCTTTTGCGGCCCTGGAATGCGCGAAATCACTCTATCATTTTGGAAACTGGAAACTGGTCCATCTCATAATAATTCATCAGGACGACAGCATTAGTCATCGCTGGTATTCAAATGGCAATGAGCGATATGACACGTTTATATCCCATACTGAAGAAGAGGAAATTCACTATGGCGAAGGATTTTCGGGAGGAATCTGGGCCAGTCAACAACAGAATTCCATTAGCAATATTGCATTAGCCAAGAATTTCTCAAGGGCAAAAGAAGCCGCAAAAGCAGGACTGGTCCATGTATACGGATTACCGGTTACACTTGAAAATGAAACCCTCGCCATTTTCGAATTTTACGATACCGCAAAGCGAAACTATGACGCCTATTTTTACAATATTGCGATCTCTCTTGCGGATCAGCTTCGTAATATGCGCAAAAGATGTGATCGCATAAAAAATCTTGAAGATCAGGAAAAGTCCTTGCAGGAGATGTTTGATAAATTCCCTGCCGGGCTCGCTGCTTTTGATCAGGATGACCGCCTGAGTTTATACAACGAGAAATTCTCCACATTGAGCGAGCAATTCGAGGATTATCTGAGACCCGGTATGGAATTTTCAGATCTTGCAACGCGCATCGCTTATAGTGGACTTATTGAAACAGCTGTCGGCAATGAGCAGGAATGGATTCAGAAAACATGTCTGTCCCATAAAAGCGGACATGACTGGGTGGAACATCGGTATTCTGATGGTCGCTTCATGCAATTCAGTGAAATCAAAATGCCATCCGGTGATACGCTTGGTGTTTGGGCGGATGTCACTGAAGTACGAGAGAATGAACAGAATCTGCTGAAGATGACAGAAATGCTGAAGGCGTCTCTTTCCGGTTTTCCAGGCGGCATCTGCATTTTCGACAATGAAATGCGTATCAGCTTTACAAATGAAAACCTCTTTGATCTTCTCTCCCTGGATCCGGAAAAACTGCCCGAAGAAGCAAGCTTTTATGATTTCCTCGATTTTTTCCGACTTCAGCGCAATATGTATTCAGAATTCGTTTCCGAACTCTTGCGTTTGCATGTGAAGCTCATGTCATCAGAGACCAGGGAAAGTATCGACAGTCTGTCAATCGGATCGAAAGTTTTCGCATTACACGCAGCATCAATGCCAACAGGCGGATTTGTTCTGAGCTTTATTGATATAACTGAACGCCAGAATTACGAAATCAGTTTACGCGAAGCAAAAAAAGCAGCAGAGAAATCTGCCAAACTTGCAAAAGAACTGGCGAAGACAGCAGAAGCTGCCAATCTTGCAAAGTCCCAGTTCCTTGCGACCATGAGCCATGAAATTCGAACCCCGATGAACGGAATGCTGGCGACACTGGATCTGCTCCGCGGCACTGTGCTTACAGAAGTTCAGTCCCGATATCTGAAAACTGTCAAAAGTTCTGCCAAAACCCTCCTGAGGTTACTCAATGATATCCTTGATCTTTCCAAAATCGAAGCGGATCAATTTTCTATAGAAGCGATCCCTTTTGATATCAGGGAATTAATGACAATGATTGAAGAGTATTGGCATTTTCAATCCTCCTCCAAGAAGCTTGATTTCATTATACAGCTCGATCCCCTGCTGCCGACTTGTATGATCGGCGATCCTCATCGATTGCATCAGATACTGAACAACCTTATCGGAAATGCGATCAAATTTACGAGCGAAGGCAGTGTTACCGTATCCATAAACTGCGTTCCTGCGGAAATAAGGGATGAAACTGATGGGCGTTTGCTGTTTGAGGTAACCGATACCGGGATCGGTGTTTCTGAGGAGCATCAGGCCAAATTGTTCAAGAAATTCTCTCAAGCGGACGCTACAACCACAAGGCTATATGGAGGTTCAGGCCTGGGATTGGCCATTTGCAAGGAAATTGTCAGTATGATGGGAGGCGAAATCGGACTGGACAGCACTGAAGAACACGGAACGACAGTCTGGTTTGAGCTTGACCTGAAAGAAAGCTCCGAAAAACCGGAACCCCTCGGGATTAATCGAAAAGATCGCGATCTTAATATTAATGAATATCTGGGACCAAAGCTGAAAGTACTTGTCGCTGAAGATCATCCGGTTAATCAGGCCGTTCTGAAAGAAATCCTCAATCTTTGGGGACATGAAGCAACTCTTGCAAATAACGGTACAGAAGCGGTGCAATTTGCCAGCGAAAATGACTTTGACCTGATTTTGATGGATATTCAGATGCCCGAGCTTGATGGGCTTGAAGCAACAAAAACCATTCGAAATCTTGATCATAAATCATCGCGTATTCCGATCATCGCGGTGACGGCAAATGCAACGCTTGAAGATGAAGAAAAATGTCTGAATGCAGGCATGAATGACTTTATTTCCAAGCCTATAGAGCATTGGGAATTGAAAGATACATTACTGAATTACAGTCAGGCCAAGGACGATAAGGAAAACAGATGGAAAATCAACACCCATCAACGCATCTTTCAGCAGCTTTATGACAGGGAGTTTGACCCTGCCCCGCTACAGGAATTGACGGATGTCCTTGGAAGTAAAATTGTTCTGGAACTCGTTAATAAAATGGTTGTTCAATATGAAGAACAACGCAAATCCGTAATCGATGCCTATGAAAATGAAGACCATGAGACATTGGCGCGTGAAGCCCATATGCTTAAAAGCACTTTTGGCCAGTTTGGTCTTTATGCGGCCAGTGCTGTCGCCATTCGTATCGACGGTCATTGCAAAGATTCTGACTATCAGGACGCTTTGCATCTGGTCCCGGAAATGATCGAGCAATGCGATCAGGCTGTCACCCGGTTGCGGCATCATGCCAATGATAATCTAGCCGTCCTGCACTAGCCCTCATTCCTTACTTGCTTTCTTTTATCTGCACTGCAAAACTGCAAGAAAAATAACAGGTTGAGGTTTATTTATGTCGCCAAGCAGCCAATCCGGTTTTGCGGATCTGGGTCAACATCGGCTTTTCTATAAAATTCAGGGC
>JAKSCD010000162.1 GCA_022360775.1 Sneathiellales bacterium | reverse complement strand
GCCGGGGCGGACAATCCGACCTGTTTTGCAAGCTCTGAAAGAGGGAGGCGCCCGTCTTTTGCCAAAAGGGTGAGTATCTTACCATCAATGCGGTCAATTGGTCCATTTTCATATCTAAGGCGTTTCAACAATTTTTCCTTCTATAGTAAGGTAGTATTTGGATAATTACTTTCTTTCAGTATGTAGATATAGGGTTTTATTTTTTAATCTCCAGAAATGGAAAAAAATACTTCTCAGTTTCAGGCAGATACCTTGTCACAAAAAGTGCCGTCACCGATCTGGTTTGGTATCAGTGCAGTCTTTCACTATCTGGGACCTTCCTTTGCAGTCCTCCTGTTTCCGTCTATCGGTGTTTTGGGGATCGCCTGGTTCAGAGTGACATCCGCAGCCCTGGTTTTTGCGCCTTTTACTCGACCCTGGTCCTATATCCGGGAGGCAAACCGGCAAAAGCGACTTCTTATTTTTATGTTGGGATTTTGCCTGGCGATTATGAATGTCGCATTTTACCTCGCCCTTGACCGCCTTCCCATGAACCTGGTGGCTGCAATGGAATTTGTCGGCACGATCGGTGTCGCGCTTTATGGTGTTCACACATTTCGAAATGTTGTTGCGCTCGTGCTGGCCGTTTGCGGTGTCGTTTTGATGATCGATGTGAAATGGGTTTCCGATCCGGCCGGTCTCCTCTGGGCGTTGCTCAACGCTTCGCTTTTCGTTGGCTACATACTTCTGGGGCATAAAGCGGCACAAAGCGGTGCGAGCGAGGGAATTCGTCTTCTTGGCGCATCCATGGCCATTGCCGGGATAGCCTTGCTGCCCATCGGATTTATTGAAGCAATGCAGGTATTCGGATCACTTCCCCTGGTTCTGGCGGGTATTGCTGTCGGGCTCTGTTCCTCGGTCATTCCCTATCTCTGTGATCAGTTGGCAATGGCGCGATTACCCAGGGCCTCATTTGCCCTGATGCTTGCTCTGCTTCCTGCAATGGCGACCATCATTGGCGCCCTTGTCCTGTCGCAAATTCCATCGCCTCAGGACCTGATAGGAATTGTTCTGGTCATGGTCGGTATTGCGGTTCACCAGCCCGCCTAACGGACCTTTGCAGCCGCGTCTGTCAGGACCTCGGGCGTGGCGCCTTTTAAGTGAGCATTTTCGGAGATATGACGCCGCCATGCTTTAGCACCGGGGCGGCCCTGAAAAAGGCCGAGCATGTGGCGGGTAATGGATTTAAGCGGCACACCCTTTTTCATTTCCCGGTCAATATAGGGAAGCATTTCTTCAATGACTTCCTTACGTTCCCGGCTATCGTCGGAAAGACCAAAATACCGGTTATCGATCCCGGCCAGAAAATAGGGGTTCTGATACGCTTCCCGCCCGACCATAACACCATCAACATGCCTTAGATGTTCATCAATCTCTTCAAATGTTGAAATACCGCCGTTGATGATAATTTCCAGGTCAGGAAAATCTTTTTTTAATTGATAGACCCGCGGATAATCGAGCGGCGGGATGGTTCTGTTTTCCTTGGGGCTGAGGCCGGTAAGCCAGGCTTTACGGGCATGAATGATGAAGGTCTCACACCCGGCCTCTTTAATTGTGCCTGTGAAATCCAGAAGATGCTGATAGCTGTCCAGGTCATCAATGCCGATCCGGTTTTTTACGGTCACCGGAAGATCTGTTGTTTCTTTCATTGCCTTAACGCAGTCGGCTACCGTTTGCGGTTCTGCCATCAGACAGGCACCAAATCGTCCATTTTGCACACGATCGGAGGGGCAACCTACATTCAGGTTTACTTCCTGATACCCGTATTTCTCTCCGAGTTTAGCGCATTTCGCGAGATCTTCCGGATTGCTGCCCCCTAATTGCAATGCGACAGGTTGCTCTGCCGGGTCAAAGGCTAGATGACGGGCTTCATCACCAAACAGGATTGCACCGGTGGTGACCATCTCCGTATAGAGCAGGGCTCTTGAAGAAATCAGCCTCAGGAAATACCGGTCATGCCGATCCGTCCAGTCGAGCATGGGGGC
>JAKSCD010000077.1 GCA_022360775.1 Sneathiellales bacterium | reverse complement strand
TACAGGTCATGGTAAAAGCACCGTCTCCCACAATAGCAGTCACCTGTTTTTCAGGGTTGGAGATTTTTGCACCAATAGCCGCTGGAACAGCATAGCCCATACAATTAAAATCAGAGGGGCAGATGAACCCGTCTGGATCAAGAACAGGAAATAACTCAGCTGCAAGGAATGTATGATTACCATCATCCACAACCACAATCGCGTCTGGATCAAGTCCCTTCCTGAGACTTTCAAAAAAATGAAGCGGATTGACACGCTCATCATTTTTATGGCTTTCCCATTCAGCACGGTATTGCTCTTTAGAACTTTTAATCACCGCCTCAACAGAAGAATTTGATTTCTGTTCCTCCCCCATATCATTTCCAAGGGCCTGTATTAGCGATGACAAGGCAATTTTTGCGTCACTCACCAGGGCTGCCGCTACAGGATAGTTGACGCCAATGACATCCGGGTTTATGTCGATATGAATCAGGTTTTCAGGCACCGTGACACCAAAACTACCGGTCGGGATCTCACTGAAACGCGTTCCGATGGCGATCAGGCAATCACAATTTTTAAACGCTTCCTGCGCAGCCGGTACCGCTGAAGGCCCGAAACCCATCCCTGTATGCAAGGGATGATCCGCGGGGAAAACAGCAAGCCCCTGCAAGGTTGTCGAGACCGGAGCGTGCAGTTTTTCAGCAAGATCCAGGAGCTCCTGCCTTGCCTTTTTTGCACCCCAGCCCGCAAAAATAGCAGGATTTTTCGCCTGCCGGATTAACGCCACTGCTTTTTGCACGTCACCATCATCCGGCTCCTCTAATTCATCAACCAGTTCAAAATCAGGCTTGGAGGAGACAGGCCCGGTCATAAGTTGAATGTTCACAGGAAGTTCGACAAAAACAGGGCCTGGTTCACCCGAAGTTGCAGTGCGATAAGCTTCATACAAAGTCGGAATGACATCTTCATGGGTTTCAATAAGATAGGTTGCTTTTGTCAGGCCTTTCATAAATTGATGCTGATCCATCTGATGGAGCTGATAGGAATAATCCAGATCGTTTCTGATCCCGCCGCAAATGACCAGCATGGGGATACCATCAAGATACGCTTCGCCGATACCACTGGATGCATGCGTAAGACCTGCCGCCGGAACGACAACTAGTGTTCCGATACTGCCACCCACCCGGCTCACCGCATCGGCCATAAAAGAAGCGCCCCCTTCATGTGTCACCATGATGGGCGTTATTTTCCTGGAATTGTTTAGCTGATCATAAAGCTCGGTATTGTGCACACCGGGTATTCCAAAGGTAAATTCGACCCCAATTTGCTCCATCGCAAAAACGGCAAGCTCTGCCCCTGTTTTTTTCACTCTATTCTCCCTCGAGGACAGATTTGACAGCATAACGGGCTGTCAGGACACATCCGCCAAGGAACGTGCCCTCCAGTGCCCTTTTTCCATGCATTCCACCGCCACCGAAACCGGCAGCCTCACCGACCGCATACAGACCGCTAATCACCTCGCCTTTCTCGTCCAGAACCCGGCTTTGTAAATCTGTCTGAATACCGCCCAGGCTCTTCCGGCTGATAACAAATTGCCGAATGGCAATCAGCGGCATCGCCTCTGGATCCAGGATTTTCTGTTCTTTCACTGTTCTGACTTTATCGCCCCGATATTGACGAAGATGCTGAATACGCCTGAGCTGATCGTCATTGCGCTGCGCACGCGGCCGATCAAGCTGCGCGTCATAGTCCCTGATTGCTTTTTGGATATTCTCTTCACGAACAGGCATTGGATTTTCGAGCGCATTCATTTTTTCCACCAGTTGCTCCACTGATCCTGCCGTTACAAAATCAATACAGTTCGTGGTCATATCCTGAAGCAACGCCTTATTGCCAAACAGGATGGTTTTCAAAAACGCAATTTTCTTTTTATCTCTGACGGCCGGGTTAAATTCAGCACCTGATATGGCCAGTTCTTTCAAGGCAATTTTTCGATTAAGAACAGCCCAGGAATATTTATGGTCCTGCTGACAAATCCGGCGAACAAGATCCCAGGTATCAAAGCCGGAGACCAGGGGTTCTGGTCCAAACCGCTTTCCTTCTGCATCCAGCCAGAGTGCTGTTTTACTGGGAACCAGACTGAGACCATGTCTTGGTTTTCTTGGGCGCGGATGATGAACACCTGCCGCATAATTCCACATTTTGTCCAGATGTGTCACGCTGCCGCCAACAGCAGTTGCCGCCGCATGGAGCGTTCCATCTGCATATTTATGAGAGCCGTTCAGGATCACCGCGGGTGGCGCTGCTCCCCAGTCTGACTGCCAGTGTTGACGGACAGCGTCATCACTTCCATTAATTCCGCCAGCAGCAAGGATGACGGTGTCGGCGCCAAACTCAAATGCCTTGCCTTCAGCTTCATACTCACCGGCAACGCCTGAGATATATCCGCCCGATGTCAGTACTTCCTGTACGCAAGCCCCAAAACCGATTGTTACTTGCCCGCCATCTATAAAAGGCTGCAATTGCCGGATATGAACGTTTGCAAGTTCATATCCCGTTCCCCATACCAGATGAAATCGAGGGACAGAATTTCCGGGAATGTAAAGACCGCGCTCTACCCAGTTAACGACAGGGAAGAAATCAATCCCTCTCTTCGTAATCACCTCATAGATATCCGGAATACTGCGTTCGATATAGGTTTTTGCCCACTGACGGGGCCAGTGGTCCTGTTCCCCGAATTCGGCAAATTGCAGCCAGTCAGAATAGGCAAGTTCAGGATTATCCCTGATCTTCCCTTTTCGTTGAACCGGGCTATCCACAAAGAACATTCCGCCAAAGCTTTCCTTGGCCAGCCCCCCGAGATTTTCCTTTTTATCTCGATCCAGGATCAGGATTTTTTTACCGCCCTCAACCAGCTCCAGCGCCGTGACCAGCCCTGCAATCCCTGCTCCCACCACGATTGCATCATATCCTTCGCTCATATCTGTCTTCTTGTTGTTCCGGATATGTTGTCATAATGAAAGGGGAAACTAGAAAAGTAAAACATTCTGTGATCGCAGCACGATCGAAGAGCTTGCCCTTCCCCTTCTTTTACATATCTAATAAAGCGAGATCTCAACCGGGGTAAGCTGATGAACAAGCAAAGCGTTAAAGCAAGCTATACGCTTGGTATCGAAAAACTGGGAAAGCGCATACGCGGTTATCATCAAGGGCTGTTGCTGTTTGACAGTAGCAATGCCCTTAAAATGCATGAAACCCATCATGATCCGGTTTATTACATTCCGCGCCGGGATGTGAATATGGCACTGTTAGTGCAATCAGAGTTCCGGACTTTCTGCCCGTTTAAAGGAAATGCAACCCATTGGTCCCTTAATCTGGAAAATGATGTGGTTGAAAATATCGCCTGGTCGTATGAAAGCCCGATAGAGGATGCACAGGAAATTGTCGAGCATCTGGCCTTTTATGATACGGCCCTTGATCAGCTTTATATTGATGATCAGAAAATCCATCTTAATGACAAAGACAAATCGCCTGAGGAAAATTTTTCACTGACTGAATGGCTTGCGCAAGGACGTTGGAGGAATGACAGCCCTACGGAATTGACCCGTCAGCTTGCGCATCGCCTTCACCATATGGGTTTTCCCATCATGCGACTGAATGTTGCCATCCGACAGCTTCATCCCTTGCTGGCGGGCGAGAGTTACGTCTGGCGCAAATCTGATGATCAGGTAGACCGACGGCAAATGTATCATGACAGTGTTAACACATCTGCCTATCAGGACAGCCCCTTAAAACTGGTCAGTGAAGGGCTCGGCGGCATTCGCCAGAAGCTGCGAAAAGATCAGACGGAATTTGATTTTCCCATAATGAAAGAGCTTCAGGCGGAAGGGGCCACCGATTATGTGGCATTCCCTCTCGTTTTCTCAGACGGTCACATCCATAACATGACCCTTACATCGGATGATCCTTTTGGTTTTACCACCGAGCATCTGGGTCAGATGTATGAAGCTCTTCCCATGATTGCCCGATTATATGAAGTCCATAAACTGAATTCCAATACCCGCGCCCTAATGGAGACCTATCTTGGAAAATCCGCCGGCACTCAGGTGTTGAACGGACTGACAAAACGAGGAGATGGCGGCAAGATCGAAGCGGCCATACTCCATTGTGATCTGGTCAATTCCACAGGATTAACAGTGAGCCTGGGCCAGGAAAAATATCTGGAGCTTCTAAATCATTTTTTTGATGCTATTGCACAGGCTGTTTACGCCCATGACGGCGATATTCTGAAATTTATCGGGGATGCTGTACTCGCTATCTTTCCAACCGATGAAAGCACAAAAAGAGGCTGTGAAGCCGCCTGTAAAAACGCAGCCATGGCAATCCAGGATATCTATTCCAATCTTGAGAAATCGGATTTTTCGGAAAATCTCCAATGTAAAACCGGGGCCCATTTTGGTGAAGTCATGTATGGGAATATCGGCAGTGAACAGCGGCTTGATTTCACGGTTATCGGGAGCGCCGCCAATGAAGTGGCACGGATCGCGGATTTATGCAGCGATATTGCAGAACCTGTACTGATGTCCCGCGAATTCACACAGCCCCTGGACTGCCCACATAACTCTGTCGGCCATTTTAAATTGAAGGGTGTTGCAGAAGAAAGGGAACTGTTCTCCTACAGTCCCGTCGCTCGGTAATCAAAGAGTGAAATCAACATCGGCCGTAACATCTCCCCAATATACAGTTGCGGATTGCTTCGGGGTGGAAGACAAAAGCTTGCCGCGCCGATAAACCCGAAGCCTTGCCGGACGGAGACGCAAGGCTTCGATTTCATTCTTCGCCTGCAGAATAACAAAATCAGCATTGCAACCGACCTCAAGGCCATATCCTTCAAGCCCAAGCGTCTTTGCTCCGTTTTCAGTAACAGAACGGAACATCTCCATCATTTCTGCCTGGCCGGTCATCTGTCCCACGTGAAGTCCCATTGAGGCAACTTCCAGCATGTCGTGACTGCCAAGGGAATACCAGGGGTCCATTACACAATCATGACCACAAGCAACATTCAGGCCTGCCTCAGCCAATTCCTTTACCCGTGTCATTCCCCGCCGCTTCGGATAGGTATCATGGCGCCCCTGAAGTGTGATGTTGATCAGCGGATTTGCAATGACATTGATCTCGGCTTCCTTCATCAGCGGGATCAGTTTGGAAACATAATAATTGTCCATGGAATGCATGGAAGTAAGATGCGACCCCGTAACCCGACCCTGTAATCCCAAACGGCTGGTTTCCCGAGCGAGCATTTCAATATGACGGGAATGCGGATCATCACTTTCATCACAGTGCATATCCACCATCAGCCCCCGCTCTGCCGCCAGTTCGCAAAGCGCTGTTACCGACCGGCTCCCATCTTCCATACTCCGTTCAAAATGAGGAATCCCGCCAACCACATGAACGCCCTTATCCAGCGCCCTTACAAGCAACTCTTCGGCTTGCGGGTCCCGAAAAAAGCCGTCCTGCGGAAAAGCAACAAGCTGAAGATCGATATAGGGCTCTACCTCTTTTACAACTTCAAGCAATGCTTCAACTGCCAAAAGGGATGGATCGCAAATATCCACGTGAGAGCGAATAGCCAATGTTCCCTTTGCTGCAGCCCATCGGCAAAGCTGATGAGCGCGGGACTTTATATCTTCTGCATCCAGAAGAGGCTTTACCTCACTCCAAAGGGCAATTCCTTCCAGCAAGGTACCGGACTGATTAACCCTGGGCCGGCCATAGGTGAGGGTTGCATCCATATGGAAATGACTGTCTACGAACGGAGCAGTTAGAAGATACCCCTCCGCATCGAACTCCTCTTTTGCTTTCGCTTCCAACGAGCTTTCAACAACCGCAATCCTGCCATCCTTGCACCCGATATCTTTCAAGCCGTCTTTGTCACCGGCAAGGCGAGCGTTTCTGATGATTAAATCCAACATGGTCATTCCTTAACGTTGTCCTCTTCGGAAGGGAACCAGCAGCGCTTTTGGATAGGCTGCCTTTCTTGACATAATGATCAAGGCCAGAATGCTGAAGATATAAGGCATCATCAAATAGAACTGATAGGGGATAAAGGACACACTGGCCTGCTGCACCCGGATCTGGATCGCGTCAAATGCAGCAAACAAAAGCGCACCGAACAGGGCTTTGCTGGGTTTCCAGGAAGCAAAAATCACAAGGGCAACGCAGATCCAGCCTCGCCCGTTAATCATGTCAAAATAGAAAGCATCAAAAACAGAAATGGTGAAAAAGGCACCGCCTACCGCCATAAAGGCGCTTCCAACCATAACCGCACCGGTTCTGAGTTTGTAGACATCTATCCCCTGCACTTCAACAGCCATCGGGTTTTCGCCGACCATTCTCACCGCAAGCCCAAGGGGGGTGCGGTACAGTATATAGGCCACAGCAAGAACCGAGAGGAACGCAACATAAGTAAGCGGGGATTGATTAAACAACGCCTCCCCGATCACGGGGATATCCGAGAGCAAAGGTACAGGCCATTCCTCAAAAGGCGTAATTTTTGGCGGCGTGGTTACCCCTGGCAGGAGCATTCTAAAGGCATAATAACTGAGCGATGTAGAAAGCAGGGTGATACCAATACCGGTTACATGCTGTGAAAGCCCCATATAAACTGAAAAAATACTATGCAGATAGCCGAAAAGCATACCGAAAAAGGCAGCAACAAACACTGCTTCCCATAAACCGCCCCCCTGATAAACCCACATCCAGGCGACCATGGCACCGGTGGTCATAATTCCTTCAATCCCAAGGTTGAGAATCCCTGCACGCTCGCAGATCAGCTCCCCCAAAGTGCCGAAAATCAGGGGTGTTGCCATTCGGATCGTTGCCGACCAGAACCCGACGGCCAAAAACATCTCAAAGAATTCCATAAGCCCCCCTAGTTCCAACGGATCCGCATGCGAGTCAGCATGACCGACAGCATAACTAACAACAAAGAGGCAGCGGTGATGACATCAGCAATGTAGTTGGACACATCCATCGCCCGGCTCATGCTATCCGCACCATTGAAAATACCTGCAATAAAGAGCGCAGAAATAATAACAGCCAACGGATTAAGCCCGGCCAGCATGGCAACAGCTATGCCCGTATATCCGAAACCCGGAGAGATATCGAGTGTGAGATATTCTTTTGTTCCGGCAACTTCAGTGACCCCTGCGCATGCCGCCAGGCCACCAGAAATCAGGGCTGTTCGGATAATTGTTTTATTGATGGAGATGCCGGCAAAACGCGCAGCATCCTGATTATTCCCAACGGCACGGATCTCAAGTCCCCATTTGGTTTTCGTCATCAAAAGCCAGATAAAAAGTGCTGCGACAAGAGAGAAAATCAGACCGGCATGAAGACGGGTTTTCGCGACCAGGTTCGGTAAGATCCCCTCGTCAATGACAGGAGCCCCTTGTGGCCACCCCATTGCGAGAGGGTCCTTCCACGGGCCAAATAATAGATAGTTCGCTAAAAGCAATACCACAAAATTCAGCAAAAGCGTGGTCACCACCTCATCCACTTTTAGCCTGGTTTTTAATAGGGCCGGCACCAGGAGGAGGAGCCCTCCTGCAATCGCACCAACAATAAAAAGAAACGGGATCATCAGAGCAGGCGGCAAAGTAATCAAGCCGGTCCCAAAATAGGTGGTCGCCAGCGCCCCCATGTAAAGCTGCCCTTCACCGCCAATATTCCAGAGCTTCGCTCGAAAAGCCACGGCAGCAGCAAGGCCAGTCAGTATAAGCGGGGTCGCCCGCACAAAGGTTTCCGCAAGTGCAAATTTTGATCCAAAGGCCCCAACAAACAGGGCGATATAGGAGTCAAGAAGCGGTGCGCCCGCCCAGGCGATTAATCCACCGCACAGGATAAGCACGATCACAACAGCGATTATCGGCGCACTGATCGTCATCCATAAAGGGGTATGTTTGCGTGGCTCAAGCAACATGGGCACTCTCCTCGCTTTCTGGAGATGCGAAACCTTCACCACTCATCAACAAACCAAGTTGCTGCACGGAAACATCCTCCACTTGCATGGGATTACTAAGCTGACCGTGATACATCACGACAATACGGTCGGAAACCGCCATCAATTCTTCCAGATCCTCCGAGATCAGCAGAATTCCTGCCCCTCGGCTCCTTGCTTTCAAGAGCTGCTCATGAACAAAGGTCGCCGCTCCCACATCAAGACCGCGAGTCGGCTGGTTTGCCAGAATAAGATCCGGCTCATTTTCAAGAATACGGGCCAGGATTACTTTCTGCATGTTCCCGCCAGAAAGTCCGCGTACCGTCGTTTCCGGGGCCGCCCCCCGAATATCAAACATCCGGATCAATTTATTGGCATGTTCTTTTATCGCAGAGGCCTTGAGCCAGCCACGAGTGGAAAACTGAGGAGATCGGTAATTCTCCAGGACCAGATTTTCCTCAACGGAAAAATCGCCGACAACGCCTTCATGATGCCGATCTTCAGGCACCCGGCCAACGCCTTTTTCAACCATCAAATGGGGATCAAATTTTTCGATTTTTTCACCGGCGAGAGTAAAAGTTCCATTTTGAGGAGAAAGCGTCCCTGAAATCAAATCAGAGAGAGGTTTTTGTCCATTTCCGGAAACACCGGCCATGCCGATGATTTCATGTCGATGCACATCAAGCGATACGTTTTTAAGAAGTGAAACCCCTTCTTCATCTTGAACACTAATATCTGAAAGTCCAAGAACTGTTGCACCAATAGCGAGGGGTTCTCGTTTCGGTGGATCTATGGCTTCACCCACCATCTTTTCGGCGATCAATTCCTTAGAGGCATCTTCAATGGGAAATGCAGCGACCAGTTTTCCGTGGCGCAGGACAGCTATATCATCTGCAATGCTCATCACTTCATTGAGTTTATGGGAAATAAAGATGACAGATAATCCGCGAGAGACCATATCCCGTAAGGTATCAAAAAGCTGCTCACTTTCTTGCGGCGTTAAAACTGCGGTAGGCTCATCCAGAATAAGGATGCGTGCGCCGCGGAACAGGGCTTTGAGAATTTCGACACGTTGTTTCTCGCCAACTGTCAGGTCTTTCACAAGTGCATTCGGGTTTATAGCCAGCCCAAACTCTTCTGAAAGCTGGTCCAGCTTTGCCAGAGCACCTTTTATATCCTGCCGGTGACTGCGGAAACTCTCCGTTCCCAGAATAATATTTTCCAGAACGGTGAGATTATCTCCAAGAGTAAAATGTTGATGGACCATTCCAACACCAAGCCCAATAGCTTCAGCCGGGCTCCTGGCATCGAGCTGCTTTCCGAAAACTTCTATATGACCACCATCTGCCGTGTAATGACCAAAAATAATATTCATCAAGGTGGTCTTGCCCGCCCCGTTCTCACCGAGAAGCGAGAGGACCTTGCCTTTGCCCAAGGAAAAGCTGATCGCGTCATTTGCGACGAGGTCGCCAAATTTCTTGGTTATCTGCTCAACGCGCAGGACGGTTTCTGCCTGGGACACTGGCTTCCCCTAAATTACCAAACAAGTTAGCAAGTAAAACGGGTGAGCCACTTAGGGCTCACCCTTCTTTATTAGAAAGTGGATTTCGGTTGTTCGTCATTAATATCGACGACAAATTTTCCGCTCATGATCTGCTTCGTCAAATCCGCAACTTTTGCTTTTGCAGCAGCCGGGATTTTTGCATCAAATTCATAGAAAGGAGACAAAGTTGCACCGCCTTTTTGCATCATGGTCCATTCTTTGTAATTCGATGCCTGGAACGTACCTGCTTTCACATCGGAAATCGCATTATTAATCGCATTTTCCATGTGCCAAAGTGCAGAAGCCACCACAACGTCCTTGCCGTTTTCTTCTTTATTCATGTCATTAACGTTGCCAAAGGCCAGAATACCTTTTTCGCGGGCTGCATCCACAACACCAGCACGTTCGGCATAAAGGACGTCAACACCTGCTTCAACCTGTGCGAAAGCAAATTCCTTGGCTTTTGGCGGATCATACCAGGAACCAATGAACGAGACTTTGAATTCTACATCCGGATTAACGGAACGTGCACCAGCCATAAAGGCGTGGAACAGACGGTTTACCTCCCCAATCGGATAGCCACCGATCATACCGATTTTGTTGGATTTAGTCATGGACCCGGCGATAACCCCCATCAAGTAGCAGGGCTCATGGATGTAGTTGTCAAAAACCGAGAAATTTTTCCCGTGCTTGTCACCGGGATCACCCATCAGAAAAGCAACTTCCGGATAATCATCTGCAACCTTACGGGCTTCACGGCTAATACCGAAGGCTTCGCCGACAATCAGCTTAGCGCCACTTTCTGCATATTCACGCATAACACGAACATAGTCCGTATTGGCTGTTTTCTCTGAAAAGACGTAATCAATCTGCCCTTCTTTCTCAGCCTGTACCAACGCACGATGCAGTGTGCCAGCCCATTTTTGCTGAACTGGAACAGTGTAAATACCAGCGACCTTAATTTTTTCCGCCTGCGCAGCCGCAGCCGTCATGATCATCATCATGCCAACTGCCAGCGCAGATAACAATTTTCTTATCCCCATTTCGCTCTCCTTGTTAAAAGGCCTTTAAAGACCCTATTGCGGTTCATGTCTTTTGCAGACTTCAATTTTCATGCCAGAAACATGTCGAACCTTGTCCATTAGAAAAAGTGTAACTAAAATCTGACCAATTGGTCAAGTTTTCAGCTTTTTTCTTTCTTAAATGAACAAGGCCTCAGAAGATTATGCCTTCCGATATCTGAAAGAGAGTCATAAGGTTTTCGAAAGTGACATGCAATTTTTATAATCACATGCTTAATTTTTAGCCTTATATAACAAAAAGATAAGAAAACTATTCAGGTGAATATTCTAAATCCTCTTTTCTCTATTGTTCGTATACCCACTCTTCCTTTTCGGCGGCATCGCGCCATTCGGCAAATCCCGGTAAATCCAGAACAGCATTGCAGTAATCGCTCAAGATGTCGTCAAGCGGAAGAGAGCGGCTTAAGAATCGGATAACTACCGGCGCATAGGCAACATCGGCAAGTGAGGCTTCGCCAAAAAGATACGGCCCTTCTTGATTATGACGCTCCCGGCATCTTTTCCAGATCGCCATAATCCGTGTAACATCTTCCTC
>JAKSCD010000078.1 GCA_022360775.1 Sneathiellales bacterium | reverse complement strand
GCAAAAGCCAATTATCTGGCTTCCCCGCCCCTGGTTGTTGCCTATGCCCTAGCGGGGTCAATGAATATTGACATTACGCAGGATCCACTAGGTGAAGATCAGGATGGAAACCCTGTTTTCCTGAAAGATATCTGGCCCAGTAACGAGGAAATCCTGTCAATGGTCCGCTCCTCTCTCGATCGAGACATGTTTGTTCACCAGTATAAGGATGTTTTCGCCGGTGATGCTGACTGGAAGAATATTAAAACAGTCGATAGCCAAACCTATGCCTGGGACGACACGTCAACCTATGTCCAGCACCCTCCCTATTTTGAGGGCATGCAAAAAGAACCCGGCGAGATTTCCGATATTGAAGGTGCTCACATTCTTGCATTGCTTGGCGATTCTGTGACGACGGATCATATTTCACCCGCTGGCGCAATTAAAGAAGAGAGCCCGGCAGGCAGCTATCTAAACAGCCATCAGGTCAGTCGCAAAGATTACAATTCCTATGGATCAAGACGCGGAAATCATGAGGTTATGATGCGGGGTACGTTTGCCAATATTCGTCTGCGCAATGAATTGGCCCCGGGGACAGAAGGCGGCGTAACACGGCATATGCCTGACGGAAAGCAGCAATGGATTTATGACGCATCGATGCAGTATCAGAAAGACGGTATTCCCTTGGTTGTCTTCGCAGGCAAGGAATATGGGACCGGATCCAGCCGGGACTGGGCCGCGAAAGGCACCCGTCTTCTGGGGATAAAGGCCGTTATTGCAGAAAGTTTCGAGCGTATCCATCGGTCCAATCTTGTCGGTATGGGTATTCTCCCTCTTCAATTTCCAGATGGTGTTTCGAGGAAGAGCCTTAAACTCGATGGATCAGAAACTGTGGATATTTCCGGCATCGCAGACGGAATTAAACCACGTATGACAGTGCCCTGCAGGATCACCCGAAAAGATGGTAGTACTGAAACAGTCGACCTTCTTTGCCGGATCGATACCCTGGATGAGGTAGACTATTATCGTCATGACGGTATTTTGCAGTATGTCTTGCGTAAACTCTCTGCCGAGTAAGGAATAAATCCGGACGAGCGGAGTAAAAGACCTGTAACGGATCCGTTCTTTTTGCTCACTGAAGGGTGAATTGCGTGTGAAAGAAGCCGTGGCTATGTTGAGGGTATGAAAAAATATGTCTTCTCAACACTGATTTCAGCAATTGCTCTTGGCCTAAGTTTCACAGCACAGGCAGAAAGCGCCCGTCAACCTCATACGGTGATTGAACTTTTTACCTCGCAAGGCTGTTCCTCTTGTCCGCCTGCAGACAGAATTATGGGAGATCTGGTCAAAACACCGGGGATTTTGGGCCTCTCCTTTGCTGTCACCTACTGGGATTATATCGGCTGGAAAGACACCTTTGGAAATATTGAAAATGATACCCGGCAAGTGCGGTATCGGGATCAGTTTAGCGCCCGCTATGTCTATACACCGCAAATGGTTATCGGCGGGCAGGATCATTTTGTCGGCTCAAACCCCCATGAGTTGGAAGATAACTTGCAGAAGTATCAGGGCCATGCCAAAAAGCTCGAGTTGAAATGGAAGTTCGACGGGGACAAGATCCATATCACTCTGCCGGAGCATTCTTCCTCAGCCGTTATCTGGCAGGTAGATCTTAACGCAGCGAAAGACGTAAAAATCGGCCGCGGCGAGAATACAGGAAAGCATATTACCTATCATAATATTGTTCGCAAAACCCAGGCGATCGGAGAATGGGACGGCAAGCCAAGAACCTTCACGCTAGCACTTGCGGATCTGATGCAAAATGGTCGTGATGGCTGCGCCATTCTTGTCCAGGAAAAAGGATTCGGGCCAATAATCGCGGCGCTTGAAATCGATTTTTAACAGCAAATTCCATTTCTCTCCGGGGCTTGCTCTGGTCCCGGAACACAGGCTATAACCTTTAAAAGAACAATAAAAACGGATAGCTTGGATAATGACGAAAACACCTTCACCCTTAAAGCCTGCCGCAACTGTCCTGCTTGTCCGGGACTGTGATAAAGAACTGGATAAGCTCGAAGTTTTTATGGTTGTCCGGCATCACCAGATCGACTTCGCATCCGGAGCACTGGTTTTTCCTGGCGGAAAAGTTGATGAAGGCGATTCTGCTGAAGGCCTGTCCAGCCACCTTCCTGCAAGCCAGGCCGCTGATGACCCCCTGCTTTCGTTTAAAATAGCTTCCATTCGCGAAGCGTTCGAGGAATGTTGTGTTCTTCTTGCCCGGGACAAAGAAACCGGTAGCCTGATCTCTGCCGACCGGCTCAATCCTATGGTCGATCAGTATCGCAAGGATATGCAATCCGGCAAAATTGACATCCTCTCCATGGCTCAGGCAGAAAATCTGGAACTGGCCACAGATTTGCTGGCGCATTATTCTCACTGGCTGACCCCAACCTTCATGCCCAAGCGCTTCGATACCCACTTCTTTGTTGCCAAGGCCCCTGCAGAACAGCTGGCAGTTCATGATGGTGAGGAATCTGTTGATTCAGTGTGGATTGGCCCCAATGAGGCCCAACAGGAGGCGAAGGCCGGAAAATACACGATTATTTTCCCGACCCTGATGAATGTGGAATATCTTGGACGATTTGGATCTGCCGATGAAGCTATTGACGGATCCCGTAAGACAAAAACCGTCTCCGTGCTTCCGGTTATGGAGGAGACAGAGGACGGTAAATTCCTCAATATCCCCGCAGAAGCCGGTTACAGTATTACCCGCCGTCCGGTGGATCCGTTAATGGACCCGGCCCGGAAATAGTCAGAGCAGTGAAAGAACAAGCGAGAGGCCTCTGACAAGTCCGCTGGCAACAGCGCCTGCTTTTTGAGCCTCCTCTGCCCATCGCTCGATTGATCGAAACCCTTCCTTTGCGTTGACGAAATCTTTTGTCAACGCTCTAAACTGGTCTGTTCGTGCTGTCATCTTGCGAATTTGCAGCGCCTGGATTTCCTTGTAAAGCGCCTGCTGGGACTTCAAAAGGTTCAGCTGCTGCGGCAGAGGCAAGACCGAGATATTCAGCTCATCAAGCTTCTGTTGAGCTGCCAGCAGTCTTTGATAGGCAACTCTGTAACTGACAACAGATTGACTCATCTTCATTCCTTTTTAATGCGAGTAAACAACGCTTCTACCTGATCATTTTCCTGCTGGATGAGGATCATTTCGCTGGTAAAAATGAAAAGCGGGCCCCCTGTATCGTTTTCAGCCTTACTCAAACTGGTCAAATTCCTGTTTTGCCTTTGTAGCGACACAACGAGCTCTGCATGTGCGTTGATCATCAGAACGAGTGCCTGCTGAACCTCTATCATCAAATCATCCGCGTCCTGTTTGAGCTGTTGCAGATCAAAGATATGATCAATCAAGGCGCGCCGGTTTGCCCTTGTACTGCCTCTGGTCATGGATAAGAGGCTTGCCCGCTGCTTCCAGTTCTGTACGTCGACCTTGAGCGCATTATCCATAAGCCCGCGTAACCCTCCTTTACAGATTTTTTGATCCGCTTTTTCAGTTGCAAGCAGGGATGGGGGCAGGGAAAGGGAACAGTGCAAGCCATCCTGCGCAGAAGACCCGATATCAAGATAAAGAAGGGCGGAAAGCTGACGGAGAGGTTCGTGCATCCGGGCGGTAATACTGGCCAGTTCCTGATTTCTTTTGGGCAGAAGCAGGATTTTGGCAAATCCGGAAAGAGAAGAAATCAGTTTGTGCGTTTGAAAATGATTAAGGGAATGAGAGAGGTCGAATTGTTGTGTCGTTATCTTCTTCAAATCACTTGCTGTAGTTATGCCTGTAGTACTCAGTGACTGGAGTGTCTCTCCTTCAAGCAGGTGGCTTAGTTGTTTTGCATATTCCTTCAAAGCCATCAAAACGGATTTACGGGCCAGTGTCTGGCGCTGGCTGAACAGAGGATCGACCGACACCTCGGGATTTCCGCCCAGCTGCAGCTGTAAATCAATACTGTCTCTAAGAACAATCCTGTTGGCGATTTCCGTACGGTTATACTGGTTTTCCAGAACATCGGCGAGAAGCTCAACAGAAATTGCAAAACGGCTTGCGTCAGCAGAGAGCTGCTTGCTTGCACCCAATGTGCAGGCGTTCATCAGTAGGAGGCAGACAGCGAACAGAATATAGCAGCGAATTGCTGATTTCATAACAGCACCGAATAAACTTTAAATTGTATTATATATAATAAAATCTCCTATAATTTGAATGCAGAAACAAAAAAAAGAGGCTGTATCAGCCTCTTTTCGCATTAATGGACGCTTTTCTCAAAGGCCGGAAGACATAAAATTCGCCATTCTCTTGGAAAAGGAAACCGGGTCCGAAATTGGATCACCTTCAACAATTTTTGCCTGATCCAGAAGCAGTAAGGCCGCATCGGAAAGTTTTTCCGACATCGCATCCGAGTCTGCTTTCTCGGCCAGTTTACGGATCAGGTCATGATCCGGGTTGAGCTCCAGAATTCGTTGAGAATCACCGCCTGAGAGCTGCTTGTGGGCTTTTAATACCTTTTCCAGATGAATATCCATATCCCCTTCATCTGCAACCAGGCAAACCGGACTGTCCGTTAACCGTGAAGAAGAACGCACATCCTTGATCTTGCCATCCAGCGCCTGTTTGAAAGCAGCGATCAGGGTAGAGAGATTGGCACTTTCTTCTTTATCACCATCCTTTTGATCCGCATCTTCTTTGTCTTTCATTTTATCAAGTTCAGAGGATCCACGTGTGACGGACTTAAACTCTTTTCCTTCAAAGGCACTGTGACGGCTCAGCCAGAAACTGTCTATCGGGTCACTGAGAAGAAGAACTTCGATATCCTTGGCCTTGAAGCCTTCAAGCTGCGGGCTCTGTTTCAGGGCATCCAGATCTTCACCAGTGATATAGTAAATGGCTTCCTGATCCTCTTTCATCCGCTCCAGATAATCGCTCAGGAACGTTCCCTCGTCTTCTTTGGTTGATGTGAAAAGGGACATTTTAAGCAGGCGGTCGCCCTGCTCCATATCCTCATAAATACCTTCTTTCAAAACGGCGCCAAAGCCGTTCCAGAATTTACGATACCCCTCGAGATCATTCTTTGCACGCTTCTCCAGCTCGCCCAGCACCTTCTTCACAAGGCCAGTGCGGATTTTCCGCAGCACCGGATTATTCTGCAACATTTCCCGACTGACATTCAGTGGCAGATCTTCTGAATCCACAACGCCCCTGAGAAACCGCAAATACGGCGGGATCAGCTCTTCACATTCATCGGTTATAAAAACCCGCTTCACATAAAGCTTGAGATTGGATTTTCTTTCCGCATTGAAAAGATCAAAGGGAGGCTGCCCGGGAACAAATAACAGAAGGCTATATTCAATAACCCCTTCAACCCGGCTGTGCAGCGTGATCCAGGGATCATCAAAGGCCTGGCCAACGTGGTGATAAAATTCTTTATATTGCTCGTCAGTAATTTCACTTTTCGGACGGGTCCAGAGAGCACTTGCCGCATTGACGGTCTCACCGTCACCCTCTTCATCCCCGGTTTTAAGGATCACAGGCAAGGCAATATGATCCGCATAGGTCTTGATAACGGACTGCACCCGAGAAGCTTCAAGATACTCGCTGGCATCTTCTTTCAGAAAAAGAACAATCCTCGTGCCCCGGCCCTCGCGTGTCACCTCATCAATAGTGAACGATCCCTGGCCTTCCGAAATCCATTTATGTCCTAGATCTGTGCCTGCTTTCTGGCTGGTGACCTCCACTTTGTCGGCCACCATGAAAGACGAGTAAAACCCTACACCAAACTGTCCGATCACCGATAGATCTTTTGCAGCATCCCCTGTGAGGTTCGCCATAAAATTTGACGTCCCGGAACGGGCGATCGTTCCCAGATTTTCGATCATCTCCTGTTCGGTCATACCAATACCGTTATCTTCGATGGTCAGCGTCCCTGCATCCTTATCCAGAGAAACCGTAACCTTGAAGTCCGGATCATCCTTTGTCAGCGCCGGCTCAGTGAGCGCCGCATATCTCAAGCGATCACATGCGTCGGACGCATTTGAGACCAGCTCGCGCAGGAAAATTTCCTTCTCGCTATACAGGGAATGGGTGACAATATGCAGCAGTTTGGCTACTTCAGCCTGAAACTCATGCGTCTTTTCAGTCATGTCTGTCTTTTCTCACATGCATTAGATTTTTTCTGTCCTCTATATGAACAGAAGCTATCAAAGGATCAAGACCTTTGAAGCAATCCGGACGGTAAATTTTCAAGACGAATTTTCAAATGCAAAGAAGCAATAAAAAGGCCCACTCCGAGGGGCGCAAAAAATTCGAAGTGGGCCCGATGATCATCAACCGATGTGTGTAGATGGTGTTGATCACGAGCAGCATATATTTTTTTGGAATGTTCGTTCAAGCATAAAATTGCATTCTTTTCGATTTCTCCGATGAAAAGGAAAAGTTTTTCACGAAGCAGAAAGACGGCGCGTCTAGCTGATCAAAGACCATGCAGCAAGGAGCCAAAAATGATCTCACTGATGAATGAAACTGATCCCAAACTGGATATGGGGCCTCCCAAGCCCCTGTATAAACAGGTGAAAGATTACGTAATTGGTAAGATCATGTCTAATGAATGGCCTCCTCACTACCAGATCCCGTCCGAACACACCTTTGTCCGGAATATGCAAATATCCAGAATGACTATTCACCGGGCCTTGCGGGAACTTACCCAGGATGGATATCTGGAGCGAATTCAAGGGGTCGGAACCTTTGTTGCAGAAGCGAAGTCCAAAACTCCGGCTGTGGATATAAAGGATATCGATGTACTTATTCAGGAAAGAGGGAACGCCTATAAATGTGATGTGCATTTTCTGCAATCCGAACCCATAGGAAATGATTATGCAAAGAGCTTAAACCTCAATGAAGGAGACACTATCTTTCGCGCCTATCTTGTCCATCGGGAAAATGGTGTTCCCCTGGTTCTGGAAGATCGCTATGTCAACCCTGAGCTTGCTCCGGATTACCTGAAAAATGACTTTAAGCGGCGCGGCTCAGATAGTTATTTCAGAGCTCATTTTTCACTCCTCTCCCACGAGCATAAACTGGAAGCGGTTATGTCAACACCGGAAGCCCATCACTTTCTGGAACTGGAGCAGCCCACCCCCTGTATCCAGGTTAATCGGCGGACCTGGACAGGAAACCAGATCCTTTCGTCGGCCCGTTTTTTATATCCCGGACACCGGCACCATATGACGTGGTAAAAAAACTGCCAAACACCCTCATAAGGTGTTTTCCCCAACAGGTTTATTTACCTATACAATTATATCAATCTATGATACTGTTCGCGCGTTTATATTAGAAATCGACTTCTAAACATAATAAAATGAAAATATTGATTGCTGATGACCATCCTTTGTACCGCATGGCCCTTTCTGGCCTGCTAGCGCAACTGGATGCCGAGACCACTATAATAGACTGCAACGATTTCAAAGAGTTACAGGAAGAGATGGAAAGTGAAACCACTCTTCCGGATCTTATTGTTCTTGATATCAGAATGCCAGGATCCAGCTTTGAAGAAGCCCTCGGGAAACTGAAAAAAGAACACCCCTCTATTCCTGTTGTGGTTGTTTCTGCTTCCGAGGAAGTTTCAGATATGACTTTGGCGCTAAGTCTGGGGGCGGATGGTTATATTCCCAAATCCTCGACTCGCGAAGTCCTTATCAGTGCCATTCGTCTTGTTCTTTCAGGCGGAAAATATATTCCGTCACAAGCTTTTTCGATTACCTCCTCTGCCAGCTCCGCAATTTCAGCGCCGCCGGCAAATCAGGAGCAGTCTGTGCAGGCAACACTGCAACTGACACGCCGGCAGAAAAATGTACTTGAGCTTATGGCGCAGGGGCAATCCAATAAAGAAATTGCAAATGCACTGGAACTCGCTGAAAGCACGGTCAAGGTGCATATTACAGCGATCTTTAGAACGTTAGGTGTCAGTAATCGTACCCAGGCCGTCCTGCATGCCAAGGAATATGCATAAGACGATTTCTTTTTAACTTATTGAGCTGCAGCTAACGGGGTCGTCGCCTGCTGCAGTGATTTTGCCGCCGTTTTACCAGCGCCCTGAGCACTACTGGTATACAGATTTTTAAGAGCATCAACGACCAGCTCTTCCTTGAAGATCGGCGCAATTCCCTGATATTTACAGGCTGAAATCACCTGATCGACAATGAATTTCGGCTGATAGCAAGCAAGGTCAAAGCTGTTCTTGACCTGTAATTCATTGACCACTATTTCAAGAATTTCCTCAGTCATTTCAAGCCCTTTGGAAGCGGCCACGATCTTGAAAATCTCGAAATACTGATCCTTGTTCGGACCAATGGTTTCCAGTTTGTAAGGAATACGCCGAAGGAAAGCCGGATCCATCAGATCATCAGGCGACAGGTTGGTCGAGAAAATAACCAGCTCATCAAAAGGCAACTGGAAGCTTTTACCGGTATGAAGCTTCAGAAAATCAATTCGGCTTTCCAGCGGAACAATCCACCGGTTCAGCAGTTCTTCGGGGCTAACCAGTTGTCGGCCGAAGTCATCAATGATGAACGTTCCGTTGGAGGCTTTCACATGAAGGGGCGCTTCATAATATTTGGCATGGGCATTAAAACTGAGATCCAGCATCTCCAGTGTTAATTCACCGCCTGTGATGACAATCGGGCGCTCACACGGCACCCAGCGGCCATCAAATTCCTCACGTCGCAGCCCCGCTTTTGGAAGTTCAATATCTTCTGGCAGAACGGGTTTGTGAATGGCCGGATCAAAAACCTTGATTATTTGCCCATCCACCTCAAAACAATAGGGGATGTAAATAACATTTGCGAAAATATCAGCGACCTTTTCAGCAACCGTTGTTTTACCGTTGCCTGGAGGCCCGTAGAGCAGAATACTTTTACCTGCATTGATGCCAGGTCCAAGACGGCGCACAAAATCGTCGGCAATCACAAGATTCTGAAAGCTTTTGTCAATCTCAGATTGTTCTACCCGTTCATTGGTTATTTTCTGCTGTTGAATTCTTTCCTGATAGGCTTCAAGGGATACAGGGGCCGGGCCCACATACTGGTTCTGCTGCAGGGATTCCAGAGCAAATCTGCGACCAGCTTCCGTCATCACATACCGGTTTTCGGAAAATGAAGACTGATCAGAACTTCCCAAAGCCTCCAGAAACTTGCGATCGCCTGCCTCCTGGATCAGACGGTTAATAACCGGAACCGGCAGCTTGATCGCATTGGAGAACTCTGTGGCTGTTTCCAGGCTGTTTACATAGATTGATTTAAAAAGAACCCTCAGCAGGCTCGCGGACTGAATTCCTGTATCCGAAACTGTTTTTGGTGCCTGCGGGGCTTCATAGATGACCTTGTCAACTTCATCCTGAGTTAAAACACCAAGCGCAACCAGGTTTTCACCCAACCGTCCCCCATATTCCTTCTGTCGATGGGAGGCGAGTTCGATATCCTCTTTGGTTACCAATCCGTGCGCAAGCAGCAGATCACCAATCAGCATGAAATTCTCCGTCAAAAAAGCAGCGGGAGCCCACTAAAGTGCAAATTACTGAAGGATAGAGTATTACCTGTGTTCGTTAACACCCGGTTAGGAAGTAGAGAAATTTTGATGCAAGCGGCCTTATAAGGCGTTTTTTCCTAATTTTATTCGCCCCTCATCCCATATCATGTAGACTGCCATATCAGGTGTGACCCTTTAAAAAGCGAGGTATGATATGGCCAGCTATCAAGCCCTTCTCTCTGTTTATTCCAAGGATCGAGTAGGACTTATTTCAGAAGTAGCGGGCCTGCTTTTCGACAAGGGCGTGAATTTGGGAGATACCAGCTTTGCCATCCTTGCCAAAGGAGGTGAGTTTTCCAGCGTTATCGATGTTCCTTCTGATGTCTCCGAAGAGGAACTGGAAACAGGCTTGCGGTCTCTTAAGGATCTGCAAAACGCGGATATCCAGGTCAAGCGCTTTTCTGTCCTTGATGCGGAAACACCTCCCACGGAGATCACCCATCGCATTAAATGTGAAGGTGAAGATCAGCCAGGTCTTCTCGCCAGGCTTTGTGAGGTTTTCATCGAATATGACGCCAATATCGTCCGCTTGAAGTCTGATCACAGGGAACAGCCACGCGGTGCAGTTTTCACCACACGCTTTTCTGTCAATATACCACAAAACAGAGCCGCAAACTGCCTGGCTGCCCTTGCCAATACAGCAGAGGGCCTTGGACAGAGTCTCAGTAGCGAAACCGTATAAACTGGCGGGATCACCGAACTCTCAGTGATCCCTTTTCCGATTTTAGGCCGAGCGCACGCTCTTCAGGAACAGGGCGACCTGCTCATTCAAATCCTGAGACTGCGCCGCCAGATTATTCGACTGATCCAGCATATGATTGGCTGAATCACCTGTTTCCTGAGCGGCTTTGGTCACATTGGAGATGTTACCGGTCACTTCCTGCGTACCCGATGATGCTTCGCTTGCACTTCGCGTAATTTCATCTGTGGATGCAGATTGCTCTTCAATGGCTGCCGCGATCGCTGCCGAAATTTCATCCATCTGACTGATGGTGGTTGAAATGCTCTGGATGGCATCAACAGATTGCTGGGTTGCCCCTTGAATTCCGCCGATCTGGCTACTGATTTCCTCTGTTGCACGGGCTGTCTGATTGGCAAGATTTTTAACCTCTGCTGCAACAACTGCAAATCCTTTACCGGCATCCCCGGCTCGGGCCGCTTCAATTGTTGCATTGAGAGCCAGAAGGTTCGTTTGCTCCGCAATATCCGTAATAAGCGCCACAACTTCACCAATCTTCTGGGATGAATCCACCAGTGACTGAACCTGTTTATGGGTTGTTTCAGCCTGTTTCACAGCATCCCCGGCCACTTTTGTGGACTGGTTCACCTGCTGGCTGATTTCCCGGATGGAGCTAGACATTTCTTCAGCCGCACTCGCCACGGTCCGCACGCTACCCGAAGCCTGCTCTGCAGCACTCATGGCCCCGGAGGATTGCTGATTGCTTTCTTCAACCGTGCTCAGCATCTGCTGCGAAGAGCCCTGCATATCCTTTGCGGCATCCGCAACTGTTGCAGCAATACTGCCAACGGATTTTTCGAATTCGTCTGCCAATTTAAGCAGATTTGCACGATTTTCCTCTTCCTGACGTTCTTTCTCAACCGCCGCCTCTTCTTCGCGGCGTTGTTTCTCTTCGGCTTCACGGACCTCACGATCTCGCTGTTCGGCCTCATTTTTCTCGGATTCTTTGCGAAGACGCTCGGTTTCCAGGGCATTCTCCTTGAAAATATTCATGGCTTTGGCCATTTCACCGATTTCATCCTTCGTTTTCGCTTCAGGAATTTCGGCATCCAGCTTGCCATTGGCCAGCTCGTTCATGGCTGTTGTCATTTTACGGATTGGATTTGCAATCCCGTTTCCGATTACGAAGGCAAGTGCCAGACCGATGGCAACCGCACCAAGCACACAGAAGGCAATAATCAGATATGTATTTGTAATAGCCGCCTGGCTGGCTTCAACACGTTCTGCAACGATATTTTCTTCCACCTGGCGGAATTCAGCCATTACTGCGCGAAATTCAGAGAAATATTTCTGACCGCGCGCTTCAGCAACAAGATCGGCCATGTCATCCATGGTTTTGGCATCACCAATACCCCGGCGAAGGGCAATATTCGTGTCTGCGACCTCTTTTTGCCAGTTCTGGATCGTCTGTTCAGCGCCTTCCAGCAACTTTTTCAGTTCAGGATCCGAGGAAACTTTCTGTGTCAGTTCCTTGATGGCTGTGCTGAATTTCTCAACCCCTTCATTGAAGGGACCAAGAAAACTCTCCTGTCCTGCGAGCAGATAGCCCCGCATACCTGTTTCCATATTGATACCGGCGACAAGAACCTCTTCAGCGTCTTCGATTAGTTGGTAGCTGAGCGTTACTTTTTGCTCGGCTTCAATCATGGTTGCGATACCGGCTTCAACTTCCTGTTCAGCCTGAAGAGCATCCGATTTGCGATAATGTATCCGTTCTGTTTCCTTTTGTGCGATCGCACCCAGGGCCAAACGGAAACCTTCAAGCTGATCAGCCGCAGGGTTACTTCCAATGAACCCATTGAGTTGTATAAGGTTTTTAGTGCCGTTATCAACTCCCTGACGCAACGCAATTGCAGGCTTTATGGCTTTCTCTACATAAGTATAGATAAACTCATCTGCCTCACTTACTTTAGCGACATGTTCCTCATTTTCCTCTACAACCAGTCCAAGGACTTCAAGCTCGGCAAACATGATATCTTCGGCCTGCTGATATTGTTCCAGGAACTGTTTGTCTCCGCCGATCATAAAGCCCCGAAGCGCGGCCTGCATTTCAACAACCAGTTGCTCGACTTTAGAGACCCCGTTTAGAATGGACTGCGTCGTTTCCACAGCAGATGCCGTTTCACGAACAACCTTGAACTGTTTCTGTACGGCTTCTTTGGCTTTGGCAAATTCTGCGTTGCGTTCCTTGAGCAGCTTATGTTCGATTTCAATAAATTCGCCAATCTGCTTTCTGAATTCCTCGAAATAGACCTTACCTTTGGCTTCTCCCACCTGCCTGGCCATATCATTCATCGTTGGCGCGTCACCAATTTGGCGGCGCAGTTCGATGGAGGGCTCCGTCACATCTTTTTGCCAGTTTCGGAGAATTTCTTCCGCTTTTTCAAGGCGAGCGAGCTGCTCCGGCACATCTTTTTCGATTTCCTTAAGCTCAGCGAGAAGACGGTAAGTTGTTGTCTCTCCATTTTTATAGGGCTCCAGAAAACTTTCCCGGCCAGCGAGCAGATACCCGCGCATGCCTGTTTCCATATTCACGGCAGAGGCTTCAATGGCAGCTGCCTTCGCTTCTTTCAAGCGAGATTCTTCCAGTTTTTCATTTGTGGATACCATTGAATTGATGTCCACAACAGCGACAATACCCAGAACAACAAGAAGCACTAAAGGCAGACTGATGCCTACCAGAATTTTGCTCTTTGTTTTCAGATTGGAGAATTTGGTTGCCACCAGGTTAGGAACTGCCTTTGCCCCAGGCAGTTTAGTCAGTGCATTGTCTCCCATGATACTTACTGGTCCTCTGCAATCATGTGGCGTGATCTCTACCCGCCAAGGTTCAATTTATTTCTCCTGTCCCCCTATGACAGGAAAATCCCCTCAAAATTAACCACTATGATGATCGGAAAATAATTAATATGTGCTTAAGGCAGGCTCTTTTACAACCAACGGTATATTTTTCCATATAAATCAGAGACTTATAAATAAAAAAACGCTAATTTTACGGTAAATTTGCCTAAAAAAATCAAAACCGCTAGAGTAAGATTGATAAAAATAACAAGAAAAGAGATAGCCTCAGATTTTTGTTCCGCTATCGAAATAAAAGATAAAATGACTGACTTCACGACTTTAAAATATACCGTCCAGAATAACATCGCGGAAATCATACTGGATCGCCCCCCTGCGAACCTGATCGATTATGAACTGACCTATGATTACCTGAACGCACTGGACATGGCGGATGCAGATGATGATGTCCGCGTTATCATTCTCCGGGGCGAAGGGAAAGGGTTGTCCGGGGGTGTTGATCTTAAATTTCTCGAAAGTTTTGGCCCCGTCGAGATGAAAGAATTTCTCAGTCTTTTCTATATCAAGACTGTGGAACGAGTGAGGGCGCTCGACAAACCGATCATCTGTGCCGTTCAGGGTTATGCCCGTGAAGGAGCCTGCACCCTTGCTTTTGCCTGTGACATGATCCTGGCGTCAGATGATGCCGATTTCGGATATCCGGGAGTTCCCAATCTTGCGGCACCTCCCGGTATGCATGTCTGGCATTTGCAGAAGCTTATTGGCCGAATGAAAGCGGCTGAATTGATCCTCACCGGAGATCCCATGCCCGCCGCCGAAGCTGACCGGCTTGGCCTGATTACCCGAATGGTCAAGAGAAAGGACCTGCTGAACGAAACCCGCAAACTAGCCAAAAAAATAGCAACTCTTTCTCCTGTCGGTCTCAAGGCTGCACGCGAGTTAATGTATCGGGTTGAAGATATGTCCTTCAAGCAGGTCCCACCAACAGCTCTTGATGAAATGTCTGTTGCTTTTGCGTCTGAAGACAGCAAGGAAGCGCGAAAAGCCTTCGTGGAAAAACG
>JAKSCD010000079.1 GCA_022360775.1 Sneathiellales bacterium | reverse complement strand
GTCTTAAAATCTTAGGTCCGATCCACACCAATAACGCTGCAGCACGCCTTCGGCTCGTACTAGAGGGGCATGGCTTGGGTATTTTGCCGAAAAATGAATTCACCGAACATCAGAAGGATGGTCTTGTGACACTGCTACCAGATTATCAACTGCAAGGCCTCGATGTTTTTGCGGTTTATCCTCGAGGTGCAACTATTCCTGTCAAAGTGAGAATGCTGATTGATTTTCTGGTACAAAGATTGAAATAGGGATGACACATGTAATTTAAAGTACCGCTTTTGAAAGGCGGCTGCTTAATTTCATAGCAGATAAACCGTCCGGCTAATGATGGAGTTGGCCGACGTCATGCTCAACGCATAAATCTCACCAAACCAACCTTTTCAAGAACAGGCGTTAGAATATGATCGGTCATGGCTGAGGTAAAGCGACGCATGTAACGCAGATACGGCGTTCCTACCAGAAGCGGATAGGTCAGAAGAGCGAAAGAGCCTGCACCAACAATAATGTCACTAAGCCAGTGGCCACCTCCGATAAGGCGCGGGAACGCATTGACAATTGCAATGGGAATAGTCACAGCGACCAATCCTGGATACCGTCGGAAAAAGATAAAAAAGCACAGGACAAGCATGACAGAAGCAACACCGTGATTCCCGGGAAAGGAGCTTGACGATCCTACTTTTGCGCTGATTTCCGGGACGAGCTCATTTAGATTAAAGAAAACGTCCAGATCGCGTGCAGGGCTTAATCGTTCAAAGTTTCGAAATATCTGCTTGGCAAGGACGACCGGTATAAGGACTGCGAACACGACTGCCGTGATACGGGCGAACCGTTCTTTAAAGTCACCAAATCCCGGATGGAAAAAAACCCAAAAAGAAAGAAATGCCATGATCGCCCCCAATGCCGCATCAAAGGGACCGCTATTGCACCAGGCTATAAATGTGGTCCATACATTATTCTCTGCCAGGGTGTCGTTCAGAAGCCTGAAAAAAGCGACATCAACCGTTCTCCAGACAGGATCCCGGTAATCTGTGAAAAAAGTGAGAGCGAGAAAAATGGCGATGGGGTAGCAAATGAAGAAGGGTTTAAAATTCCATCCGTCATTTTCTGAATCAGGTCGTATATTTGTCTTCAAGAGTATTTATCGTGCGTTATTGTTGTTCCAGGATTACCTGTTGATCTTCAAATAGAAGACAACATGTGCAAGCCTGATATTATATACTGAAACAATTTCTATTGGTATAGGCCGATCTTCAAATCAGGGTGACGTTTCACTTGCGAGAAGCACATGTTTTTCGATACGCTTTGAAAACAGACTTCTCCGGTTTCTGGGTAATAGAAACTTTCCCTAGGGATTTTGACAGAAAGACGCATTAATGAACAAAAGCCTTCGCAATCTTGCTCTTCTTCCTGTCTGGATATTGAGTATTTTCTCGAAAAGTAAATCCTTTGGCGAAAATCCGGTTGTGGGGAGCTATATTCTAAATCTTTTAGGGCTGCATGTTTTTCGTCTTCTGCTCGCTCATGGGATCAGTAATTTCAGGTTCTTTCTCTTATCTCCCCTGATGCCGAAAGAAGAGCGTAAGCGTTTTCACGAAGATGGATATATTGTTCTTAAGGATTTCCTGCCCGAAGAAGAGTTTGCAGCACTCCAACATGAAGCAATACAATATTCAGGGCAGGTAGCGGAAAAGATTGAAGGAGATACTGCGACTGACTGGGTGCGTCTGTCGCCCGATAAATGCAAAGAGCTTCCAGCCTGTAAACGAATGCTGGACGTTCCCGGATATCGTAAACGTTTGCAATATTGTGCCGCCACGTTGCGACCGCCACTCTACTATATTCAGGCGATCCGCCATAATTATGTTTCCGGTGAAAAGGACCCGCAAAAGGACGTCCATTCAGACACGTTTCATCCAACCATGAAAGCATGGTTTTATATGGTGGATGTAACGCCTGAAAACGGGCCGTTTAAATATATCAAGGGATCTCACAAGCTCAGTTGGTCAAAAATCAAATGGGAATATCGAAAAAGTCTACGGGAAGCGAGAGCAGGCACTGATGGTTCTTTCCGTGCAACGGAAGAAGATCTGAAGGAACTGGGATATGATCAGCCGAAAGCCGTCTGTGTTCCGCGCAATACTCTCGTAATCGTCAATACTCACGGTTATCATTGCAGGGGACAGGCTAATGGTGCACAAACCAGAGTGGAAATCTGGGCGTTTAGCCGTGTTAATCCCTTTAATCCCTTCCTCGGGCTCTCTGTAAAATTACTGGAAAAAGTCCGTCACAAAATCATCGATAAACTGACAGATCATCAGAGTAAAAGCGGTAAATTGAAAGTTGTTACAGCGAACTGGTCTTCCGAGTTTAAGCAGGACGCCAAATAGGCTATGCCGGAAACGTGAAAATCGCCAGAAACTGTTAATTGGAATTTTTCCCTGATATTTTTTCGCCTTATGAAAAAAACGCTAATTTTCCGTAATACATACTTAAATCTGTCGTCATTTTCCGGCTTCGACGTTATTCTTTGCGCCGAATGATCAAAAGCAGAAAAAGAATAAGGAGCTTTAATGTTTAGTCATATTATGATCGGGGCGGATGATATGGAAAAGGCGAAGGCCTTCTATGATGCGATCCTGGGGGAGCTTGGGCACAAGCCCGGTGTTATTGATGACAAGGGGCGGTGCTTCTATTTCACCAGGGAAGGCATCTTCTCTATTACCAAGCCGATTAACGGGGAAGCGGCCAGCCACGGAAACGGCAGCACAATCGGATTTGCAGCAGCGGATACAGATGCCGCAGACAGATGGCATGCCGCAGGTCTCGCTCATGGCGGCACAACCTGTGAAGATCCTCCAGGCGTTCGTGAAGGTGCAAAGGGCGATCTTTATCTTGCCTATCTTCGTGACCCTTCCGGCAATAAAATCTGTGCGATGCACCGCATGTAACACATGAATGAACTCGCTTTCGGGCGAGTTCATCTTGCTTCTTTTACAAAGGAATTTCTCTTCTGTTGAAGAGACAATTCAGCCGTCTACTGGACCCTGACGGGGTGTTTATCCTATAATAGTGAAAGATAAACCGACCAACCACACGGGGAGAAACCCATGGGCCCAACCTCAAATAGT
>JAKSCD010000459.1 GCA_022360775.1 Sneathiellales bacterium | reverse complement strand
TTCATCAACACAACGGGCATGCAGGAGGTTCTGTTTATGGATCTCGAATTCCTGGAAAACAAGTCCGATATTAAAGGGCGTGTCGCACCAGGGGCGCTTGCCTATACATTTGCTGAAGGCCTTCTGGTCCAGTCCACGATGCAGCATACGGGGTATGCATTCCTCAATATGGAGCTGAATGTGGAAAATCCGGTTTTTGCAGGTGATACTCTTCATGTGGAATGTGAGGTGATCGAAGCGCGCCTGACAAGTCGGCCAGGACGTGGCCTTGTTCGGACCCGCAACAAAATTGTGAAGCAGGATGGGACAGTCGCCATCATCTATACACCGCTTCGCATGATAAAGTGCCGGGATGAAAGTCTCGTTAAATCCTGAGCGATGAAAGGAAAAGATATGCCGTTTGAAACAATTATTGTGACTGAGAATGAACGGCATATCCATATTACGCTGAACCGGCCTGATGCGATGAACAGCATTTCCCCCTTGATGATGGAGGAGCTGCATCAGGCGCTGGATCAAGCGGAAAATCTAGACACTCTCTGTGCACTCAGTATCAGTGGAAAAGGGCGTGCCTTTTGCGCAGGTGTTGATCTCAAAGAGGCTAAAAAACGAATGGAGGGGCAGGAGGCAGGATCGGTGAATAGCCGGTTTTTGGATCAGCTGCGCCTGCTTCTCCTTCGTTTGGAAAATTTTCCTTCTCCTGTCATTGCCGCTGTGAATGGCCTGGCCCTTGCGGGCGGCTTGGAATTTGTCCTTGCCTGCGATCTTGTACTGGCCGCCAAAAGCGCAAAATTTGGTGATGCCCACGCCAATTATGGTCTTGTTCCAGGGGGGGGAAGCTCCGTTCGGCTTCCCAGAAAGATCGGCGTTAATCGCGCAAAGCAAATGATTTATACCGGTGAATTCCTGGAGGCTGAACAGATGCAGGAATGGGGGCTGGTCAATGCGATTTGTGAGGATCGGGAGCTTGAGGAGTTACTGCGTGAATGGGTAGGGAAACTGGCCTCCAAAAGCCCGTTGGGTCTCAAGCGTATGAAGAGAATGGTTGAAGATGGTCAGGAACAGGCGCTGGACGCAGCCCTTCGCTATGAGTTGTCACTGAATGCCTTGCATGCAGCTTCCTATGATCGTATCGAGGGACTTGCCGCCTTTAACGAAAAGCGTAAACCTGAATTCAAGGGGCGCTGACCGCCGGAATTCTTGCCGATCGGAGTGCACGGCCCAGAAAACTGCCTGCAGCCATACCCGCAAAGGCGGTTCTGCCAGAATATTAAAAGACCTTCAGGTTCACTATCTGTTTATCACCCAAATAGCTAAAACCCTCGCCAGCAGGGTCAATATAAAAGTGCGAAATCCGCTCCTGCGATCAGTCAGTATAGCTTTAAATACCGACTATTTTTACACAGTCAGATAGTTTGCCCGGCTCTCTCTGCAAGCAAAAGATATTTTTCCCTTTGGCTTTCGGTTGAGGAACGCATCGGGCCAATATTTTTAATATTGCGGACTTTAAAGCCACAGAATTCCAGAATTTGTTTTTTCAGAATGACATGCCAACCACGCTTGTAAATCAGTCGTAAATACCAGCCTGGCGTATCGGAGGTGATTAAAGCCTGAGCTGTTTTTCCTTTAAAGTGGCCGACCGGTAAGGGCTTGCCGTCTTCATAGTGAAAAGCTTCTCCCGGTCTTAGGGTGCGGTCGAAAAGTCCTTTTAGCTTCGATGGCGCGGATCCCCACCACAGAGGATGGATGATGAGCAGCCGATCGCACCACTGCAGATCTTCAAAAACCGCCTGCAAGTCCGGCTCCAGCGGATGAGGGGATTTATAAGCACCTTCAAGATTAAGGTTGAAATTCAGTTTTGATATCTGAATTAGCCGAACCTCCGCACCTTTTTGCAGCGCTCCTTTTTCCGCTGCTTGGGCTAAAGCATGACAGAAGGAGGTTTCTTCAGGATGTCCGTCCAGTATCAGGACTTTTTCATTCATTATAACTTCCTTTAAAAAATGACCACGGTCAATTATTGGGTGTTATAAGATATAAAATGACTGCGGTCAATTTTAGAATTGAAAGGCCATAACATGAAAAATGTGCAGACCAGAAGCCTCAAAACCCAGTCTCGTATCCTGGATGCTACAAGGCGGCTGTTTGAAGAAAAGGGATGCAGGAACGTTACGGCCGAGATGATCGCGCAAGCGTCAGGGGTAGCGAAGGGAACTGTCTTCGCTCACTTTCAGGATAAATCCAATCTTATTGCTGCTGTTGGTATGGAGGAAATGAAAGCGGCGATGGCACAGATGCAGGCTCTCGCTTCAGCGGAGAGAAATGATACTCTTGCTAACAGAGTTTTGAGGTTGTTTGATCCGCTTCTTCTGTTTTTCTCGGGCAATCCCGACTTTGCTCATCTGTTTATCAATCAGTCTGCTTTTGATCAGGGACCATGGTCGAAACAGTTCCAGAAAAGCTGTCAACAATTTGAAGATAGTCTGGCAGCATACCTGATTGAAGAAGAAATAGAAGATGAGAATATATCCGTTGGACTGATGACCAGTGGTGTACAAGCCTTTTTCCTACAAATCCTGACTTACAGGGTGGCTGGATGGATAGAAACTGATCAAGCTGCCCGTGAGAAATTCCGCGCATATCTGGATGTCTGGTTTCGGGATGCTGGAGGAAAAATCGGTTAGGAAAGAAGA
>JAKSCD010000080.1 GCA_022360775.1 Sneathiellales bacterium | reverse complement strand
GGTCGCCCTTACAGGGTCTGGCGCCGAGTGCCGTCAGCTTATTATCCGAAATCTCCGAACGGCTTAGGGCAACAACATGATGGGATCGTCTGACAAGTTCAGCGACGATGGCGCACCCGATTGTTCCTGTGCCGCCCAGTATAAAAATTCGCATTCCGCTCTCTCCTCATTTCTTTATGAAGCAAGTCTTAGGACCTCAACCCTGGTTAAGGTCAAACGGAATTTTTTGCGAAGGGCATCAACCGTCAAACAAGGCATCTTTGACCGAGTTGAATGCGGGGCTGGTATTTTTAGGGTCTATTCCGCCTTTTGAGCCGGATCCCCCTCTGGCGCCGGCGTTTCCGGTAGCGGTTCGGGAAAATTCCTGGAATTTACAATCCTGTTGCGTGCTTCCCCTGGCAGACGAACCCGATGCCATCGCAAATATCGCCAGACATTCATGTTCCTGCCAAGCTCATTTTGTGTTTTCAGCTCTGTCTTCCCGGTCCGGTTCGTAACGATATCCAAAATCTTATCGGCTTCTATTTTATCCCTGTACTGATCAAAAACCGAGGCATAGAAGGCCCCGAAATGAACATGCGAATTCAGGGACGCCCGATAGAGAAGACAAGAAAAAATGATCAGCAAAAGCCCGATCCCCAGGCTATAAGCGGGTGACGGCGTATATTTAAGCTGAACCCATTCAAGGGCCTCTATGGCTCTATAGCCGAAAACCAGCAGGGCGGAGATAAATAACGCAACAACCGCATAAACCAGTCCGTCAACCTGTGCTTGCTGGTTATCGATTTCTTCCCGCAGATCCTTGTCAATACTCAGCCATAATCGCGGCCAGAAAAATACGGCATCAAGCCCGTATTTGACCCTGGGATATTCTTCATATGCATAAATTATATTGCCAAGGCGGGTTGGCCAAACCGCATAATGGGTGCCTTCTTCAGGGTCGATGGTATGCTTGGCCAGCTCGACTTCAAGTTCCAGCATCTTTATTCTCATGATGCCTTTTTGTAAGTCTGAAAGTCCGTTCCCCTGTAAACGGGTCGCCAACTCCTCCCGTTCGGCCTTCAGTTTACTGATCCTGACCTGTTTCGAATGGATGAATTCAGCCTTGATATAGGACGGCCAGTACCGGCGTCCCTCTAACAGCATGTAAATCGGCATATCCAAAACAATAAATAGCCAGCCAAAAAGAAAAACCAGAATACTGGCCAATATTTCTATAGAGAGTGTAAATCCGGATAATTCCAAAAATTTTTCCACCAGAGGAAGAGCCGCCACAGTCAGAATTGATCCTGGAAAAACAACCCGAAAGAACAGTTTACTTCCTATGGCAAAAGGGATTTTCATCTCTTAGTCATCCATTCCACCGCCGGAGCCATGCGATCCACCGGACATCCGCAATATACGCATCTTGTCCGGTCCCTCCTCCTCAATCACATCAAAGGTCTGCTCCCCCTGACCAGTAAGCGCATCGAGTATGACTTGCTCAGCTTTGTTTTTTCTGGTGACCACAAGTTCTTTTGGTTTACCTGACACCAGGACAGAGCTACCCAATATCCGCGAGGATTTTCTGCCGCGTTTTTGTTGTAATCTCTGCCAACGCTGAAATGTCTTGGCTTTGGATTGTGCGATTGAGGCGATCTGTTCAGCCAAATCGACTTGCCCTGCCGCTCCCTTTATCGCGATCTTTGTCACGACCGGCATGTCTGCACCACTCACTTTTGCAAGCTGGGCATGCAGAATTACGGACTCGCCAGCTGTCAGGCTTTTCGCAAGACTGGCAAAGGCTTTCAAGGACGCTTCGCCTTTTAAATTAAGCGGAGATAAATAGGCCTGGTTGCCTGAAAAATCCCGGACAACGAGATTTTTATGCGTACTGTCATATCCATCGACAACAATGACAGCCTCTCTTTTACGTCCTCCCCTGCCCATGTATTTTCTAGCCATTCACCCCACCTCTAGCCTTTAACAGTCGAGCATTAATTAAAACACTTGAGAGAATTATTATAAATCTAAAAATAGCGCTACGATATTTAATATTGAGAGAAAGTCATCCGGTCGGCTATCCCGCATGCCACTTTCATCAAATTCATCAGGATGCGGGATGCTTGAAAACAAAAAAGCCCCGAAAACATCTGCTTTCGAGGCTTTTTTATTGGTCGGGCAGGCCGGATTTGAACCGACGACCCCTTCACCCCCAGTGAAGTGCGCTACCAGGCTGCGCTACTGCCCGTCATGATTTGGAGGCGGGGCGGCGCGCACTATAGCGGGCTTAAATCCGCATTGCAACGACGCGTAAGCCTAATCTTTAAAATAATTGGATCAGCCTTCAAGCAGGGCCCGCAATTCCTTGAGGTCCTTCAGCGCATTCCGCAGGCCTTCTTCAAATTTATCGGAAGAGCGGGCACTATCGGCTTCCGGGTCCGGTTCATCCTCCGGCGTGAAAGACGGCGCGTTTTCGAGAGGCTCCGCGGCAAGCGGTGTGGCCTGTGCAGCTTTTTTAGGGGCCAGGGCCTCGATATTCTCGATTTTGCCGCCCTGCTCTTTCAGCAGTTTCTGTGCGCCCTTTATCGTAAAGCCGTGAGTATAGAGAAGATCGCGGATCCCGCGGATCAGTTCCACATCCGCCGGACGGTAATAGCGCCTGCCACCGCCTCTTTTCAGAGGTTTGACGACTGTGAATTTCGTTTCCCAGAAGCGCAAGACGTGCTGGGGAACATCCAGTTCTTCAGCAACTTCACTTATGGTCCGGAACGCATCCGGTGACTTCTGGTTTTTCCGTGCTAACGGAATTTCAGTATCCGACATTCTCTAACGCTGGCTTTACTCACCCGTTACCGGGATGTTTCGTTAATCTTGTTTTTCAGCACATGTGATGCGCGAAATACCAGCACTCGTCTAGGATCAATCGGCACTTCCTCACCTGTTTTGGGGTTCCGTCCGACACGGCCATTTTTCTGCCGTACCTGAAGACTTCCAAAAGATGAGATTTTCACTGTCTCCCCCGCGACCAGTCTATCGGCAATTTCTCCCAAAACCGCTTCAACATGGTCCGCCGATTCATTTCTGGAAAGGCCTACCTGCTGGTAAAGCGCTTCTGCCAAATGTGCTCTGGTCAGTGTATTTTTGCTCATGTTTTCCACCTCGCGCCCGTTACCAAAGGATTAGCACAGCAGGACACGGGGTCAACAGCAAAGGCGGAAAAAACACCACTTAAGAGTATAAATCGGTGTTTTATCGAAGAATCACAAGCGATATTCTGTATGAATAATAATCAGATAGCGGAATTCACTGAAAAAGGAGCGAATCTAAAAACGAGATTCGCGTTTCGCTTACCAACGGACCAGGGCAGAGCCCCAGGTGAAACCACCGCCCATGGCTTCCAGCAGAAGAACATCGCCCCGCTTGATCCGGCCATCCCGGACAGCTTCATCCAGCGCAAGCGGAACAGAGGCTGCCGAGGTATTTCCGTGGCGATCCACTGTGACGACAACTTTTGCCGGATCCATTTTCAGTTTCCGGCCTGTCCCGTCGATGATCCGCTTGTTAGCCTGATGGGGGATAAGCCAGTCGATATCTTCCGCTTTAAGATCCGTTGCTTCCAGGGCTTCGCCGACAACGCTTGCCAGATTGTTCACCGCATGCTTGAAGACTTCCCGCCCGGCCATACGAAGATATCCGGTTGTCTGGGTGGAGGACGGTCCGCCATCCACATAAAGCAGATCATGATGATTGCCATCTGCATGCAGATGGCTGGTGAGGATCCCGCGATCCCGGTTGGTGCCTTCTTCCTCGGACGCTTCAAGGATAACCGCTCCGGCTCCATCCGCAAATAGCACACAGGTTGTCCGGTCTTCCCAGTCGATAATGCGGGAGAAAGTCTCCGCACCGATCACGAGCGCGCGGTTGGCCTGACCTGCCTTTACAAAATTGTCGGCAGTGGCAAGCGCATAGATAAAACCTGTGCAGACGGCCTGAACGTCAAAAGCAAAGCCCTTGGTCATCCCGAGGTTTTTCTGAACGGTTGTTGCGGTTGCCGGGAAAGTTTCATCCGGTGTTGCCGTCGCCAGCAGGACCAGATCAATGTCGTCAGCGGTCAGCCCGGCAGCTTCAAGCGCCGCCTCGGCAGCCTTGGTTGCAAGATCCGATGTCAGTTCCCCGTCCGCAGCGATGCGGCGTTCCCGGATGCCGGAACGCGCGACAATCCACTCATCCGTGGTATCCACCATCCGAGACAGTTCTTCATTGGTCAGAACACGTTCTGGAAGATAGGACCCTGTACCAACAATGACTGAACGACGCATCAAATTCCCAATCTCCGGCCAGGTGGCCAGTACGCTTAAAACTGTTATTTATGCTTCTGAAACTTCAGTGGAAGCATTTTCTTCATTTTTGTTCGCATTATTTTCCACATCAAAGGCCTTGAAATGGGCGATCATCCGATCGATCATCCCTTCAGAAACCATTTCTATGGTCACCCCGATCGCATTAGCATAGCCGAGTTCGTCGGTTCCGCCATGGCTTTTCACACAAACACCGTTAAGCCCGAGAAACACGCCGCCATTATAAAGACGCGGGTCAAGACGGTCTTTCAAAAGATTAAGGCCATTTCGTGACAACAGATACCCGATTTTTGACATCAGGGATCTTCTGAACCCGGCGCGGAGGAAATTGGTGAATAGTGTAGCGACACCTTCAGCGGTTTTCAGCGCCACATTCCCGGTAAAGCCGTCCGTTACCACAACATCTACAACACCGCGGGTGATATCATCCCCCTCGACAAAGCCGTAATATTCAAAAGGCGCATTTTCCATGGAACGCAAACGCTCGCCCGCGGCCTTGATGGTATCACTGCCCTTCAGTTCCTCGCTGCCCACATTCAGGAGGCCGACACGCGGCGGAACACGTCCAAGAACTGCCCGGGCGAAATCTGCTCCCATGACAGCGAACTGGACAAGATTATCTTCATCGCATTCCACATTGGCACCGAGATCCAGCATCACGGTCTCGCCTTTCGGAGAGGGTAACATGGAAGCGAGCGCCGGTCGGTTAATGCCAGGAAGCGTTCGCAGGGAGAATTTGGCCATGGCCATCAGCGCGCCTGTATTTCCGGCGGAGACAACACCGCCAGCTTCCCCGTTTCGCACAGCATCGATCGCCAGGCGCATACTGCTCTGACGTCCTTTTCTCAGGGCATGGCTGGGCTTGTCCTCTCCGGAAATGGCCTGGTCCGTATGCCGGATTTCACAGACATTACGCACATTTGGATGGGCGTCCAGAAGAGGATTGAGCTTGTTTTCATCGCCAAACAGCAAAAACCGGGCGTCCGGGAACTGAACTCTGACGATGTCCACACCCTTGACAACGATATCGGGGGCGTGATCCCCTCCCATCGCATCAAGCGCAATAACAACGTTTTCGTTCATTCCAACGTCCGGTTTCAATCCGTTTGGATAATCAGATCAGGATCTGATGGCTTAAAGTACGTCGGCTGTTTCGAGAACTTCCCGATCGTCGTAATAGCCGCAAGAACCACAAACGTGGTGAGGGCGTTTCAACTCACCGCAATTCGGGCATTCCTGAACCTGTGTGCCAACCAGAGCGTCATGAGCGCGACGCATGTTGCGTTTAGACTTCGTGGTTTTCTTCTTAGGTACTGCCATTGTCTCAATCTCTCACTTTTGCACCGGCTATCCGGCGACTTCGTCTGATCCGGTTTTCTTCGCGCTAAACCCGATCAGTCTTTTTTCAACAAATCCTTCAAACCGGCAAAAGGCTTCTGGGTTTGTATCCCGGCATCCTCTTCCGTTTCTTCCTGATCCGCGGAATACTCGCTTATCAGGCTGTCATCGATATCGTCCGCCCTTGGATAAGGGTCTAGCGCCAGAGCCACCTGCTCCACTGCCGCATGGACAATATCAATTTGACCATCTTGAATCAGTTCGGGAAGGTCTTCTTCCTCCATACTGACAACATAGTCAACATCTTCAATGAATGCGTCATCCCTGTTAAAGGTGTAACACATCACAAAATCTTCTTCAATTTCCTGCTGCACGGGCTTCAGGCTCACAACACAAGCCTGCTCCACGTCCGCAGTGACCGTTCCCTTGAGCTCAATCAGCGAGGTCCCGTCCTTGCGATACAGGTCCCCGTTCAAAGACAGAGCTTTCACTGTCGGTATCTGTAACTGATCCGCCAGCTCACGGCATTCTTCTTCCGACGCCGTCAAGCTAACTTTCAGGTTTTCACGCCCAAGCCGCTCGACATTAATCCACCGAGCAAAAGCACTCCCGGTATCCTGCATCAGATGACCCTTTCCAACCTTCATGATCTTAAACGACCGCTATGCTGAAAAATTCCGGCCCTACAAATTCGAAGGCGCGAAAATAAGCGTTTCAGACCGCGCGGTCAACGGCTTTTAGAAAATATATGTAACTCTCTGTTTTTCTACCGAAAATCAGCACTTTTCCAAGGCCAATCCTTTGAAATCAGGACGCTTCTGTTGCAAAATTATGAAAGTCGACTTTTCCGTGCTTCAAATCAGACATCTTCTGTGCTGCGATAAAAGCATCATTTTTGCGAATATAATGCGCCAGTCGAGCCAGAGATTCTTTTGAAACCCCCTCCTCAACCGTACCGTAATGATTGCGCTCAAGCGCATCTTCCAGTGTTTCCTCTTCTGTATCCAGTGCCCGCTCATAGGCATAGATCCTGCCGTAAAACACCTTCGCCATCTCCTTGACCCGTTTGCCAACGCTTAGATCGCCCACGCCGATTTCCCGCAAGGACTGATCCATATCTGCAAACATATAGTCAAAAACAGCCTGGGAGAGACCTTCCGCCTCCTCGCTCTCTTCGCGTTTGAAACGGCGCATCAACAGGAAGGCATGCAATGAGATCATCTCATAGCGCCCATCCACTGTGTCAGGTACCTCGGCCTCCAGATAGAAAACCGGCTGGCGGGCCTGTGCAACAATGGCCTGATAGAGTTCCTGGGCTGCGATTGCCTGCTGCCGCTTTTTAAGTCGTTTGAAGAAAACCATGAGCGCTACCCGATATACCGATTTCAAGCCCGCTCTTGCATTCGGAACGGTACCATCAAATATTTGACATTTACCGCTGTAAAATGTCATTTATGCAGGATGAATTAAGCGCTGTGGCTGTGCGTGTCAACCTGCACAATATGTCAGCAAGTGAATTCATCGCACAGCAAAGCAAACAAGGCGACAAAGCATTGACTAGAATTCTAAGAAATTTTGCTGCGGCAGTGGCCATCGGATTTGCACTGACGGCCTGCGAAATGACACAGGAAAACAGAGGATACCGACTGGACCCGGAGATGCTTGCCAAGGTTGAGCCGGGCGTCGGCGATAAAGACAGTGTGCTGGAAGCCCTGGGATCACCCTCCAGCGTGTCCACATTCCCCGATGAAGGGGAAGCCTGGTATTATATCAGTCGGAAAACCGAACATTTTGCCTTCCTCGACAAAAAAGTTCTGGAACAGAATGTGGTGGTTATAAAATTTGACGCCAATGAGGTTGTCGAGGCGATCAAGAAATATGACAAGGAAGATGGCAAGGAAGTCACGATTGTCGACAGGACAACACCAACCGGCGGCAATGAACTTGGTTTCTTCGAACAGATCTTCGGCAACTTTGGTCGCTTCAATCCTGGAGCGAACTAAATACAAGAAAAAAAGCCCCGTTTGAGACGGGGCTTTTTCTTTTGCCTTAACGGCTTGTATTAGTGGGCGAGTACCGCCAGCAACAGAAGAGCAATAATATTGGTAATCTTGATCATCGGATTAACCGCTGGGCCTGCTGTATCCTTATACGGATCCCCGACCGTATCGCCGGTCACCGCGGCGGCATGAGCGTCGGTACCTTTGCCGCCGTGATTACCATCCTCGATATATTTCTTCGCGTTATCCCAGGCACCACCGCCTGCGGTCATGGAAATCGCGACAAACAGCCCGGTAATAATCACACCCAGCAACATCGCCCCGACGGTTGAGAAGGCCGCAGATTTATCAGCAATCAGCAAGACCACAAAGAACACCACTATCGGCGCAAGAAGAGGAAGAAGCGACGGAATGATCATTTCCTTGATCGCCGCTTTCGTCAGCATATCCACAGCGCGCCCGTAATCAGGTTTGCTCGTCCCCTCCATAATGCCGGAGATTTCCTTGAACTGGCGACGCACTTCACGCACCACGGATCCAGCGGCGCGCCCCACAGACATCATGCCCATCGCCCCAAACAGGTAAGGCAGCAGACCCCCGAGGATCAGACCAACAACAATAAACGGATTCTGCAAACTGAAATCCAGGGTTACCCCTTGATAAAAGGCATATTTATCCGGCGTTGCATTGGATATGAAATAAGCGAGATCTTCTGTATAGGCAGCAAAAAGGACCAGCGCCCCAAGACCTGCCGAACCGATGGCATACCCCTTGGTCACGGCCTTGGTGGTGTTACCAACAGCATCCAGGGCATCCGTTGTCTTGCGAACATCATCGTCCATTTCCGCCATTTCAGCGATACCGCCTGCATTATCGGTTACCGGACCATAGGCATCCAGTGCAACCACCATACCGGCAAGCGCCAGCATGGTTGTCACGGCAATCGCGATCCCGAACAAGGCAGCCAGATTATAGGCAACAACGATACCGGCGCAGATGATGATCGCAGGAATGGCTGTTGCTTCCATCGAGACGGCAAGTCCCTGAATGACGTTTGTGCCATGCCCGGTTTCCGAAGCCCCGGCAATACTTCTCACCGGACGATACTCCGTAGAGGTGTAATATTCAGTGATCCAGATAATCAGGCCCGTCACAACAAGTCCAATCAGGCCGCAATAGAAAAGGCTGGCGCCTGTAAATTCTTTTGTCCCGATCGCAAAAGTCGTATCTGTCCCGATCGTCATGGATGTTATGGGCCACAACGCAATTGCTGAAAGAACAGCGGTCACAGCGAAGCCTTTATATAAAGCCCCCATGATATTGTTGCTGCTCCCAAGCTTGACAAAGAAGGTTCCGATAACCGAGGTGATGATACAAACCCCGCCAATCATCAGCGGATACACCATCAACTGGGCATTTCCGGCAAAATAGATGGACGATAAAACCATGGTTGCAACCACGGTCACGGCATAGGTTTCAAAAAGATCTGCCGCCATACCTGCACAGTCGCCGACATTATCCCCGACATTATCTGCAATTACCGCCGGGTTACGCGGATCATCTTCCGGAATACCGGCCTCAACCTTGCCGACCAGGTCAGCCCCCACATCGGCACCCTTGGTGAAAATACCGCCGCCAAGACGGGCAAAAATCGAAATCAGAGACGCCCCGAAACCGAGACCGACCAGACTGTCGATCATTTCACGGCCTTCAACATTCATGGATAAAAGAATAGCGTAATAACCGGCAACAGCGAGAAGTGCCAATCCGACAACCAGCAAGCCGGTTACAGCACCAGCCTTAAAGGAAATAGCGAGCCCTTCTTTTAGACCTTTGGCTGCCCCTGCAGCCGTTCGCACATTGGCCCGAACCGAGACATGCATCCCGATGAAGCCTGCGGCCCCCGACAGCACCGCACCGATCAGGAAACCGATACCAACCTTGAGACCCAGAAGAAAGGAAAGAATGATAAAGATGACAATACCAACGATACCGATCGTGAGATATTGACGATTAAGATAGGCTGTTGCCCCTTCCTGCACAGCAGCAGAAATTTCCTGCATCCTTGCCGTACCTGCATCGGCAGAAAGGACCGCTCGCCCCGCATACACACCGTAGGCTAGCGCAATTACTCCACATATAATAGGAATCCACATAATGTCTGACATTGACTCCACCCTTTTCTCAGCAGCTTTCATGCTACTGACTATTTTAATTGTTGAACTGGCGTTCCTGGATAAAGAGATCACATACTGGGAAATCAACGAATAATAAAACAATGACAGATAAATATATTTCTATCAATATGTTGTTTAGTTTCAGAATATTATTAATTTCATTATTTTTATTTATTTTTTTCGAACAAAGTAAAAATAAATTTTTTGTTTGATTTTTATTTAATATTTACATCACTCACCTCATTTTCAAACATTAAGATAGAAAAAATAACTCTTTGAGTTGATTTGATTTCTTAAAGTAAAAATCAAAAATTGAAATCCTTTCTTTTAAATATTATTTTTTTATAAATTTTATTTTTATAATATTTGAAATAATATGCTACCAGAAGCTTTAATACATAAAAAAATTCCCTTTTTTTCCAATCCTATGTGGCACTCCCTTGCAGAACATGCTAAGGGGGCGCCAACGAATATTAGGAGCTCGAAAGAATGGATATTTCCAAAATCTCTGCCGGTAAGGATGTTCCCTGGGACGTCAATGTTGTTATTGAAATCCCGATCGGTGGTGTCCCGGTAAAATATGAGGTCGATAAAGACAGCGGTGCCATGTTTGTAGACCGCTTCCTTCATACTGCAATGTACTATCCTTGCAATTACGGTTTTATTCCTCACACACTGGCGGATGACGGAGATCCAACCGACATGCTGGTTGCGGGCCCTATCCCGGTCATTCCAGGCGCTGTGCTGCGCGCGCGCCCTGTTGGCGTTCTGATTATGGAAGATGAAGCCGGACAGGATGAAAAGATCCTTGGCGTTCCTGTCGACAAGCTGCACCCCTATTATTCAGATGTGGAAAACTATTCCGACCTGCGCGGTGTCCTGCTGGATCAGATCGCTCACTTCTTTGAGCATTATAAAGATCTAGAGAAAGACAAATGGGTCAAGATCGTTCGATGGGGTGATGCAGATGAAGCTGCAGAAATGATCAAGAAATCCCTGGTTAAAGACGCTTTCGTCGGCTAACCGGTTTCCCTGACACAAAAAAGGCCGCGGCAGAAATGCGCGGCCTCTTTTATTGGAAAAAGAGCCCCTATTCCGCCGGTGCGATTTGGGAAACCTTCCGCCCCATATTCATCAGTGCGATCACAGCAACCAGACCGAAGAACGGGATCATGGAGATATTCACAATATCCCAGCCGAATTTCTGCTGCAGGATCCCTGCGGACAGTGAAGCCATTGCGACAGTACCGAAAACAAGGAAATCGTTTACACCCTGAACCTTTGCAGTTTCAGACGGACGATATGTCTTGGTCAGCAAGGTTGTACCGCCAATAAACATGAAGTTCCAGGAAACACCCAGCAGCACAAGCGCAATCCAGAAATTGGCAATGGCGAGACCGGAAAGAGCCACAGCAATACAGGCAAGCCCGAGCGCCGCCCCCACAAAGATAATCTTGAAATCTCCATATCGGTTAATCAGAGAACCTGTAAAGAAGCTCGGACCAAACATAGCGACCACATGCCAGCTGATCACATTGAAAGAGTCATCTTCTGTCAGACCGCAGCCGACAATCGCCAATGGCGTTGCAGTCATGATAAAACTCATGGCGGCATAGCCAATCATGGCACTCAAGGCTGCCAGAATAAAAGTCGGTTGCTTCATGATTTCCAGAAGCGGCCGGGGCGTGTCTTCAAAGACCTGTTCCTTCATCTTCGGAATTCGGACAAAAGTGATCATGATCAGCGACAGAACGCCCAGTAAAATAATGGCGAGATAGGGTCCCAGATACAGGTAAGGTGCAAAGACATCCTTTGTATGACGGGCGATTTGCGGGCCAATAAAGCCGGCGATCAAGCCGCCTGCCATCACATAGGACACCGCTTTCGCCCTGAATTCAGGTCCTGCTACATCGACAGCGGCAAATCTGTAGTAATTCCCGAATGCCGAACAGGTTCCAATGATCATGGCACCGAGAGCAAAGCCCAGGAAGCTTCCAATATAGATGGAGTAAGCTGCAATTGCTGCGCCCAGCATCCCAAGAAGAATACCGAAAATAAAGCCCGCCTTCCGACCGGCATATTTCATGAAGTAAGAAGCAGGAATAGTCGCCAGGGCTGTTCCGGTAACGACAGCAGTGACGGGCACAGTCGCCAGGGATTTATCTGTATCAAGAAGCAAAAGCGCAACGAGAGAGGCCGAGCTAATCAATAATGATGTTGTACTGTTCAGCATGGCCTGGGCCCCGGCCATGAGGATTATACTCACTTTTGTACGGGTATCTTTCAACGCGCCCTCCTCCTCAAGATCAAAGGGCAGTGAAACGGATGCTGCCCCTAACTTCCTTTAAACACCTTAACAACCAGAATGCCGGTTGGTGCATTCTTTTTAAGGACCTTGCTCGCCTGTTTCATGAGGCGGTTTTTCACTTTTTCAAAGTCCACACCCCGATTTTTGTCTTTATGCAGAACCGAACGATCACCGAGATCCTGCAAAAAGGCATCCCTCACCCGTGGAATCAGCTTGCGTGTCTTGTCTTTTTTCTCTTTTTCGTCAAATTCCAGACTGACCGTCAGGAACATATAGTATTTTATGTTACCGTTCTTGCGCCGTATCGGAACGCTGAGCGGCTTCATTTCCAGATAAAACGGCCCTTCCTCAACAGCCCCTTCTTCCGGTGCAGGCGCTGCGGCCCGAGCCGTTTGAGTGTCAAGAAACACCCCAAGGGACACAAACATGAAAAGGGCGATAACGCCAGTATATACTCTTAATGAAGAGATCATCATTGATATCCGTTACAAACATGAAAGTTAGTCAACCGGAGTCATGATCTCAAAGAACACTTACAGAATGGTTTACATGCCTTCAGGCACAAAAAAAGAGCCCTTAGTCAAGCGGCTCCTGATAACAGTCTGTTTTCCTGCAAGACATCATAATGATGCACACAGTCAGAATTGGTGGTGACTTCCTTTTCCTTGCTCTCCCAGAGGCTAACCCGGGTGATCTCCCAGCGGTCTGGATCCAGAAGAACCATATGTGAGAATAATCCGTCTGCTTTCAACGCTTCCCGGTGCCCTTTTTCCTCACGGACTTTAAGATCCTTAAGGGCGTGTTTTTCGCAAACTTTATCGGTTTCTGTCATCATGGATACCGGCATCGAGTTTGAGGCGCCATAGCCAAAATCCAGGATTTGCCAGCTTCGTACGCGCGGACGACCGAAATCCTGAACAACATCGCCAAACAGGTTATGCATCAGAAAACTCTGGGCAGCCTGGCTGTTTTCCCAGATGTAAAAAGGTGCATAAATATGCTCTTCATCATCATAGAGATAGAATTTGTGCGCAAGGCCAGGATAACCATCAAACATAGGGCCCCGCTGAGAGACACGCTCTCTTACCTTGTCGGCATCATATTCCTTGGGCAACCGAACGGAATACTGCATTGCCAGCATATATTTCTCCCATACCAAATATACGGGCGGGAGTTTTTCAAATTGTTATGGATAAAACAATGTCCAGAATTGCATAGCTTGTATGCAGGAATCGAAGAGATAGAGAAAACAAGATTAAAAATGTGTCCATCCTTGTGCGGGGACTTCTGTCAGCTCGCCATCTTCACCAGCAAGAAAAATACCTGAATTACTTTCATTTCTGCCAATTTCCGTCAACTGAAGGTTGGTGAACCGGAGTTTCTCAAGCATCGCCTCAACTTTATGCTGCGGCACAGAGAAGAGCAGCTCATAGTCATCCCCGCCGGATAAAATACTGGAAAAATCAGCATTTTCGTCCTTCAAAGCCGCTTTAGCAGCATCAGAAAGCGGCAAGCTGGAAGGGTTGATGACCGCTGAAACACCGGATTCGGTAATGAGATGCCCAAGATCTGCGAGGAGACCATCAGATATATCAAGACAGGCCGATGCATACCCGGACAGCAGTTGCCCTGCTTCAATACGGGGTCCGGGAAGAAGGTATCGATCAACCAGATACTCTTTGTGATCTTCCGAAAGCTCACCCAAATGGCCTTTTTTTACTTTCAGGCCAAGGGCGCTATCTCCCAGCGTACCGGTGACAAACAGGCGATCCCCAACCCTGGCACCATTTCTCCTTAATGCCTGGCCTGCCTTCACTGTTCCAATTGCGGTGAGACTGAAGCTCATGGGGCCTGTTGTCTTGACAGTATCGCCCCCCAGAAGGGTGATCTCGAACTCTTCCTGGTCCCGGCGCAACCCTTGGGCAAAAGCTTCTATATATTTCTCATTTGTCTCTGCATTCCAGGCGGTTGCAAGCAAATAGCCCAGTGGTTTCGCTCCCATTGCAGCAAGATCTGACAGATTTGTCCGCAGCAGCTTGCGCGCAACCAGGTCTGCGGGATCATCTGCAAAGAAATGGGTTCCCGCAACAAGCGCGTCTTTCGTTAAAACCAATTGCTGCCCTGCCGGAATATCCAGCAAGGCAGCATCATCTTTCAAACCGAAAGTCGTTTCGATATTTTTGCTAAGCGGGGCGAAGTATTTTTCGATAATCCCGAACTCGCCCGAATTTTTGCCGGGCGTGCTCATTCAGGAAAACTCGCCAGGCCGCAGGGATCTCGCCAGCTTATCCAAAACGCCATTGACGAACGAGGGCTCATTTTTCGTGAAAAAAGTCCGGGCCATGCCGACATATTCAGAAATAATAACCTTGGCATCAGCATCCAGTCGGGCAAGCAATTCATAGACAGCCACCCGCAAAGTCGCTTGCAAGACCAGTTCCAGGCGATCCAGCGTGCGATCCTTGTCAAGTACCGCATTGATCTGTCCGTCAATCTCCTCAAGCCGCTCGCTTGCGCCAATCACCAGATCACGAAACAGATTTTTATCTGAATCCTTAAACTGCACATTGTCAATTTCCGCACCAACGCGATGCTCCAGAAATTCCTCGACAACATCAGCTGCAGCCTTTTCCTCAACACCCATCTGATAGAATGCCTGAACAGCATTCAGGCGGGCGAGGCGGCGGCGGCTGTGTTTGTCACCGCGTTTTTCAGATTTAAAATTCATCGTGGGAATAGTCCAAACTGCTCTTTGACTTTCAACATCTGCAAAGCGGCTTCGGCGGCTCCCCCCCCTTTATTTTTCTCTTCTTTGCGGGCTCGCGCCCAGGCCTGCTCGTCATTTTCACAAGTGATAATACCGTTGCCAAGCGCCAGACAAAAATCTGTCGACAGATCCATAAGGGCGCGGGCACTTTCTTCTGATACAGTATCATAATGGGATGTTTCACCGCGGATCACACAGCCCAGTGCAACATAAGCATCAAAACGACGACGGCCGCCCATAAATTCCATAGCCTTGATTGCAAAGCGAATGGCAGCCGGGATTTCGAGGCAGCCCGGAACCTGTATAACTTCATATGTGGCATTGACGCCATCCAGAACCTCTTTCGCCCCGTCAAGGAGCGCATCAGAGATATCCCGGTAAAAGTCCGCCTCTACAATAAGAACATGAAGATTGTCACGCATATTCCTTATCCTCTTGGCTTGATGGGGCGTGTCTCGGATACAGTCAGGCCATATCCGTCAAGGCCAACGATATTCCGTTCAGTGTTGGAGAGAAGAACCATATTCTTGACCCCAAGATCAAGTAATATCTGCGCACCGATCCCGTAATCGCGAAGTTCATGCGGTGTCTTGGCAGGTTCACCCAGCTTGCGGCGGAGGCGATCAGAAAGCGCCATCGGGCGAGGTTCGCGGATCATAACGACAACACCACTGCCCTCCTCGTTAATCTGCTCCATCGCATCATGAAGCATATCGGGGTTTTCCTCGGTATCCCCAAGAACGTCGCCGAGAAGGTTCAGGGCATGCATGCGTACCAGGACAGGATCACCAGTAGAGATATCCCCTTTGATCAGGGCGACATGCTCGGCATATTCAGGCTTGTTTGAGAAGACAATCATATGCCAGCCTTCGCCATATTTACTGGAAATATCGGCTTCGATTTCCCGTTCAATAAGGCTGTCATGGCGGCGGCGATATTCAATCAGATCGGCAATTGTCCCGACTTTAAAATCATGCTCTTTCGCAAATTCAATAAGATCGGGCAGACGGGCCATTGTTCCGTCATCTTTCATGATCTCGCAGATGACACCCGCAGGCGTCATACCGGCAAGCCGGGCAATATCCACCGCGGCCTCTGTATGTCCGGTCCGGCGAAGGACACCGCCTTCACGAGCGACAAGCGGGAAGACATGGCCGGGGCTTACAATATCCTGCGCGCCCTTTGTATGATCAATGGCGACAGCTATCGTGGTTGCCCGGTCAGCAGCGGAGATACCGGTTGTCACCCCTTCGCGGGCTTCAATGGAGACGGTAAAATTTGTGTGCAGGCGTGAGGCATTTGACTGTGCCATCAAAGGAAGGTCGAGTTCAGCCACACGTTCCTCTGTCATGGAAAGGCAAATCAGGCCGCGACCGTATTTCGCCATGAAATTAATGGCATCCGGAGTTGCCATTTGCGCAGGAATAACCAGATCGCCTTCATTTTCGCGATCTTCCGCATCCACAAGGATGATCATTTTTCCATTTCGAACATCTTCAATGATGTCTTCGATGGAAGCGAGGTGTTCTTTATAGCTCATTTTTAATTATTAACCTCAGTCATACGGGCGACATACCGGGCCAGTACGTCGATTTCAAAATTGATACGCTGCCCGACTTGCAAATCCTTGAAAGTCGTATGGGCCTTTGTATGTGAAATAATATTCACGGTGAAAAAGTCATCCCCGACCTCGTTCACAGTCAGTGAAACACCATCAAGAGTGACAGATCCCTTCGCAGCAACAAAGGCTGCGTAGTCAGCAGGAAGCGAGAGGGTCAGTTTCGTGGAATCGCCAATTTCTTCCATGCTTTTCAAGGTAATCACCGCATCCACATGCCCGGTTACCACATGTCCGCCAAGCTCATCGCCAAGTTTCAGGGCCCGCTCCAGATTAACTGTTGTGCCCTCTTTCCAGTCCCCAAGGCTTGTACAGGACAGGGTTTCATCCGATGCCTCGACTGCAAACCAGTCTTCGCCTTTATCCGTCACCGTCAGACAAGGTCCGGAACAGGCGATAGAGGCACCATAATCTATGTTGCTGGTATCAAAGGCTGTTGTTATTTTTATTTTTGTGTCGCCACTTTTCTCGATGGACGCAATTTGCCCCACATCTGTGATAATTCCGGTAAACATGATCACCTAGTTCCGCAGAAAATAATGTTCAAGCCGGTCTTCGCCCAAGGTGCGAATACCGTCCAATTGTAGCATTGGTGCCTGATCCACTGTTTTTAATCCGATAGACTGAAAAGCAGAGATCCCGTCGCCACCAATAACTTTTGAGGCTCTGAACCACATCAGCTGGTCCGCCAGACCCTCTTTTATCAATGATGCCTGAAGATGGGAACCACCTTCGACAAGTAAACGGGTAATTCCTTTGTCGGCAAGATGCTCAAGACCATGCCGGATATCGGGAAGTCCGGATTCAGTTGTTTGTACTTCCACGATCTGGACACCAAGATCTTCAAGCGCATGAATACGATCAGGATCATTTCCTTCAACAGTAACGACCCATAAGGGTGTGTCCGCGGCCGTCTTCACCAGTTCACTGGTCAAGGGCAACCTTAATCTTGTATCTGCAACAATCCGTACAGGAGACTGATCTTCAAGACCTTTTATCCGACAGGTAAGTGATGGATCATCGGCCAGAGCGGTCCCAATTCCCACCATGATCGCATCATTTTGAGCGCGCATCATATGTCCGTAACGGCGTGCAGCAGCCCCTGTAATCCACTGGCTGTTGCCGGTCGTCGTCGCGATCTTCCCATCCAGACTGGTTGCCATCTTCAGGGTCACCAGGGGGCGCTTTTCCTCTACCGAGAGCATAAATCCCCTGTTCGCCTCGCGTGCTTCCGCCTCGCAAATACCGGAAATATAGTCGATACCGGCTTTTTTCAGCATCTCTGCACCGCGGCCATTAACCCGGGGATCCGGATCCTGCGTCGCGCAGACCACTCGGGCAATGCCTGCCTCGATCAGAGCTTCTGCGCAAGGCGGGGTTTTGCCGTAATGAGAGCAAGGCTCAAGTGTTACATAAGCTGTAGCGCCGCTGGCTGCTGATCCGGCATCATGAAGCGCCATAACCTCGGCGTGAGGACGCCCGCCATCCTGCGTCCAGCCGCGCCCGATAACCACATCATTTTTCACCAGAACGCATCCGACAGCTGGATTTGGGGCTACTCTTCCCAGTCCGCGTTTCGCAAGACGCAGTGCCAGATTCATAAAATGCTGGTCACGCGGTTTTTGTTCACTCTGAGACACCACTCTGCAGTTCGCCGATAAATTCTTCGAAATCCTTGGCTTCCCGGAATTCCCGGTAAACCGATGCAAACCTTACATAGGCCACACTATCCACATTTGCCAGCCCCTCCATCACAAGCTCGCCGATTTTATCGGAGGGTACTTCCTGGTCCCCGCTGCTTTCCAGCTGACGGACAATTCCGTTGATCATTCGATCAATCTTGTCGGCGTCAACAGGGCGCTTGCGGGTCGCGATGGTGACGGAACGCTCCAGCTTCTCTCGCTCGAAAGGGCTACGCTGACCATTTTTCTTGACGACAGTCAATTCACGAAGCTGAACCCGTTCAAATGTCGTAAATCTGGCACCGCAGGCCATACAGGCCCTGCGCCGCCTGATCGCAGTATTATCTTCGGTAGGACGGCTGTCCTTCACCTGGGTTTCTTCACTGTTACAAAACGGACAACGCATATGATTCCTCCCCCAAGGGTCAGGGTGCCGACAAGGCTGGCACCCTGTTCATTCTTTTAAAGGGAAGGATAAATCGGGAAGTCTGCGCACAATGCCTTGACTTCTTCTCGCACCTTCGCCTCAACGCTACTGTTATCCTCAGGATTTGCAACCAGTCCGTCAAGAACTTCAGCGATCAGATCACCGACTTTTACAAATTCATCCTTGCCAAAGCCACGTGTTGTCGCCGCAGGAGAGCCGAGACGAACCCCCGATGTCACCATCGGTTTTTCCGGATCGAACGGAATTCCGTTTTTATTGCAGGTGATATTCGCATTTTCCAAAGACTGTTCAGTAATGTTTCCTGTCAGTCCTTTTGGCCGCAGATCCACCAGAACAACATGCGTATCCGTTCCGCCGGAAACAATATCAAGACCGTGACTTACAAGCGTTTTGGCCAGGGTATCCGCGTTTTCGACAACTGCTTTCGCGTAGGTCTTAAAGCCTGGCTCCAGCGCTTCCTTGAACGCAACGGCCTTACCGGCAATCACATGCATGAGCGGTCCGCCCTGAATGCCCGGGAAAATCGCTGAATTGACTTTCTTGGCAATTGCTTCGTCATTGGTCAGGATCATGCCGCCGCGCGGACCGCGCAGGGTTTTATGGGTTGTTGTGGTTGCGATATGCGCGTGCGGGAACGGGCTTGGATGTTCGCCTGCCGCAACAAGTCCGGCAAAATGCGCCATATCCACCATCAGATACGCACCAACCTCATCGGCAATTTCACGGAATTTGGCAAAATCCAGCTGGCGCGGATAAGCGGAACCACCGGCCACGATAAGTTCAGGTTTATGCTCTTTGGCGAGAGCAAGGACTTCGTCAAAATCAACAAGATGATCATCCCGGCGCACATTATACTGGACCGCATTAAACCATTTACCGGACTGGTTTGGGGCGGCACCATGTGTCAGATGTCCACCCGCCGCGAGGGACATGCCAAGGATTGTTGCGCCTGGCTTGATCAGGGACATGAACGCTCCCTGATTGGCCTGGGATCCGGAATTTGGCTGAACATTGACGAAATCAACACCGAACAGTTTCTTGGCCCGTTCGATCGCCAGATTTTCTACAATATCCACATATTCACAACCGCCATAATAACGACGACCCGGATATCCTTCGGCATATTTATTGGTCAGGACAGAGCCTTGCGCCGCCATAACGGCTGTACTTACTATATTCTCTGAGGCAATAAGTTCGATCTGATCGCGCTGGCGGATCAGTTCTTTTTCCATTGCGCCGAATACATCCGGATCATTTTTCTGAATATCCGCGGTGAAAAAATTAATCTGGTCAGCATTCTGTTTGGTCACGTTTGTCACTCCATATTAACGCCCCGAAGAAGCATCCATATCGCTCCGCGGGGGAAGGTCACGCTAATGGTGTATATCGGATCTGTGGTTAATCACGGGGTGGGCTTATGCCTCTTCCGATATAACTGAAAGAACCCTGCCCCAAGTCTTGATAATCGGGCCCTTCAGCGCCGGTTGGATAGCACACCCTAGCGTCCGTTCCTAGGAAAAGTATGGATGCCCACGAATAATTTTCCGCAGAGCAGAATTTTTCCATTTCACGATAATGCGCTCAAACCGCAGCGCAGGAGATCACACTTGCCAATTTACCCGTTCCCCATGTATATTAGCAAATTGTGATTGCTCCCGCAGAAATGCTTTTATTTATCGAATTGTTGCTTTCTGCCGTCTTTCAATTCCAACCGGAAAGGAGCTGACCATGGGAATGGCATCTACACTTGAGACCTATATGATGAATGCAGGCATTGAATATGACCTTGTTCATCACAAACCTTCCTCGACGATCGAAGGAGCCGCAAAAAAGGCTCATATAAAGAAAGACTGCGTCGCAAAAGCTGTTGTCCTCAAGGATAAGGACAATGATCGACTTGCACTGGCCGTCATTCCCAGTATGGGCAAGATCTCTTTCAGGAAAATTGAAAAGCTCTGTAACCGCACTTTTGAACTTTCCACTGAAGAAGAATTTTCTCCGTTATTTGACGATTGCGAAGTCGGGGCTGTACCGCCCATCGGGAATGCCTATGGCATGAGGGTCTATATGGATACAGCGCTGGAAAGTGAAACCGATATCTATTTTGAAGCGGGGGATCATGAGAATCTGGTCCATGTCACCGACTGGGATTTTGAAATCCTGATGCGCGGCGCCGAGATGGGCGAAATCTGCAGAAACTAGAAACTTCTAGACAATGATTCCCCCTTTCCCGGAAGGGGGATCATTTTTTGTCGTCTTTTCACCTGCTTTTTTGTTCAGGACATATTGAAGTTTACGGATAACGGTAAGCTGTAATTCTGCACGGCTCGCATTGGTTGGCCCGACGATGGATACCTCGGTCAGTGTCGCGGGGTCCATTGCCGAGACCTTGACGGCCTTACCAACAGGAACAAATTCAATAATATATCCTTCCTGAGCGGGAGGGTGTGCCATAGTTTTTCCGTAGCGTTATCAAACCTTCATTAGAGAATGTAACATAGACCTTATTGAGTTTATGGAAATTTTTCTGTAAGTAGAGACAATCAATAAAAATTTTAAACTTAAAATATCCGCCCTCAAGCGGCCAGTATCGGAGATAGTCCATGAGCAGCGCACCTGCCAATCACCGCCCCCCTTTCAATGCAGAAGACCCTTTCCTGCTTAACGATCAGCTTAATGAAGAAGAACGCCTGGTCCAGCAGACTGCCCATAACTACTGCCAGGAAAATCTGATGCCCCGCGTGCTGGAAGCAAACCGGCATGAAAAAATGGACATAAGTATTTTCAAGGAAATGGGTGAGCTCGGCCTGTTGGGCAGCACCATTGAAGGATATGGCTGCGCAGGCATGTCCTATGTTTCCTATGGCCTGATTGCCCGGGAGGTTGAACGGGTCGATAGTGGTTACCGCTCCATGATGAGCGTTCAGTCCAGCCTTGTCATGCATCCGATTTACACTTACGGCACGGAAGAACAGCGCCAGAAATATCTGCCAAAGCTGGCAACAGGTGAATGGATCGGCTGTTTTGGTCTTACAGAACCTGATCACGGTTCTGATCCGGGCAGCATGGTCACCCGCGCCAAATCTGTTGATGGCGGCTATCGCCTGACAGGCGCCAAAATGTGGATTACCAATTCACCGGTTGCTGATGTTTTTGTTGTCTGGGCAAAAACAGATGATGATGTTATCCGCGGCTTCATCCTTGAAAAAG
>JAKSCD010000148.1 GCA_022360775.1 Sneathiellales bacterium | reverse complement strand
TCCTCATCCAGCATATGATTAAGATAAAGAAGATAGGCAACGATCGCGTATGTTTCGTCAGCGGGCAGCGTTTGCGCTTCACCAAAAGGCATGGCCCGGCGAATATAGTCATAAACCGTTGAAAGATAAGGCCAGTAAGATCCGATTGTTTTAACGGGATCATCAGTTACCAGGCTATCCTCTCCGCCTGCCAGCACCGGCCAGCGGCCATTTCCTTCGCCAAACTCACCATGACAGGAGGCGCAGCGTTCAGCATAGAGCGTTTCACCATCAGTAACCGTACCGCTCCCTTTGGGAAGACCCTGACCATCCGGGCGCACATCAATATCCCAAAGAGCAACTTCGTCTTTTGTTGCTTCACGGCCAATATTATATTTCCCGGCAAGGGCCGGTACAGCAATCGCGGTAGCAATGAGAGTTGCAGAAAAGACTTTAAGAAATTTCGACATTTTCCGCCTCCCCACTGGACTGAACATGCCAGGTCTGGATACCGTTATTGTGATAAATGGAATTCAGTCCCCGCACTTTCCTGAGCTCATCCTTGGTAGGCTGGATATAGCCCGTCTCGTCAATTGCCCGGGACTGGATCAGCAATGGATCGCCGTTCCATTCGAAAGGCAGGTAAAAGCGGGTCAGGCATTTATCAAGCACTGGTCCTGAAAGCTCTGCCCGATGCCAGTTTTTACCGCCATCCAAGGTGACATCGACACGTGTAACCTTACCTCTGCCGGACCAGGCGAGGCCGCTTAAGATATTATGCCCTTTGGCAGTCAGTGGTGATTGCGGACTTGGATTGGTAACCACGGATTTCGCATCCATGATCCAGGTAAACCGGCGGGAAGAACCATCTTCCATCAAATCCGTATATTTCGAGGTTTCCTCACGGGTATGCCAGGGTTTATCCCCGACTTCAATACGGCGGAGCCATTTCACCCACATATTGCCTTCCCAGCCAGGAACAACCAGGCGAAGCGGATACCCCTGTTCAGGACGCAGGGCTTCACCGTTCATCTTATAAGCAACGATGCAGTCTTCCAGCGCCTTTTCGATAGGTACTGACCGGTTCATTCCAGCAGAATCAGCGCCCTCAGGCATCAGCCATTTGGCATTTCCTTTCAACCCGGCTTCTTCAAGAAGAAGTTTGAGCGGCACCCCGGTATATTGCACACAGTGAACCATGCCATGAGTGAACTGACAGCCATTGAGCTGTGCACCTCTCCACTCCATTCCACTATTTGCAGCACATTCCAGGAAGGCAAAACGATTAACACGCGGAAACCGTTTCAGATCCTCCATGGTGAAAACCAGTGGCTTGTCAACCAGACCATTGATCATCAGACGGTGGGCTGCGGGATCCACCTCTGCGACTCCACCATGATGCCGCTCAAAACACAGGCCGTTTGGCGTAATAAAGCCATCCAGCTCATGAAGAGGCGTAAAGCTTACGGATGATTCCTGGGTAACCGTCAGCCATTCAACATTCCGCCGAACGACATGGGATTCAAACTCGGAAGGGACACCATATGGATTATCTATAACGGCACCGCCAAGATCCCGGTTCCAGTCTTCAATACGGATATCTGAGGCTTTGCCAGCCATAACGGATTTCCCGGCGGAAGCAAGAAGCGCCCCGCCTCCCAAAGCAGCAAGTCCCCCTTTAAGAAATCCTCGTCTTCCCGATGATGTCATCTGTTCTTTCCCCGATGTTCATCTAAACACATTGCAATATATGAATATATTATTACAGCCTGCTTCGCAATCCCAAATTGTCAGAAATCAGCCTGAAACCAGCTTGACGGCATCATGTGGTTTTACAGATACAGTTTTCTGTTTGCGGATATAGTCGGAAACCACATCATAGATGGCGGGGCCTTCGACATTTTCGTTCACACTTGCCCAGCCTGAAACAGTATAACTTTTAGAAGCCTCAATCGGCTTTCCTGTCTTGAGCAAGGTCATACCGCTAATTCTGCTGCCGATATCAGCATTGGGGTTAATCCGGTATCCAAGGCCGCCAACACGCACCATGTCACCACCCTGCTGATAATAAGGGTCCTTGTTAAAAAGATTGTCCGCAACATCTTCGAGCACTGTTTTCAGTGTCTCACCGGTCATTTCATTCCGATAGGCGTTCGGGTAAGTGATCGAGGTCATGTTATAGACATCATCCGTGGTGATATCCTGCCCGGGAAGCAGGCTTGCCCCCCAGCGAAAACCTGGGGAGAGCGCAATTTCAGCATCCCGTTCACTGATCAGAGCATCACAGATCAGGTCATCAAATGTACCGTTCAGATTACCCCGGCGATAAAGCAGGCTTTCCGTCTTGCCAAGAACCGTATTGATTTCTTTCTCATAGGGTCCGCGGATCTCTTTCACCAATGCCGCCATTTCAGGATCCGGCTCGATCACATCAGAAAGGACAGGGATCAGCTTGTAGCGATAATCCCGAACCTTTCCATCCCGGACATCCAGATCCAGACGGGACAGGAACTTGCCGTGACTGCCAGAAGCAATCAAAAGGGTACCGTTCACATCCACCGCAACGGGCAGTGCATCATGGGTATGTCCGGTCAGAATGACATCGATCCCCTTGACACGAGAGGCCAGCTTACGGTCCACATCAAATCCGTTGTGAGAGAGCAGAATAACCAGCTCAGCGCCATTGGCGCGCGCTTTTTCAACATTGGCCTGAACTTTTTCTTCCTGGATACCAAAGCTCCAGTCCGGCATCTGATGGCGGGGATTGGCGATCGGTGTATAGGGGAATGCCTGTCCGACAACACCGATTTTTACGCCGCCTTTTTCAAAATAGGAAATGGCTTCAAAAACCGGCTCATCCCATTCCGTATCCCGGACATTACCCGCCAGAAAATCGAAATCGAGCTGTTCAACCAGCTCTTCGACCCGTTCCTGTCCGAAGGTAAATTCCCAATGAGCCGTCATGGCATCGGTTTTGAGCAAATTCATCACCTTGATCATGTCCTCACCCCCGGTTTTCAAGGAGGTGTAGGAGCCCTGCCAGGTATCTCCGCCATCAAAAAACAGGGTATTGTCCGGCCGTTCTGCACGAATGGCTTTAAGCAAAGTGGCAATGCGATCAATGCCGCCCACCCGACCATAGGTTTGTGCAAGCGCAGTGAAATCCTCACTGCTCATGGCGTAGGCATTGGCGGTATTTTTCTTGATCCCGAATTTCTTTAAAAAAGCGGGGCCAGTGATATGGGGAGGTAAACCGGTCATTTCACCGACCCCCAGATTGATAGACGGTTCCCGGAAATAGATCGGGACCAACTGCGCATGGATATCCGTGATATGGGTGATGGTTACATTCCCAAGCGGCTCGAAAGCCAGCAGATCAGACTGGGAGACGGTCTGTCTGGCAGCGGCGCTTACCAGGTTACTACCAAAACCAAGAAGACCGACTGTTGCACAGGAAACCTGCAGAAAATCACGACGGGAAAACATCTATCCAACCTTGAGAGTAAAAGGAACAGTTGCGGATTTCTTTCTTGGAAATCCGGTTGAGGTTTCTGTGCCGGACGAACCGGCACAGAAAGGTAATAAATCCTGACTAGTTACGGACGGCCGGTGCCTCAACAGGCAAGCCCTGTCCGCGATATGCAATGTAAAGTTCGAGATTAACAAACTCATCTGAACCCACTTTATACGGTGTGGCCCGGATATTTTTCATGCAGCCTTTAAAGCGGCGATGAGTAGAACCCACTTTTTGCCATTTCAGACGGAAAGTCGGGAAGCCGTTTGTGTGCCCCTGACTGAGCATATCTGACCGGATATGATTTCCGTAGTTATCTTCATGGCAGTTGGAGCACGCCATATCAAGCTGGCCGACACGGGTATAATATAACTCTTTTCCTTTGTCGAAGAACGGCTTCATGAGACCATCGGTTTTCACATTCATCGGCACGCCCCGGGACTGGTTGCGCACAAAAGCGGTCATCGCCAGCAATTCTTCTGATTCCCATTTCCAGGCTTTCGCCTCCATATGCTCGGTCCGGCACATATTGATCTGCTGTTCCATATTCACGGGCTTTTTCAGCTTCTCGTTATATTTTGGAAATTCAGCACCCGCGGTTTTCATGGTTTCAGCTGCATCTTCATGACAACTGGAACAGGATTTATTGGCTTTCCCCTCAGGGGTATCCCAGAGTTCCTGACCTTTTTCAACCCACAGATAAGCAGGATTTTCAAAATCGTCATCCTGCAGCGCCTGCGTTTCCGGCGAGCGGAATTCATAGCCTGAAATAATTTCATCCAGCGGATGCCCATCAGGGGGCGCTATGGATTTGCGCTCTTCATCTGCGGCGGATGCAAGGCCCATTGTTCCCAAAGCCAGCATGCCGGCCCCAATGAGTGCAATCGCGGTTTTCGCCTTGATTGTCATTTGTTTTTCCCTCCCTAAACTCCAGCTTCCAATGAAGCCCGGCTTATCGAGCAGCCGGGCTTTCCTTGTCAGCTCACTTTGATTTTTTGCTTCTTCGAGTATTTATCCCCGTTGTCATCCTCCCAGATGAACTCAAATTCACCCGTTTTTTCCACTTTTGCATTGAACTGGAAATAAGGGTTTGCGGAGATAGCAGGCTCGAGATCGCAACCGAAGATCTGCTCACCATCCAGCTTGCAGGTAAATTTATTAATGATCCGGCGAGGAATTTTATTGCCCTTTTTATCCTTACGCTGACCGGATTCCATCTTGTGCGAAATGATGGTCTTGATCGTGATTACATCACCTTTGCCTGCCTTTTTCGGCAATTTGACGCGAGGTTTAGATTTAGCCATTTTTGTATCCTTCCAACCTGATCAGCCGCCGCAGCCGCCGATTGTCACTTTCACGGTGGACTGGGCTGAATAGAAGGACCCGTCACTCATGGCAGCAACTGCGATGATATTTTGTGTTTTTGCAAGACGCATACGACTTGACGCTTCCGCACCGCCGCTTGCAGGTGAGAAATGGAAGGTTGCCACACCCGGGCTTGGGTTTCCGTCAGCCAGAACCAGGACAGATTTCACATAATTGTCTTTGGTCATAGGGCTATCCACTGAAAATCCTACCGGAACCGTATTTCCGTTTTCAGCGATTTCCGGCATATCAATACTGACCTTGCCTTCCTTTGGTGTTTTACCGCCCGTAAAAGCCATTACCGCTTCCTTTGCCTTGGAAGCATCTGCAAAAGCAGAGAAAGGAATTGAGATTGAGGATACAACAAGGGCACCCGCTCCCATTCCCAGCAAATGACGCCGCGTAAGCTCTGTCATCTTTCTTTCCTTTTCAACTATCAGTCTTGTGATTGTCAGTTTTTAAGTTACTGCGCTTTGAGGAACGCAATCACATCTTCGACCTGTTGCGCAGACAGGATTGTCTTGCCGTCGAATTTCTTGGCCACACGCTGGTATCCGCCGGTCCGATAGAAGGACGGCATGATACTGCCTTCAAAGACCTTTTTTGAATCCACCAGTATCAAACGAAGCTGCGCGTCGGAATACCGTTCTGAAACACCATCCAGCGAGGGCCCAACCTCTCCATGAAAGGGCTGATTATCCAGAGAGGAAACTGCGTGGCATGCCAGACAGTTCCCTTGCTTGCGATTGACAACAGCCTTGCGCCCTTTATCCACATCACCGGCAACCCCTGTGAGCGATGCCGGTATGCCACCATCTACAATTTTCAGGCTTGCCATTTTGTCATCAGCATGCGCCGAAAAAGCCGCACCTGCACACAAACCGGCGACGACCAGGCTCTTTGCGAGCCGAAAAACTTCCCTCATATTTTCCTCCCCAGCATATGGATCTGCTGCCTATTTTCCAGCCGCTTTAACCCACATGGTTTACAACAAACTTCCCATCAAAAGCCCGTTCGCCGCGTATTATTCTTCTAACGACGGTTTTTGCTAAAAAAACGCTACACTCTTTTTTGCGTTTGATCAATTCATAAATTGCGTTATTTGAATATGTTTATGACTGACCGGTTTTCAGATACTCCCTGAAACTCTTGGAATTATAGGATTCACTGGCCACATACTGGAACATGGTCAGGAAATGATCAGGCTTCATATAGCCTGGCATACGGGTCACTTCTCTTTTACGCGGCTGTTTGTCTGCCAGCCCTTCCACATTTTTCGGAAAGAACTGGATGGTTGGCGTAAACCGGACACCATATTTTTTCGCAAGGTCTTTTTCCGAGATCTCCTCCCCGTCAAAGTCCGTTACCAGTCGGGAGCCGATAAAATTCAGCTGCAGCACATCGAAGTTTGAGCGGATAAAGTCGGAAATTCGTTTCTCGGCAAAATTGACATTATGTGTCTCCGCACAATAGGGGCAGCCTTTCAGTTCCCACATCACCGCAAAATGCTTTCCGGTTTCTCCTGCTGTTGTGAGGTCATCTGCAAGTTCCAGAAAACTGTCCAAAAACCAGGGCTGATGATGAAGGCCATCCTCGTTCAATTCAGCACCAGTGGCAGTCTTGACCCTGCCTAATCCGACACCGGCAAGAGAGAGAGCTGCCAGAGTTGAACCAGTGAATTGGCGCCGTGACCAATCGCGGTTTGACATTTCTTTTTTTCCTCCCCACTATCTTTAATATTCATTAATTCATATGCATGAATTTTTGGCAAGAGGGAAAATAATGTCACGAATAAGAGCATCTTTTGTCATTCTCAGCGGTCTTTTCTCGCTGATCGCGTTTAACAGCTTTGGCGCTGAAATTGATAAGTTTCACAATACTTTAGATCAAGTAAACAGTTCTTATAAAAGTGCAATGAACTATCTTCATACAGGCAATATCGCCTTTGCCGGAATGGAGCTGGAGACGGCTATTGACCGCTCAAAGAGCTTGCAAAAACTGTATCAAAACAATCCACCAGGCCCTTATTCATCCGATCCAAAATGGAAAAACGAACTCAGCGGCATCACCGATCTTTTGCAAAACGGGCTTGAAAAGCTCGATCAAGGTGATGTTGAAGAAACCGAGAAATCTCTCGCTACATTGCGCAGCAAATTCCATGAATTGCGCATACGCAATGGCGTGACACTTTTTCAGGATGAATATCAGGCTGTCACGTCAAGTATGAAAGGTCTTTACCGCTATCGCAGAACCGAAATCACAGCAGAGGATAAGGCGATCTGGAAAGAACTCGAACTGCTTTCCGTTCAATTTCACAAAGCCATTCTGGCAAGTGATGCGCGTGCGACCAAAGAAATGATTGCGGATGGGCCTTACCAACGCCTGATGGGAATTGCCAAGGCGTCCTCTCCCGCCATGACGTCCCAGATCCGCAAAAGAAATCACCTTGGTTTCATCAATTATTTGCGGGAACTTAAATCTGTTGAGCGCATGCTATACCTGCATTACGGATAATTATCCCTGCTGACCAAGAGAAGGGAACAGATCCAGCAGGCCATATCCGATGGCCGACATGTTTCCGGTGAGCAACAACAATCCTGTTGCCACAAGAAGAACCCCGACCAGAATCTCTACGGCACGCAAATGGCGGCGGAATTTTTGCATGAAACGTATAAACGGATTGACGAAAACTGCGGCCAGAATAAACGGAATTCCGATACCGACCGAATAGGCAGTCAGCAGAAAAATACCCTGACCCACACTCTCCTCGGTGCTGGCCACCATCAGGATCGTAGCCAGAATAGGTCCGACGCATGGTGTCCAGCCAAAGGCAAAGGCGAGGCCGACAACATAACTTCCCAGAATTCCTGCGGGCTTCTTTTCAGTTTGAAACCGCGCCTCGCGGTAAAGAAAGGTTATCTTGAACAGGCCTGAAATATGGAGCCCGAGGATAATAATGATCACCCCGGCAATTTTCTCCAGAATATGAAAATTATCGGAAATCAGCTGCCCGAAAGTGGATGCTCCTGCACCAAGGGCCACAAAAATAGTCGAAAAACCAACGACAAATGAAGTTGTCCGGATAAAACTTTTTTTTCGAACTTCAGCTGAATTCTCAGAGTTTGTCAGATCCTCAAGACCTACCCCGGCCAGGTAGCAAAGGTATGGCGGCACCAACGGTAAAACACAAGGCGACAGAAAAGAGAGGATCCCTGCAATAAAGGCCCCCGAATAAGTAATTTCCAGCACAGCTCCATCCCTCTTGCCATCATATTCTTCTTTTTATATATCTAAAACACAGAATGTGTTATGAGTAAATCCATTTATTGGAATAAAGGAGCAGGTTCAGGTAAATGCGCAGAATTTCCATGCTGATCGCGATGATCCTGCTGGCCGGTATATCCTTTTCAAAAACAGGTTTCGCAGCAGAACTTCTCATGTTCGAAGAAGAAGGCTGTTCCTGGTGTGAAAAATGGAATGAGGAAATCGGCCCGATTTATCCAAAAACCGCGGAAGGGAAAAGAGCACCACTCCGACGACTGGATATTCACGATCCTATTCCCGATTACATCGAAAATACTGCCATTGTTCATTACACACCAACCTTTGTCCTGGTTGATAAGGGCAAGGAAATCGGACGGATAACCGGCTATCCGGGCGAAGAAAACTTTTGGTGGTTTCTGGAACAACTGGTCGCAAAATTACCAAAAGAATAAGAGCATTAAGGGGAGGAAAAAATGAAAACACCCACAAAACAAATCCTGGCGGGAGCTTTTGCCTGCGCAGCAACAGCTTTTCTGATCAATCCGGCAATAGCAAGTGACGATGAAGAGGCTTTGGTCAGCTTCAAAACACTGTCACCAGGAACCGCTTTGGAATTGGCTGAAGCCGCGCTTGAAGCCTGCCGTGAAGCAGATTATCAGGTAGCTGTTGCTGTTGTTGACAGATTTGGTATTCTGCAGGCGTTGCTGCGGGATCGCTACGCGGGGAGCCATACACCCGATACAGCAACACGCAAAGCCTGGACCAGTGTCAGCTTCAGAACGAACACACTCGCTCTTGCTGACAGTACCCAGGCAGGCAAGGAGGCCTCTGGCATTCGGAATGTGACCAACGCCTTGATGGTTGGTGGTGGCGTTCAGGTAACGGCCGCAGGCGCACTTGTTGGCGGCATCGGGGTTTCCGGGGCCCCCTCTGGTGAAGCCGATGACGAATGCGCGAAGGCCGGTATTGAACAGATAAGTGATAAACTGGATTTTTAGACCACACCTGATGGAGGGGTGGTCAGGATAACAAGAACAATGAGCACCGCAGTAAAACTTGAAGATCTGGACGAGCTTTTGGACTTTCCTGATGAGATGGTCGATAACGCTTCTCTTGCCTGCACCACCCTTAAAGCCATGGCGCATGAAAGCAGATTACTTATCCTCTGCCTTCTGGCCAATGGCGAAAAATCTGTTATCGAACTGGAACAGAAGCTTTCCATGCGCCAGCCTGCAGTTTCCCAGCAACTGGCACGCCTTCGCGCAGATAATCTTGTCAAAACAAGACGTGAAGGAAAAACCATTTATTACGCGATTGCGAGTAGCGAAGTACGGGCCATTATTCGGCTCCTTTACAGCTTGTACTGTTCTCCGGACAAGGAATAGCCTTACTCGCCTGAGCAATTTTGTGAGGGCCCATGACCGACATTCCAATACCGACATTAATGGCGCTTCTTGGCCTGCTTGGCGGTGGGGTCATGGGTTTTACGGCCCGAACTGCCCGTTTCTGTACATTTGGTGCCATTGAAGATGCCCGTCTTTGCGGGGATTTCAGGCGGGTCCGGGCCTGGGGGCTGGCGATTTCAGTGGCCCTGCTGCTGACAGCAATGATGCAGTTTTATGGTGTCATTGACATCCAGCAAGCGGTTCACTTGCGCCCGGAACTGACATGGTTTTCCCTGATCCTCGGGGGTCTGATTTTCGGTTTTGGCATGGCGCAAATAGGTACTTGCCCCTTTGGTTCCCTCGTGCGCCTGGGAACCGGGGATTTAAGAGCCCTGGTCGTTCTCTTTGTGATCGGGATTACCGGCTATATGACCATGCGCGGCATTACCGCCCTTTTACGCGCCTATATCCTCGATCCTGTTCATATCAATCTGGGTGAAAAAGGAGCTCAGTCCCTTCCGGTTATGCTGGGCATCTCGGATCCGTCTTCATTATTTATACTATCTGCCGTCATCGCTGCAATTCTGGCTTTCTGGGCGTTCTCAAATGCTGACTTTCGGGCCAGAAAAGGCTATATGATTGGTGGTCTTGTTATTGGTCTCACGGTTGCTGGTGGCTGGTTTACAACCGGATATCTTGGTAATGATGATTTCGATCCGCAAACCCTTCTCTCTTTCAGTTTTATCTCGGCTTCCGCCAACGCCCTTGTCTATCTGATGACCTATTCCGGATCGACCATCAATTTCGGCGTCGGAGCAACCGGAGGGGTCATTCTGGGCTCCCTCATCGCTTCCGTTGTAAAACAGGAGTTTAAACTGGAAGCCTTTGATGACGGACGGGAAATGCGACGTTATCTCATCGGCGCCGCCATGATGGGTTTTGGCGGCATCACAGCGCTTGGCTGTACAGTTGGCCAGGGCATCACTGGACTTTCAACATTGTCCGTTGGTTCGATGATGGCAACAGTATCGATTGTCCTTGGCGCAATTTTTGGACTGCATTACCTGCTCGAAGACACCTTCAAGGATACCGTGTCAGCCTTTCTGCGCTTTCGCGAAGAGTAATCTGGAATTTTTCTGGCGAGGATGTGATTGTCACCAAAAGAGTGACAATTAAGATATCAGAAAAAAGAACTATCCTCTTTTCCTGAATATGGAGTGGGAGAGAAACTATTCTGACAACCACACGCTGCTTGTTTGCTTTGGGTTGCGGTCTGCTCTTAACAGCAAGCTGTACTTCCGCAGAAGACACAAAACCCTTTGATCCCAAAGCACCGAAAGCCCATCACACCGAAGATGGCTTTCGTAATCTTTATGTGAATTCTGCGGGCAAAAAAGGATTGTTCGATTTTCTTTTCAAGGTACGCTTCAAGGAAAACTGGCCCGATGAGGATAAGCTTCGAAAAGCATCTCCAACCCCGCGGGTCCCTGTCAAAATCGAAAACCTCAAATCGCCCCCGACTTCTGTTATCCAGGCGACCTGGATGGGCCATTCCACTTTTCTGATCCAGTATCGGGGAGTGAACATCCTGACAGACCCGATTTTTTCTGACCGGGCATCTCCTGTTACTTTTGCAGGCCCCCTTCGCTATTCCGATCCCGCTATTTCAATTAATGATTTACCGCCCATTGATGCGGTTGTGATCAGCCATAACCATTATGATCATATGGATGAGGCCACCATTCAGGCAATTGGTAACAAGTCAAAATGGCTGGTTCCGCTTGGTAATGCTGCCTTGCTGAAACAGTCTGGGGTGAGCAATGTTGTTGAGCTGGAC
>JAKSCD010000315.1 GCA_022360775.1 Sneathiellales bacterium | reverse complement strand
TTCGTCCTTGTTAATTGCGACGATCACTTTACTGTCTTTCATTCCGGCCAGATGCTGGATTGCACCGGAAATACCAACAGCAATATAAAGCTCAGGTGCAACAACTTTACCGGTCTGACCAACCTGATAATCATTTGGAACAAAGCCCGCATCAACAGCCGCACGGGAAGCACCAACAGCGGCGCCCAGCTTGTCAGCGACAGCTTCAATAAGCGGGAAGTTGTCACCAGACTGCATACCACGACCACCGGAGATAACGATTTTCGCAGCTGTCAGTTCTGGACGTTCAGACTGAGACAATTCTTCACCAACAAAAGAAGCAAGACCGCTATCGGCTGCGGCAGAGCCATTTTCAACGGTTGCAGAACCGCCTTCAGCAGCAGCTGCAGCAAATGCTGTTGCCCGCACAGTGATGACTTTCTTGGCATCAGAAGTCTGAACAGTTGCCATGGCGTTACCCGCATAAATCGGGCGCACAAAGGTATCTGCAGAAACAACGGCAGTAATTTCAGAAATCTGGGCGACATCAAGAAGTGCGGCGACACGTGGCAGCACGTTTTTGCCAGAAGTGGTTGCCGGTGCAACAACAGCATCATAACCGCCAGCCAGGCTCACGATCAGGTCTGCGCTGTTTTCAGCAAGTGCATTGGCGTAGGCCGCATCATCGACAAGAACAACTTTGGAAACGCCTGCAACCTTCGCAGCTTCATCCGCAACCGCGGCGCAACCGGAACCGGCGACAAGAATGTGAATGTCTCCACCAAGTTCAGAAGCAGCAGTAACTGCGTTCAGTGTGGCAGATCCCAGGGCGGCATTATCATGATCAGCATATACAAGAACAGTCATTAGATAACTCCCGCTTCATCTTTAAGTTTTGCTACAAGCTCGGCGACGCTTTCAACCATGACACCGGCTTCACGTGTCGCAGGCTCTTCAACTTTCAAGGTTGTGAGACGCGGTGCAACATCAACACCCAGATCACCCAGATCTTTTTCATCAATCGGCTTTTTCTTCGCTTTCATGATGTTAGGCAGAGAGGCATAACGTGGCTCATTCAGGCGCAGATCTGTTGTCACAACAGCTGGCATTTTAAGATCGACAGTCTGAAGACCACCGTCAATTTCGCGGGTAACCTTAACGGACCCTTCGCCCAGATCAACTTCTGAAGCGAATGTACCTTGCGACCAACCCAGCAATGCAGAGAGCATCTGGCCTGTCTGGTTGCTATCATCATCAATGGCTTGCTTGCCCACGATGATCAGGTCCGGATTTTCTTCTTCAGCAACTGCTTTCAGAATTTTTGCAACACCGAGAGGCTCGACTTCATCATCAGTTTTGACAAGCACACCACGATCTGCACCCATAGCCAGGGCAGTACGGATTGTTTCCTGCGCGGCCTGCGGGCCAACAGAAACAGCTATAACCTCGGTTGCCTTACCGGCTTCTTTCAGGCGAAGAGCTTCTTCGACAGCAATTTCGTCGAAAGGATTCATAGACATTTTTACGTTTGCTA
>JAKSCD010000081.1 GCA_022360775.1 Sneathiellales bacterium | reverse complement strand
ATTTACGCCCATCAGGACAAGGATGACGACATCCTCATCGGTGTTAAATCCACAGCGCTTAAACTTGGCGACAAGACAAGAGACTGGCTTTTCGGTTTCTACCTGATCACCTTTGTCGGTATCTGTTTAGCCGGATGGCTTAGTGGACTCTCTGTCCTCTTCTTTGTAGGGATCGCAGGGGCAGCCGCACATTTATTCTGGCAGATCCAGTATCTTGATATTGACGATGGTGACCGATGCCTGATGCTGTTCAAATCCAATAAAATATTTGGTGCCATCGTGTTTTTCACTATGGTAGCCGGTAAGTTCGACATTCTCGCCTAGGAACAAGCGCATGTCTTTTTCATCCCTTCGGGACTTTATGGCCCTTTTGGAAAAAGAAGGGAAACTGGTTCGTGTCTCTGAACCGGTTTCTACAGATCTTGAAATGACCGAGATCCAGACACGCCTTCTGGCTGAAGAGGGGCCAGCCGTTCTTTTTGAAAATGTGATTAATGAAAAAGGTGAAAAGTCTGAGATGCCGGTTCTCGTCAACCTGTTTGGAACGGTTGAACGGGTTGCCATGGGCATGAACCGGAGGACTGAGGAATTGAGGGAAGTTGGCGAAACTCTTGCTTTCCTGCGTCAGCCCGAACCACCAGAAGGCATTAAAGAAGCAGTGGGAATGCTTCCGATCCTGAAAACCGTTATGAATATGCGGCCAAAATCAGTGCGTTCCGCCGCCTGCCAGGAAATTGTGCTGACAGATGAGGACGTGGATCTTGACAGGCTCCCGATACAAACCTGCTGGCCAGGAGAACCTGCACCCTTGATTACCTGGCCACTCGTCGTCACAAAAGGTCCAAGCGGCGGAAAAAGTGATGATTACAATCTTGGTATTTATCGCATGCAGAAGCTCGCCAAGAATAAAACCATTATGAGATGGCTGAAGCATCGCGGTGGCGCCCAGCATCATCAAAGATGGTCAAAAGAAAAACGGGAACCACTTCCGGCGGCCATTGTTCTCGGATCTGATCCCGGAACAATTCTGGCAGCGGTAACTCCGATCCCGGATAATCTGTCCGAATACCAGTTCGCAGGGCTTTTGGCTGGAAAGAAAGTAGAACTTGTAGATTGTAAAACGGTACCGCTAAAGGTTCCCGCCAATGCCGAAATTATTCTGGAGGGCTATGTCTCTCTTGATGATTATGCAGATGAAGGACCTTACGGTGATCATACCGGATATTATAATTCAGTAGAGCAATTCCCGGTTTTCACGGTCACTGCGATGACCATGCGTAAAGACCCCATTTATCTCTCAACCTTTACCGGGCGTCCACCTGATGAACCCAGCGTTCTGGGCGAGGCACTGAATGAACTGTTTATTCCGCTCATCCAGCAGCAATTTCCGGAAATTGTGGATTTCTGGCTCCCGCCTGAAGGCTGCAGCTATCGTATTGCAGTGATCTCCATGAAGAAGGCATATCCGGGCCATGCCAAACGCATTATGATGGGAGCCTGGTCCTATCTGCGTCAGTTTATGTATACCAAATTCCTTATCATCGTTGATGAT
>JAKSCD010000501.1 GCA_022360775.1 Sneathiellales bacterium | reverse complement strand
TTGTAACCGGAGAAGGAACAAGGCGGAAGGATCTGGCAGGCAGTTGAGTTCTTCAGCCGGTACTCCCGTCAAGATTGGGGAGCGAGCTTTATGCGGCAAAGACTGAGCGGGCAATTGCATGAGCCACAGATCTTGCTGTTGCAACCACCTGCAAGCTACTCGGGTACCTAAAAAGTACTCACATGAGCAGGAATGGTTGTTGAGCGCGGGGCTGGTTGCCCCCATTCCCTATCGTTGCGCCGCGTTCCTTGAACGGGCGAGGAACAGAGGTTGATAAGACAAAAAAGGGCGGCGTTGGTCGCCCTTTTTCTTTGCTGGAAAGGGTTTGAAATGGACGAAATCATTTTGCGCCGTCTGCGGCATTTGCAGTGGCTGGAGGAAAACCACGAGAAGGATTTCGAAGAACGGTTCGGCGTGCATGAGACCAGGCCTGAACAAAAGCGTAGGGAACTGGCGGATGTTTTGTCGGCTGATTGGAATCGAAAGCAAAAGGCACCACAGCTTCCGACAATCCGGAAACCGCTTCCGGGAGGCTGGCGCAAAGAACACTGGAAGACCCAGCAATCAATGGCCGCAGATTACACCGGTGTCGTAGCTGGCAACAAGAAAGAGGCGGTTCACGCTCTGGAAGCTTATGAAGCTGAACTGACACTTCCGCCAGCAGCATAGTTCAGGTCTCAATGGTTTCGCCGGGTGGCGAACATTCCCTCTTCGTCTTGAACTCCAATTTTTGAAAGCAGGAATACTATGTCTGGCACCATCCACACTTCCGTTGAGATGGCGAACCTAGCCCTTGCGCATCTGAAGGAAGCGCCGATCCGCGACTTCGATTTCTCGTCTGTTGCCTCCCGGTGGTTTCGAAATCACTATTCAGCCCACCGGGATGCCTATCTTGCCATGCATGATTGGGACTTCGCGATCGAACTTGTGAACCTTCCTGCGGAGGCGGAAAAACCACCGTTTCGCTGGTCGTATCGATACAGAAAACCGGCAAATACCGTGCGCATACCGCAGCAAAGCGTGAACGGTGCGCCGGAAGGTTCGATCATTCCGTTCGAAGTTTCGGGCCAGCATCTATTAAGTGATTATCCGCCACCCTTTCCGCTGCGCTATGTCAAGCGGGTGACGAGAGAAACGGAATTCTCACC
>JAKSCD010000082.1 GCA_022360775.1 Sneathiellales bacterium | reverse complement strand
CCGGACTGTGCCTTTACGGCCATGATCTGACGACAGAAACAACACCGGTGTCGGCGGGTCTTCTTTGGGCGATCAGCAAAAGACGGCGTGAAGAAGGTGGCTTCCCGGGGGCGGACGTTATTGTCAGTGAGATTGCCAACAAGCCTGCCATGAAGCGGGTTGGTATCCTGCCGGAAGGACGAGCCCCGGCGCGGGAACATACGGAAATCGCTGACATGGACGGCAATATCGTCGGTGAAGTGACATCGGGCGGTTTTGCCCCCAGCCTGCAGGCACCGATTGCTATGGGCTATGTACCGCTGTCTCTTGCTGCTGCGGGAACAGATATTCAATTGATGGTCCGGGGGAAAGCCCGGGCGGCAAAAGTTGTGAAGATGCCTTTTGTCGAACAGAGATATTACCGGGGTTGATGAGCCCCTCTCCTACAACACTTCAAGTCTGGGAATGTAAAAATGAGCATGAAATATACCAAAGATCACGAATGGGTTTCCGTTGACGGAGATGTCGCAACTGTCGGCATCAGTGACTATGCGCAGCAACAGCTGGGTGATGTGGTCTTTGTCGAAGTTCCGGAAGTCGGTGCCGATCTCGCCAAAGGCGATGAACTGGCCGTTGTGGAAAGTGTGAAAGCGGCGTCGGAAGTTTATGCCCCGATCACCGGAGAAGTCGTCGATGTCAATGCGGATCTGGAAGGAGAGCCTTCTCTGGTCAATGAAGATGCTTTCGGAAAAGGCTGGTTTGCAAAAATCAAAATCTCCGATTCGGCTCAGCTCGAAGAACTGATGGATGAAGACGCTTATAAATCCTTTATTGAAGGTCTGTAAGAATGAGATATATGCCGCATACCGCCGATGAGCGGAAGGCGATGCTGGAGAAAATCGGCGTGGGATCGGTTGACGATCTTTTTGTCGATATACCGGAGGAGGCCCGGCTTAAAGGTCTTCTGGATCTGCCGAAGCATGCGCCTGAAATGTCTGTGGACAAACAGATGCAGTCCTATGGCTCGCGAAACCTGTCTCCCTCCGCCGCGCCCTCTTTCCTGGGCGCCGGGGCGTATCGCCATCATGTTCCGTCGGTAGTGGATCATCTGATCCAGCGGTCTGAGTTTCTGACGGCTTATACCCCGTATCAGCCGGAAATCAGCCAGGGAACGCTGCAGGCCTTGTTTGAGTTCCAGACACAGGTCGCCATGATCACCGGGATGGAAGTTGCCAATGCCTCCATGTATGACGGTGCTACTTCCTGTGCGGAAGCCGTTCTGATGGCCTGCCGGGTCACACGGCGCAAGAAAGCCTTGCTGTCCGGAAATCTGCATCCGCAATATCGGGAAGTCACCCAGACAACCCTGCAATATACGGAGTTTAGTGCCGGCGAACTGGAAACAGCACCGATGAAGGATGAGGACTTTTCTGCTCATCTGGATAAGGATATCGCCTGTGTGGTAGTCCAGAACCCTGACTTCTTTGGCCGTCTGCAGGATTTGTCCGACCTTGCGGATAAATGCCACGACGTCGGCGCCTTGCT
>JAKSCD010000461.1 GCA_022360775.1 Sneathiellales bacterium | reverse complement strand
TGTTTAGATATGATAAAACCATTATCAACGAAAGACCGTAGTTTTTACTACCCAAAGTGAATATAGGAGATTCAAATGAAAGTAAAATTCAATCATTTAACAATTTCTTAATGATGAGTTCGTACATGAAAATTGCTGAACTTGGCATACACTTAGTGGTACCTCACGTTAAATTATAAAAAGTTGTTTTGAAGAGATTTATTATTCCATTATTGCTTTGGTTTTTTTCCAGTTGTGCATATGCGCAGGTGGCACTGTCTACTGAGTTAGAGAGCCTGGGGATAAGCGAAAAAGCGGATTATCTGATTGATTCTAAAGAACAAGTTTCTATTGAGCAGCTGCTTGACCCAGCTAAAAATGCGAAGATGGAATGGTTTAATGTGAATTCAAAGGCGCCCAATTTTGGGTTTACTCAAGCAGCCTATTGGGCGCGTATTCAATTTGTAAATCAGTCGAATAACACTAATTTCGTTATACAGCTCGAATACCCTTTAATGGATCAGGTGGATTTCTATATTGCCAACCAGGGGGAGCTAGAGCGATTTCACCAGGGTGGTGATAGCTTTATCTTTGCAAATCGTATCCTAGAAGATCGGTTATTTTCTTATCCCATCACTGTTCCAGAGAATGAATCCCGTACCGTGTATTTTAAGGTGCGGAGCACTGACACCGTCATTATGCCGTTTCGGGTGTATACCCGAGAGGCCTATGAGCATCATGTTAAATCCGAAAACTTTATCTTTGGTGGCTACTATGGCGCGATCCTAATAATCCTTATCTATAACTCGTTCTTATTCTTTGTGCTTCGGGATAAATCGCAACTCTACTATGTGTTGCTGATTGGTTCCTATGCCACCATGGAGTTGTCTCTAAATGGTGTAGGCAGCATTTATTTTTGGGATGAATCCCCTGAAATCGCTAAGCGAATCCGGCCGTTTATGCTGGGGGTTCTGACTATTACCATGCTGTGGCTTACTAAAGCATTGTTGGATATTAAGCGTTTGGAGTTCAAGGGGATTGGTATTGAAGCGCCGTTATGGTTAATAGCCATTGTCGCAAT
>JAKSCD010000404.1 GCA_022360775.1 Sneathiellales bacterium | reverse complement strand
CCGTGATTTCACTCACAGAATTTACATTGGAAGTTTCCACATAACCCTGGCGCACTGTGCCATAACCGGTTGATCCGGGAACGCCAATGCTTGGCGCGCCTGACGCTGGGCTTTCAAGATAAAGATTGTCGCCCATGGGTTGCAGTCCGGCTTCGTTAAAGAAAATCGCAAGATCCAGCTGCCCGACGGTTTGCAGATCAACCTGCCCATCCAGCTTAACCTGAACTTCACCACTGGCATTGATTGTGACATCAACAGCATCCTGGGGAACGGTAATCGCCGGGACAACTGTAAAACCATCCTGGGTTACTATTTCACCCGTGGGACTTACCTGAAAAGAACCGGCACGGGTATAGGCTTCATCTCCGCTTGGCAGAAGAACCCGAAAATACCCTTCGCCCTGGATCGCAAGATCGTAAGTGTTTTCAGTGGCCTGAAGTCCGCCCTGATCCGTAATTCTGTATACAGAAGCCGTTTTTACACCAACACCAACCTGGATCCCTGAAGGAACAATTGTTCCTGCATCGGAGGAAGCGGCACCAGCGCGACGCAAATCCTGATAAAGAAGATCCTGAAACTCTGCCCGCTGCCGTTTGAAACCGGTTGTGGTCATATTGGCAATGTTATTGGAGATGACATCCACATTAAGCTGTTGGGCCATCATTCCTGTTGAAGCTGTACCAAGTGCACGCATTACTTAATCCTCACTTACTGAATTGCGGGGAGTTCTTCGATGGATTTCATCTGCATATCATGTTCAGCATCCAGCAGTTTCTGGGCTGATTGATAAGAACGCAGAACGTCGACCATGGAGGTCATTTCCAGGATAGGCTGAACATTGGATTTCTCCAGACTCCCCTGGTGCAGTGTGGCCTCTTCGGCAGGAATGGCCTCTTCATCACCTGCATCATAGTAACCGTCTCCCAGAACTTTAAGATTATGAGGGTTCTCGAATTTCATAATCTGGAGCTTCTGGGTCTGCTCTTCCCCTAATGTGATTGTGCCATCAGGCGCAACATCAATATCAGGATTGTCCTGGTTGATTTGAATGGGAGATCCTGTCTCGTCCAGAAGAAAGTCACCATTTTGAGTGACGATGTTACCTTCAGCGTCGAGCTTGAAATTGCCATTGCGGGTGTAACGTTCCCCGTTTTCGGTCTCAACCGTGAAAAAGCCGTCGCCGGTAATCGCGATATCCAGTGGACGTGAAGTCTGCTGGATGGCGCCTTCCTGGCTGTTTCGGTAGACACCGTAGTCATGAACATAGGACATCTTGTCGCTGACCTTCTTATCGACAAGATATTCCTCGAACAGGGGATGAACGCTTTTGAACGCTGTTGTGTTCATATTCGCAATATTATTGGCCGTAATGTCCATGCGCCGTTTTAGCGCCATTTGCTGGGACAATCCGATATAGATGGCATTTTCCATGTCTACTCCGCCTTTCTGGCAAAATCAGTTGCCAAATACATTGCACAGGGCGTGCCAGTTTAAGGAATGGCAGAAAACAGCGGTTTTTGGTTGGCAGATAAATTTTCTCAGAGGTGAAAAAGGTGCTTTCTACCTGTATTACAGGGAAAAAAATGCCGACTTGCTGCTTTGGAAATAGAGGAGGGGAAATCAACCTGAATTTGTCGATAGATAAAATTTTACGAAAATTCTTAAAATTTCTTCGAAAAAGCGAAGTTGGCAACTTCTTGTTAACCAAACTTAACTATTCTGCAGGAGTAGAAATATATTGGCTTAACAAGGGCAGAGTAACGGATGTCGGAAGATACAGAAGCACCGGCGGAAGCTGAAACAGAAGAAGAAGGTGCCGAGAAGGTTAAGAAGAAAGGCCTGAGCGGAAAAGCACTGATCCTATTCATTGTGCTTCCTATCCTGCTTATTGTCGGCGGAGCGGCAGGAGCATATTTTGCAGGCGTTTTCGATGCAGAAGAACCCGTTGCCGAGGAAGCACAGGAAGAAGAGGTTGAGGAAGAAGTCGAGAAAGTTGTTGTCTTCTATGATCTCCCTGAACTGCTGGTCAATCTGAGTACCTCCGGTACAGATACCAGTTTCCTGAAACTTGGTGTCTCGCTTGAATTGGATGACGAAACCGTCCTGCCCGAGCTTGAAAAACTGATGCCGCGTGTCATGGACAATTTCCAGGTTTATCTGAGAGAATTGCGCAAAGAAGACCTGAAAGGGTCTGCTGGCATTTACCGTCTTAAAGAAGAGCTTTTATACCGCATCAACAGTTCCATCAAACCGATCCAGGTAAAAGATGTGCTGTTTAAAGAAATGCTGGTTCAGTAGTGAGTTGATTGATGGCTGACGAAGACGAAATGGATATGGCTGCCGCCATGGCAGCTGAAGGTGGCGAAGACGAAATGGACATGGCTGCGGCCATGGGCATGGAAGGCGGCGATGACGATATGGCTGCGGCCATGGGTATGGAAGGTGGCGATGATGATATGGCCGCTGCCATGGGCGGAGAGGGCGAGGAGCCTGAAGGTGCCAGCATCAATGAAGCAGCCTCCGGTAATTCAACGCGCGTCCTGAACCAGGATGAAATTGATAGCCTTCTTGGCTTTGATATGGATGGGGATGGCTCTGGCGAGAAATCCGGAATTCGCGCAATCATCAATTCCGCACTGGTCAATTACGAACGTCTTCCCATGCTGGAAGTCGTATTCGACCGGCTTGTGCGTATGATGACGGTGTCATTGCGTAACTTTACATCGGATAATGTTGAAGTCAGTCTTGATAATATTACCTCCATCCGGTTTGGTGACTATCTGAACTCTATTCCCCTTCCGGCTATCTTGAGTGTTTTCCGTGCTGAAGAGTGGGATAACCTGGGCCTTATCATGGTCGATAGTTCGCTGATCTATTCCATTGTGGACGTCTTGCTCGGCGGCCGCCGCGGTACTGCGGCCATGCGGATTGAAGGGCGTCCATATACGACCATCGAACGGAACCTTGTTGAACGGATGGTCAGTGTAATTCTGGCTGACATGTCAGCGGCGTTTGAACCCTTGAGCCCTGTGAATTTCAATCAGGAGCGGGTGGAAACTAACCCCCGTTTTGCAACAATTGCCCGCCCTGCCAATGCTGCCATCCTGATCAAGCTCAGGATCGATATGGAAGATCGTGGCGGACGCCTTGAAATGCTGCTTCCTTATGCCACTTTGGAACCTGTCCGTGAATTGCTGCTACAGATGTTCATGGGTGAAAAATTCGGTCGTGACAGTATCTGGGAAAACCATCTGGCAACCGAATTATGGGCGACTGATGTGGATATCCTTGCGGTTCTTGATGAACAGCAAATGAGCCTGAATGAAGTCCTCGGGATGGAAGTCGGGGACACGATCATGTTGAATGCCTCTCCAGCCAGTCCCGTGGTTTTAAGATGTGGTGGTATTGGAATGGTTTCTGGAAAAATGGGCCGGTCCGGCCAGAATATTGCTGTGAAGGTTGATAAAACCCTTCGCTATCTGGGGTGATGAGTTATGGATATTTTTTCTGTTCCCTTAATCCTCGACCTGCTGCTGATCGCTCTTTTGGGTGCGACAATTACCTATTGTGTTCGCCTTAATCGGAAACTGTCCGTTATGCGGGAAGCACAAGCAGAGCTTCACCAGGTTGCCGCTGAATTTGATCAGGCGATTGTTCGCTCCCGGCTTGGTATTGAGGAGCTTAAAAAAGCAAGCCAGGACGCCAAGGCTGACCTGAAGAGTGAGCTTGAAATAGCGAAGCCGCTTATTGAAGAATTGAAACTGGTCAATGCATCCGGATCAAGAATTGCAGACCGGATACAGGATAATGTTTCCACAAAACCGACAGCTGCAAGTACCGCGGAGTCTTCTCACAAAGAAACGCTGGAACAGCAGTCTGATCAAGAAGAAATTAACCTGGAACCGCGTACCGAGGCAGAACGTGAATTGCTTCAAATGCTGACCCGTTCGAGTTAAGTGAGTAGGGATTACTGATGAAAAGCCTTCGTATTCTTCCTGTTACCGTCATTGCGATGCTTCTGGTATTCGGACTGAAAATCTCTTCTGTCTGGACGGATGCTCAAGGATTGATTTTGGGATTGAGTGTTCCTGAGGTACAGGCACAGGCAAAAGAAGCTGAGAAAGAAGAGAAAGCAGCAAACGAGGAAGCCGGTGACGGAGACAAGTCTGCCAAGAAGGATAGTGAAGAAGCGGCCGAAAGTTCTGACACGGACGAAGAGAAATCTTCCGTTAGCGTAACAGATCTCAGTGAAAGTGAAATTGAGGTTCTGCAAAAGCTTGTCGAGAGGCGCGACGCGCTGGAAAAACGGAAAAAAGAGCTGGATATGCGTGACAACCTGCTCCGTGCCTCTGAAGCGCGCATCGACAAAAAGATTTCTAAACTCAAAGAGATAGAATCAACCATTCAGGATTTACTTAAACAGTATGATGATCAGCAACTGAAGAAACTGAAAAGCCTGGTTGCAATCTATGAGAAAATGAAACCGAAAGATGCGGCGCGTATTTTCAACAGTCTCGATATGGAAGTATTGCTGGATGTTAGCGGTTTGATGAAAGAATCAAAACTCGCAGCCATTCTTGGAAAAATGAACGGTGAACGGGCCAAGGAACTGACAGTTGAACTGGCAACACGCAAGCAGCTTCCCGGGGTTAAGAAGAAAGAAGGCTAATTTAGACGATTAGTTTAGAAAAAGCCGTAATTTTACGGGGGATTAACCAATAGGGCGTAGGCTTCTTGCCCAAGTATCCTTTGGTTTACGAGGCAGAATTGATGTTGGATCACCAAGCTTTCGAAAAACACCTGTCAGATCGTGTGCGTGACATTCGCCAGCAACAGGGCGATCAGGTCGATGTGACCGAAGTGGCAGGATTGCTTGAAAATCTGATGAGTAGTATTGAGGGAGATATTTCCTCCTCTGATATTCAAATGCACCAGCAGATATTTGAGCTCGTTGACTATATCAAAAAGGCGCGCGAGGAGATTACAGATCTGCAGCCGCATGAAATTAATGAGCAGCATATCCCTGCAGCGACCGACGAATTGACTGCGATTGTGGACGCGACCGAAGAGGCGACCAATGTTTTCCTGGATGCCGCTGAGAAGCTCACGAATATTGGTATGGAAGTTGGCGGTGAGCACGAAGACGCCATAAATGATGTGGTCACCCAGATTTTTGAAGCTTCCAACTTTCAGGACATCACGGGACAACGGATCAATAAGGTTGTTTCCACGCTTCAATATATTGAAGGGTCCATTAACAAAATGGCGGACTCGCTTGGCAAACCCGTTCGGCCCGATCAACCGCGTATTGATGTCTATGCTGATGCAAAAGAGAAAGATAGCCGCTCGGACGCCGATCTTTTGAACGGACCGCAGCTTGAGGGGGATGGAAATTCACAAGATGATATCGACGCCTTGCTCGCGAGTTTTGATTAACGAGGGCTGAATGACCGTAGAGTTGCCGGAGCAGGAAAAACTTTCCAAACACAGGAATAATACATCGATCATATATGTATCTCTGTATTTCCTGTTGCTGGCATTTTTTATCTATTTGCATTCGATCTCTGTACCTGCAGAAGAAAAAATACAAAAAGTCATCGGCAGTATCGATTTCGCTTTCAAAGGGATCAAGCAGACTGTTCGTGAGGTTAAGGCCAAGGAACTTGCCGGTGATGAACTCGGTCTTGCAACTTTTCACGCTGAAATTCGAAAAGTTTATGAAACCGCCATTCCGCTTGTTGAAAGCCATGTTAATGAAAAAGGGGATTCCCTTCGCTTCACGGTTCCGATCAGCCAGCTTTTCAAAGAGAATGATGATACGCTTAGGGATACACGCGCAGAACTCTTTCAGGACGCATCCCGCATTCTGATCAAGCGGGCCAGTATTACACCAACAGATCTTGAAATCATGATTGAGGTGCCCGGGCATTTGCCATCTGTCGACGGGTTTAAAAATAATCCGGCGGGCAAGCAGTTAAATACCCTGGTGAACAGCTTCCTGGATCAGGGAGTTCCTGCCCGCAATATCTTTATTGGAATAAAATCTTCTGACACCGCCAACATCTTTTTCAGATTTTATCTCAGAAATGATCATCAGCGGCAGTTCCAGCCTGCCGGGGAGGATCAGTAATGCAATTTGAATATCGTATGAAAGACGGGGGCGGCCGGCCCAATACCATGTGGGTGACCTCTTTGGCGGATCTGCTGGCCTTGCTCCTTGCTTTCTTTGTTCTACTCTTTTCCATGAATGAAGTGAAAGATGACAGCTGGCGCGAGATCCTGGATACTTTGGGCTATGAGCTCAATGACCAGTTAAAACCGATTGAAGAAGACGGGCATACTGCAGATAAAAATACGGAGCTCTTTACAGAACAGAAAGCTTTTGATCTTGATTATCTTGAGAATATTCTGGGCGAGAAAATCAGAAGTTCAAGAGAGCTGAAAGACGTTACCGTATTTAAAGCAGATGATCGGCTAATTATTTCCTTCATCGGGGAGACTTACTTTAATCCAGGCGCTGAGCAGGTATCAGATGCCCTTCAGGATGGTGTGCGATTACTGGGGGAGAGCCTGCGTTATGTAAAAAACAGGGTTGAAGTTTATGGTCATACCGATCCAAGCCAGGCTGCAAACCCTAAAAACCTTCTGCAAAGCAACTGGGGCTTGTCCCTTGCAAGAGCCCTTGCCGTTGCAGATAGCCTGACGCGTGCAGGTTATGGTTATCCAATTCGGGCCTTTGGTATGGCAGATGCGCGATACCATGAACTTCAAAATGTAACAGATAAAGAAAAAAGATTTTCCCTCTCCAGGCGGGTTGATATTGTCATCCGCGAAGCAGAAGGGGAAGGAAGAAGCGGTTGATGGCGAGCAGGAAATTCACATATAGATTGGCGTGTTGGGCCCTTGCCCTGATCGGCAGCTTTTCCGCCTTTATCGCCCTTGCAGCTGATAAGGTCGCCATTCGTGCAGGAGAGCATCCTTCTTATGGGCGGCTTGTGATCGATTGGGGAAAGCAGCAGTCTTTTGATGCGAAAATTGAAAAAGGCGCATTGGTTATTCGCTTTCCTGAAAGCTTTGAAGCGGATCTTTCCGTTGGTCCGCGCATTCTGGATGGCTATCTTAAAAAAGGATCCTTTATTGATGGTAATAAAGGTGTTCGCTATCCGTTAAAAGGTGAATTCACATTAAAAACAGCGCGTTATGGTACGGCAATCGCTTTTGACCTCAAGAAAAAAGCAGCGCTGTCGACAAACGGCTCGCTTTCAAAAAATGACGGCAAGAAATCCACTGGCCCAAAAATTCGTGTACGTGCCGGTGATCATTCTGATTTCAGCCGTCTGGTTTTTGACTGGAACTCCCGGACAGCTTTCCAGCTTAAACAGGACGGAGACCAGGTGACCGTTACTTTTGGTAAATCAGGAGATTTGCAACTGGATCGGATCAAAAGGGATCTGCCAAAATTTGTTGAGAAAATTGATACTGTTCAAAAAGACGGATCAACGGAAGTTACCTTAACGCTGAAACCAGATGTTGGTGCAAAGGCCTTTAGAAGCGGAAACAGTATCGCACTGGATCTAAAAGCGGGGGCCAAACCTACGTCCAGACCAGCATCTAAACCGCAGGTCGTCGCCAATAATCAGCGCAGCGAAGAAAAAACCGTTCAGAATCCGGTTCGAAAAATAACGCCTGCGAAATCTGTGGTTAAAACGGAGCCCGCGCAACCGAAACAGCTTGTTCAACAGGCCTCTGAGCCTGAACAGGTTGAAAAACAGAAACCCCGATCTCTTTTGCCACAAACCGGACCAAAGAAGACTGTTCAGAAGAGCACAATTGCACCGCCTGCAGAAAAACTGGTGATTGAGGTTGGAAAGCTGAAGGACGGATTTCGGTTGATCTTTCCCTGGAAGGAAAGTGCGGCAATGGCGCTTTTCCAAAGAGGGGATCTGTATTGGCTGGTATTTGATAAGCGGGTTCGTCTGGATTTCAAGAATGTATCCGGCCCTGTGAAACTGATGCTGGTGCGAAAAAAGCAGTTACCGCATGATACAGCGACGGTTGCCAGCCTGTTCCTGCGCGAAGGCTATGCCCCGACAGTTGCCAGAACAGATAATGAATGGCGAGTGGATTTTCGCCTGGGAGAGGCACCGGTTATTAAAAACACGGTTGATATCCAGCCACAACCAGCCTCAACTGAAGGCGCACGTGTCTTTATTCCTGCTGTGAATAACGGTAATCGCGTTGCCTTTATAGACCCTCAGGCAGGGGACGAAATGATTGCTGTTCCCCTTTATTCGCCAAGCTGGGGAATTGGTTCAACCCGTACTTTTGCACAATTTACGGTTCTTCCGTCCATGCAGGGAATTGGATTATTGCCGCGGGATAATGCTGTAAATGTTGCGGTGGAACGCAATGGTGTATCAATAACAGCAAAAGGCGGCTTGCAGCTTACACGGAATATCTCGAAGGATGATCTCTTTGCATCTGGTGATCAGACGGATCGTTTCTCAGGGAACCGCGATAAAGCACGCCTTGTGAAACTTGAAGAATGGGCAGAAGTACCCCCCAAGGAATTCTGGGAAAGGAAACAGAAGCTTCAGCGCAAAGTTGCCAAGGCCCCGCGAACCGGACGTAACGGCGCACGCTTGAAACTCGCAAAATTCCTGGTGGCACATAAATTTTATCCAGACGCTTTTGCGGTTCTTGAAAGAATTCGTATCGACGACCCACGTGCCGATGATGACGGTGTCTACCGGCTGGTAAGGGGCTTGCCCAGTCTTGGGATGAACCATCTGGAAGATGCCGAAAAAGATCTCTTTCATCCAGTATTCTCCGGCGTTGCTGAGGTAGCACCCTGGCGAGCGATGGTTGCAGCAGGCAAGGAAGACTGGAAAACAGCATCTCGGGAAATAAAAGCGGGACGCGATGCTTATGGTGTCTATTCAACGGATTTGCAAAATGAATTCCGTTTGCTGGAAGCGGAAGCTGCGCTTGAGGAATTTGATATTGAGGCCGCGAATAATGCGATTGAGGGTATCCGTACGTCCTTGAGTGAGGGGGCAGATCCTTATGTCGCAGCCCGGCGTGAGTATCTGGAAGGCCTGTCTGCGCTTCGATCTGGTGATATGGAACGGGCGATTAGCAAATTTGATCAGGCAATTGCACTGGATATTCGTCCCGTTGTTGCAAAAGCCAAATATGCCAAGATTAATGCGGAGCTTGCCCAGAAAGATATTACACCCGAAGAAGCAATCGAGCAGTTTCAGAAAATGGAATTCGCCTGGCGAGGGGATGATCTTGAAGTTGAAATCCAGAAACGCGTCGGGGATCTGCAT
>JAKSCD010000314.1 GCA_022360775.1 Sneathiellales bacterium | reverse complement strand
TGCAACCCTTCCGGCAGCATTGCTTTTAAGGTTCCGAACTGTGCCAGCTGTTCCCGGTTTTTCTCGTGCCCCGGATTATCTGCGCAGGCCAAATGACTGATCAGATAGCGGATTTCCAGCCCGTCAAGCCACTCCGGATTTTCAGCCAGCTGCCGGACATCTTTCTCTAAAAGACCGAGACGTGTAATGCCGCTGTCAATATGCAGGCAAGCGGGAAGGGGGCCGCCTTTCCTTGCAAGAGACGACCAGACCTGTATTTCATGCAGTGTATTCAGGACGGGCGTCAGTCGTTCCTTGACATAAACACTTTCGCAACCATCGAAAAGGCCACCAAGCACATAGATTTTTGCAGAGGGCAGGATTTTGCGAAGAGCAACTGCTTCATTAGGCAAGGCGACAAAAAACTGTTTGCATTCAGCCTGTTCAAGCGCTTTTGCAACAGGCTCCAGTCCGAGACCGTAAGCATCTGCCTTTAAGACAGCGGCACATTCTGCTTTGGGGGCTCTGGAAGCCAGAAGACGGTAATTCTCCTGGATCGCTCCAAGATCAATTGTGAGATAGGATCCGGCGAGAAGCGGATCCATCAATGTTGCTCCGGCAGGTAATGATCCAGGGCAAGATCACCAAAACGCGTAAATTCAGACTGGAACTGAAGTTTGACAATACCGATAGGGCCGTGACGCTGCTTGCCGATAATCACTTCAGCCATATTATGGATTTTGGCCATTCTTTCCTGCCATTCAATATGCTCAGGCGTTCCTTCACTGGGCTCCTTACGGCCTTCATAATATTCTTCGCGATACACAAACATCACAACATCCGCATCCTGCTCGATCGACCCGGATTCGCGCAAATCCGAAAGTTGGGGACGCTTGTCATCCCGGTTTTCCACCTGACGGCTGAGCTGTGACAAGGCGATAACCGGAATATCCAGTTCTTTCGCAATGGCTTTAAGCCCCTGCGTCACCTCTGAAATTTCCTGTACCCTGTTATCGCCGCGCCCTGTGCCCTTCATCAGCTGCAGATAGTCAACAACAATCATGCCAAGACCATGGCTGCGTTTAAGACGCCGGGCCCGTGTTCTCATGGCTGCAATGGAAATAGCCGGCGTATCATCAATAAAGAGAGGACATTCAGAAAGCAGGGCACTTTGCGGGACAAGCTTGTTGGCAAACTCATCATCTGTAAGTTCACCTTTTCTGAGTTTTTCCGAACTGATTTCAGTTGCTTCTGCAAGGATACGGCCTACTAGCTGTTCTGCTGACATCTCAAGGGAGAAAAAGCCGACAGCAGCGCCTTCCTGCCCGCCTGTATCCCGATAGGCTTTCGCCGCGTTATAAGCGATATTCGTGGCAAGGGAGGTTTTTCCCATGGATGGACGACCCGCGAGGATCAGAAGGTCAGAATTATGAAGCCCCCCGAGTTTTGTATCCATATCCCGAAGGCCTGTCGTGACACCCACCAGATTACCATCGCGCTGGAAAGCTTCTTCAATGGATTTTACGGCTTCACCAACAGCAACTTTAACCGGCATGAGGGCGCCTTCATGACTTCCATTTTCGGCCAATGCAAAAAGTTGTTTTTCAGCGGTTTCGATCTGTGAGTTTGCCGTTTGGCCGATATCGGATTCGTAGGCAGTATTGACAATTTCCTCACCAAGATCGATCAGTTCCCGCCGCATGGCCAGGTCATAGATAATCCGGCCATAATTTTCTGCGTTGATAATTGTGGTCGCAGAGGCGGCCAGCTTGGCAAGATATTGCGCCCCGCCGATATCGCTCAAAGCCTGATCCTTGTCAAAATAGGATTTCAGGGTCACCGGATCCGCTATTTCACCTCGTTCGATCAACAAGGTTACCGCGTCAAAAATCCGCGCATGAACAGGCTCGTAAAAATGCTCTGCCCTTAAAAATCCGCTGACTTTTGAAGCTGCTTCATTATTGACAAGAATAGCGCCCAGCAGATCCCGCTCGGCATCCATATTATGGGGTTGGGTCCGATAGGAAAGGTCCTGGGTGTTGTCTTCGCCTTGCGAATTTAGGGCTGTTGGTTCCATAGAACTGATCCTAGCACAGGTCCGAATTCCAGGTCAGGTTCTTTTATCGTGATCGGGGCTTACAAATGTGGATAAAATTTACTCACAGTCTGTGGAAAAGTAGAATAAACTTCTTTAAGGCTATAGAAATTAAAGGATATTTCCAAAAAAAGTCGGTGGAGAATGCTTTGGTTGATCCTTGTCACTACTCTGTAAATTGAAAGTGGATGTTTTTAATTCGCTTTGTTAGTCTGCAAACATTCTTGCATATCTTCAGGGTCCGTTCATGAGGCAATTCAGTAAATACAGGAAGGGAACAGCTTTGCTGTTAATGCTCCTGTTTTTATGGACGCCTTTTTTAACCTATTTAACAACCCCCATACTGGCGCATACCGATGCTGTTCGCTGGGTTGTCATCTGTACTTTTAATGGATTCAAAACTGTCCCGCTGAATGAACAGGGGGAAGTTGTTGATATTGCAGAAGATGCCTGTCCTGTTCTCCAGTTATTTGCAAACCTCGCCCAGGCTCTCGCTCCCCAGGACATTTCTGTTTCTCTTCTTGTTTTTGTGGTTGGCCTGGTCTCCACATCTGTTGTCTCTCTTTCAAGAAAAGCGGTCTATCGACTGTCCCCGCCCGCGCGGGCGCCTCCCTTGGTTGCCATTTAGCAAAACCTAGAATTGTTATACGCCCTCAAGGGCAACCGAGGACCATTATGTATATGAAATATTCCTGCACGGCTGTTGCTGTGCTCGGGAGTTTCTTTTGCACGCTCTCTTTTGCGGATGAAGCCGTGAAGATTGCCCCTATTGTTGTAGAAGGATCGTCCCAATCAGAAACATCGGCAGGCCCCGTCGATGGCTATATTGCACCCACTATTGATAGCGCGAGCCGTACGCGGACACCGTTGAAAGAGCTTCCTCAATCCGTTTCGGTCGTTCCTCGCACTGTGATTGAAGACCAGCAAAATTTATCCATTTCTGAAAGCCTGAAAAATGTAAGTGGCGTGGTGACAAACCATAGCCTTTATACACCCGCGTCGGATGCGACACGGATCCGCGGCTTTGCTGCCGAGCAACTGGTGGATGGCTTTACGCAATATTACAATCCCGGCGACCGGCAAAGCCTTGTGAATGTTGAGCGTCTTGAAGTTCTCAAAGGGGCTAATGGCGTTTTATATGGCGGGGGGTCGGGAACACCTGTTGGTGGTGTGGTAAATATTGTTTCAAAAAAGCCGGAAAAAGAGAGCTTTGGTGAAGTTGGTGTGAAAGTAGGCAGTGACCGATTTGTACAGCCTTATTTTGATGTGAACCAGCCGATAACCGAGACTGTTCTCTTTCGTCTTTCTGCCGAATATACCAATTCGGAAAGCCATATCGACGTTATTGAGACCGATCGGTACAACATCAATTCATCTCTCACATTCACCGATAATGACAAAACGACCTTTACGCTTCTTGGCAAGTTGTCCAGATGGTCACAGCAGGAATATCAGGGTCTTCCTGCAACAGGGACCGTGGCTGGCAATTTCTCAATCGACCCGGATTTATTTATAGGTCCTTCTGACATCCCGGATAGTAAGTCCAGGCAGCAGTCTATTACGGCCATTTTTGAAAGAGAGCTGAATGATATCTGGCATCTTGATGTCCGGGCGAGGCTCTCTTCATCTGAATTTGACGAGAAAGCACAGACTATTGTCGGTGCAGACGGGTTCTCTGCGGATACTCCCGCTTTGGCTCCTTCAACCTGGTCCCTTGTCAATGCGCAGCTCTTTCAGGAACAGATAGAAAGAAGTGTTCAGGTCAATGCAGACGCGAAGTTCGGGGAAGGGAATTTCAAGGGGAAGTTCCTGGTTGGTGCCGATTATAGCTGGCTATCGGATGAGGGATTTATAGATACAAATCTTGGCGGAGGAGGATCGGGTGTTGTTGATCTAACTGATCCTTCTTTCCCTGCCTATACTGACCCGGGCCCCGGGATCAATAATCAGTTTGTCGATAATGTCACCTACGGTTTGCACACCCAGGTTCAAGCAACTGTTTATGAGCGATTGCATCTTCTGGCAGGCGCCCGGATAGCGACAGTGGGGATTGACTTCAGCAATACGTCTACGGGTGTTTCTTCCGATACCGAAGAAACACGTGTCCTGCCTCGTATTGGCGCCACGTTTGATGTTACCGACAGAGTTTCTGTTTTTGCGGCTTACTCAGAAGGAATGCGTGGTCAGCCTTTCCAGAATTTTGTCAGTGCGCCGGAGCCAGAGCGTTCCAAGCATTATGAAGCCGGGTTGAAGGTCAAGGTGAATAGTCAGCTTTCAGGTCAGTTTGCCGTCTATCAGATTGACCGGTCCAATGTTGCCGTTACGGATAATACTGATCCGTTTTTCAGATCCGTTGCAGAAGGAAAGCAGAAATCCCTGGGGGTAGAACTGGATGTGACCTGGCAGCCTGTTCCGGATCTAAAAATTCTCGCGTCATATGCCTATACAGATGCAAAATTAGAGGATGCTCTTTTTGGTGTGCCTGAAGGCAATAGCCTGCCTGTTGTGCCTGAGCATTCCGGCAGGATCTGGGTGAATTACGACTTTAACTCGAACTGGAGTGGCGGTGTTGGTTTATATGCGCAGTCAGAAGCATATCTGTCCAATAACAACAGCTTCAAAAGCGATGCCTATCACACGATGGATGCAACGCTTTCCTATCATGCAGATGCCTACCGTCTTTCCGCATCCATCAAAAACCTCACCAATCAGGAATATTTTGAAGCCTACAATTACTTCGGCGGCCGTGTGATACCGGCAGCTGGAACCTCCCTTTACCTGAACGCTTCTTACCTCTTTTAAAAAAGGAATTCACGATGACGAGACTTTTCACTTATCTGCTCCTCCTTTTTGCGGCTGCAGTAAATGTCGGACAAATAAAAGATGTCAGGGCTCATGA
>JAKSCD010000083.1 GCA_022360775.1 Sneathiellales bacterium | reverse complement strand
GGCCATCATCGCCATCCCAGTACTGGATACCACCGAATGCTGTGATACCTGGGCCGAGGACGTACTGACCACCAACTACGAAGGCAGCAAGATCGCCATCGCTTGCGTCATCAAGGCTAACACCAGCATACTGGACGCCAACTTTCCATGGGCCCTGGCCGTAAGTTACACCGATATTCCAGTCGTGACGTTCCAGATCGTCTGTACCGCCGTCGTTGTCAGTGTATTTATATGCACCACCAACAGAGAAACCGCCGAAGCCAACAGTCAGGCCAGCAGCAAGTTCGTCTGTATCATCGGAAGTAGTACGAGTGATCAGCTGATAACCCAAGGAAGCAGAAACGCTCATTGAGTTGAATTTGTTCTGGTAGTTGACAGCTACTGAGTAAGCTTCGTCTTCAGCACCTTCGTCCTTAATCGGAATGTATGGGCTTGCGCCTGTACCAGTTTCTTCATCTCCGTCTGGAGTGTAAGAAGCACCAACCTGGAAACCAGAGAAGCGTGGTGTGAAGTAAGTGATCTTGTCAGAGTCACCGAGTTCGTTTGTGAAAGTAGAAGGAGTTGTGAAACCAGATGCGTTAGCATTTGGTGAAGACAGACCCCATGCTGGAACTGGTGATGGTGAAGAATAGTGCATCAGGTAAGATGCTGAATCTTCAGAACCAACATTGATACGACCGAAAGAACCGGAAACATACATGAATGTTTCGTCAACCTGGTCGCCTGTTGCACGAGCTTCAAGCTGGATGTTCACACCGAATTTCAGACCGTTGTCCAGAGTTGTAGAACCCAGGAAGAAAACTTCACCTTCGTGACGGATGTCAGTAGGAAGCTGGTCAGTGTCTGTGTCGTAGTCTGCAGCAACGAAAGATGTTTGCAGGTAACCACCAAGACCGAGTTTGATTTTTTCAGCAGCAGATGCAGTTCCTGCTGTGAGGGCTGTCGCAGCAACAAGTGCTGTAGTGCCCAGGATTACTTTTTTCATTTTGTCTCCCCTCTGCTCATCAAAGCTAGAGAAATAGATTAATAAAACGACGCAAGGCACATCGGCCCTGTTAGCCAAGAAGGAGTAAAAGACTTTAAGGCCCGGGCCGTCAAGCAACTCCCCTGCCCCTTTTTTGGAGATTTGAAAAAACTGTGCCGAAAAAGTCACAACACTGTCATAGGAGGTCGGAATCCATTTAATTCCAAGAGCTTTTGGCGTCTATCAGCTCCGGAAACATCCTTTTTAAAAGGAGATTATGGTTAATAAAAGATTGGTAAATTCAGTGAGATTCCTGTTTTGAGCTATTGTCCCGACACAAGAGCTGCATTAGACTGCAAACAAATGATTCTTTTGCTTTAATTGCAATCACATTTGACGAAAATTGAAGCACCATCTAGTTCGAGGAACTACCAGGGTATGAACAACCGTAATTTTCGTTTTTCAGCTTTGCTGGGATGTTTGATCACTTTAGGTTTATCAGCATGTGGATCTGACTTGAGTACGGAATCTTCATTCCCTGAGCAAAGGGGCGGGACCGTCTATCAGACCGGTGTTCCTGAAAACCGGGATACGATCTTCGGAGAAGGCGGTATTCTCGGTGGCGGAAAAAAGGGTCTTGACGATGGTCAGGGCGGCGGCGGTATTGGCGTCAACAGCTATCTGTGGCGTGCATCTCTGGATACCCTCTCTTTCATGCCCTTATCCTCTGCAGATCCGTTTGGCGGTGTCATCATCACGGACTGGTATTCTCCTCCTGAATCTCCGGGCGAGCGCTTTAAAGTCACCGTATATATTCTGGATCGGCGCCTGCGTGCTGACGGCCTGCGTGTTGCTGCGTTCAAGCAAAATCTGGATACGACCAATAACTGGGTTCCGGTTGAACTGACACCCAAGACAATTACAAATCTTGAAAATGCGATCCTGAAACGGGCGAGAGAGCTTCGAATTGCCCGCGAAGGGGAATAACCACCCTAAAACGGATCAAGCAGAAATGTTTTGAAGCAGTCCTAAAAAGGGCTGCTTCCTCTTTTTAAATCGTAACATGTACGACAAGACGGACCGGATCATTATGTCCCGATATAACGCAAAAGATACTGAGCAAAAATGGCAGAAGGCCTGGGAGGAGGAGAAAACCTTCGAGGTAAAAACCGATCCTTCGCGGCCAAAATACTATGTATTGGAGATGTTTCCCTATCCATCCGGTAACATCCATATCGGGCATGTACGAAATTACACCATGGGAGATGTGGTTGCCCGTTACAAGCGGGCGCAGGGCTTTAATGTTCTGCATCCCATGGGTTGGGATGCTTTTGGCCTGCCGGCAGAAAATGCAGCCCGGGATAAAAAAGTCCATCCTGCAGAATGGACCTATGCCAATATCGCCAATATGCGAACCGAGCTTAAAAGCATGGGTCTCTCGCTGGATTGGAGTAAGGAGTTTGCTACCTGCCATCCGGGCTACTACGGGAAACAACAGGCTCTGTTCCTGGATTTCCTGGAAAAAGGCCTGGTCTATCGCAAGGAAAGCTGGGTCAATTGGGATCCCGTGGACATGACCGTTCTCGCCAATGAGCAGGTGATCGATGGTCGGGGCTGGCGCTCCGGGGCACTTGTTGAAAAACGCAAACTGAACCAGTGGATGTTTCGTATTTCCGACTATAGTGAGGAATTGCTGAAAAGCCTTGAAACCCTGGATCGCTGGCCAGACCGTGTTCGCCTCATGCAGGAAAACTGGATCGGTAAATCTGAAGGCGCCTATGTTCATTTCACCCTGACAGGGCAGGAAGACAGTCTGGAAATTTACACCACCCGGCCAGACACCTTGTTCGGCGCAAGCTTTATGGCAATTTCTGCGGATCATCCCCTGACACAAAAGCTGGCGAGCGATAATCCTGCCATTGCGGATTTTGTGGCAGAATGCCATCGCATGGGAACAAGTGAGGAAGCCATTGAAAAAGCGGAGAAAAAAGGTGTTGATACAGGATTGACTGTAGATCACCCCCTGATCAAAGGGAAAACACTGCCTGTTTATGTGGCCAATTTTGTTTTGATGGATTATGGCACCGGCGCCCTGTTTGGCTGCCCTGCCCACGATCAGCGGGATCTGGATTTCGCCAATAAATACAAGCTTCCTGTTATCCGTGTTGTTGCCGAAGGCAAGGGGGAGCAGGAGGCGATTACCGATACGCCTTATATCGGCCCCGGTAAAATGATTAATTCCGGATTCCTCGACGGTCTGACAACAGATGATGCCAAGAAAGCCATTGTCAGCCATCTTCAGGACAATAAAATCGGTACATCCACCACAAATTATCGCTTGCGCGACTGGGGGCTTTCCCGTCAACGCTACTGGGGATGTCCAATTCCTGTCATTCACTGTGATAAATGCGGCACGGTTCCTGAGAAGAAGGAAAATCTTCCTATCGAGCTCCCGGACGATGTGACTTTTGATAAGCCCGGTAATCCGCTGGATCACCATCCAAGCTGGAAAGAGACAACATGCCCGGTCTGTGGCGGAAAAGCCACAAGAGAGACCGATACCATGGATACATTTGTGGATTCGTCCTGGTATTTTGCCCGTTTCTGTACGCCTCGCGGAGACGACCCGGTAACAAAATCAGACGTGGATTACTGGATGCCGGTGGATCAGTATATTGGCGGTATTGAACATGCTATTCTACATCTGCTTTATTCCCGCTTTTTCACGCGTGCCTTGACTGCAGTAGGTGCTGTTGACATCGATGAACCGTTCAGCGGACTGTTCACGCAAGGCATGGTTACGCATGAAACCTATCGTCTTGACGATGGTACCTGGCTGCTTCCCGAAGAAGTTGTTCAAAATGATGCAGGCGATCCGGTTCATATAGAAACCGGTGCACCGGTCACAATTGGCGGCGTCGAAAAGATGTCGAAATCCAAGAAAAATGTCGTCGATCCCGGTGAAATTATTGATAAATTCGGTGCCGATGCCGCCCGTTGGTTTGTTCTTTCCGACAGTCCGCCGGATCGTGATATGGAATGGACTGATGCCGGGGCCACCGGTGCCTGGCGTTTTAAACAGCGGCTCTATCGCTTTGTTTCTGAAAATCTCGAAAAAGTGGCGGCAAAGGATGCTCAGCTGCCAGATGAATTTTCAGATTCCGCGACAGCGCTTCGTAAAGAAGCTCATAAAACAGTGGAGCAGGTTACTGATAATATTGAAAAACTGCATTTTAATAATGCTATTGCCCGCATTTACGAGTTTATGAAAGCCCTTGCAGATTTCAAACCGGCCGAGGGGAATTCAGCTGATGCCTGGGCGTTACGTGAAGCGATCGAGATCATGACCAACCTTGTCGGTCCAATGATGCCTCATCTCGCGGAAGAGTTGTGGGAAAAGATGGGTCATGACAGCCTTCTTGTTGATAATCCCTGGCCCAAGGCAGACCCGGCCCTGATCATTGACGATACCATTACCATGGCGGTTCAGGTGAAAGGAAAGCTTCGGGCAACAATTGATGTTGCCAAGGATGAGGATAAAACGAAAGTGGAAGAACTGGCGCTTGCTCAAGCTTCCGTGCAAAATGCGATCGGGGATAATCCCATCCGGAAAGTCATTGTGGTTCCAAATCGGATTGTGAATGTTGTTATTTAAACGGATTTTTTGTCTGACACTCCTGCTTGCGTTGGGAGCCTGTGGCTTCCAGCCGCTTTATGGCCAGCAAACACAAAGCGCCGAGGTGATCGCCCTCCTCTCCGCCACTTATGTTATGCCGATCAAAAGCAGAACCGGGCAGATTATTCGAAATGAGCTCCTCGACAGGGTCACTCCAAAAGGAATACCCGCAAGGCCTCTTTACCGGTTGAAGGTTGAAATTGATGAAGAATCTCAATCTCTTGCCATTGATCCGGATAATTCCACAAATCGAAAAAACCTGACACTCAAGGGTAAATACCAACTTTTTGGTGCTGACGGAAAAACGGTTCTCTTCAAAAGCACAGCCCAGTCCATTTCGTCTTACAATATCGTGACTTCCGATTTTGCAAACCTGTCAGCGGAAAAAAATGCCCGTAAACGGTCGGCTCTCGTACTTGCGGAAAAAATCCATCGTCAGATATCCGTCTATTTCACGCGGTAGCAAATGGTGGAATTCAGGGCCCCGCAAATTGCATCCTTTCTGAAATCCCCTGATAAGGGAAAACGTATATTCCTGATTTACGGTCAGGATGAAGGCCTGGTTCGGGAACGTGCAAAGAAAATCTGTCTCACTGCCGTTGACAGTCTTGAAGATCCCTTCTGTTATGTAGAAATGACGTCTGCAGACCTCTCTGACGATCCGGCTAAACTCGGTGACGAGATCGGGGCAATTTCCATGATGGGCGGAGAGAGGGCAATTCGTCTCAGAAATGCGACTAATTCAACCATTGCGATTATAAAATCTATACTGGATGCAGATTTTTCTAACAGTATTCTGGTCATTGAAGCAGGAGACATTCGCAAAGACAGTGCGCTGGTCAAGACCGTAAACAGTGCCTCTACGGGTGTGGTAATTCCCTGCTATAGGGATAAGGCACAGGACCTTTCGGGCCTGATTAAAGAAGTCATAAGCACAGCAAACCTCACCATTGACAGTGACGCAACAGAATATCTTCGCCAAAATCTTGGAAGTGACCGCGCGCTATCCCGGCAGGAACTGGATAAACTGGTCCTCTATAAAGGACGTGAACAAACACCTGTTTCCTTAAAGGATGTCCAGGCCGTTATTGGCGATTCATCCGCAGAGAATATATTTGATGTTATCGATGCCGCCCTTCTTGGAAATCTTCCAGGACTTGAAAAAGCGCTGAATAAAGCCTTTTTCTCCGGAGAATCCTCCATCGCCCTTTTAAGGCTCATTCAAAATCAGTTAAAACAGCTTCACAAGGCGGCGAGTTTTATGGATAAGGGCATTTCTTCTTCTGACGCGCTTAAAAAAGCCGGAATTCCCTTTTTTAATCATCAGAAAGCATCGGCTCAAATTTCCGGACGAAACGCCAGCCATTTCGCCACCTCTCTTTCCATAATTCTGGAGGCTGAGAAAGAATGCAAGACAACCGGATATCCAGATGAAGCTCTCTGCAGGCGTGCATTTTTGCGCATCGCCATGGCAAACAGGCGGCGATAATGTCATTCCGTTACTGAAATGACCTTTATAAGTTATTGATTTTAATGAAAATCTTCGTCTAGCGCTGCTTCCATATCTCCATCGAACGGATCCTCTTCCTCCATGGCCTCGACAGTTGTATGTCGGGTCAAGCGACGGCAGATATCATCCAGTTGATCCAGATGATCATACCGGATACTTATGCTTCCGCCCTGATCTTCCTTATGATCGATGCTGACTTTCATGCCAATTGCTGCTGATAAATCCCCCTCCAGAGCGAGCGTATCCTGATCTTTCGTACTGTGGGACACTGAGCGCGCTCTATTTGAGGGTTTTTTCTTGGACAATTTCTCTGCTGCACGGACAGAAAGACCTTCATTGACAATTTTTTTCGCCAGTTCTTCCGGATTATCCACCGTGACAAGCGTTCTGGCAGCACCCGCACTTAAGTCTCCATCCCGGATCATTTGTTGAACTGATAAAGGAAGATTAAGAAGGCGCATCAGATTGGTAACATGGGACCGGCTTTTTCCGAGCTGTTTGGACAGGACATCCTGCGTATAGCTAAACTCTTCCGTGAGGCGCTTATAGCCTTCAGCTTCCTCAATAGCTGACAAATCCTCACGCTGGATATTCTCGATAATCGCAATTTCAAGACTATCTGCGTCAGTCAATTCTTTAATAATAACAGGAACTTCGTGAAGTTGTGCCATTTGAGCTGCGCGCCAGCGACGTTCCCCTGCAATGATCTCGAACATACCGGCATCCGCAGGATCCCGGCGAACAAGAATGGGTTGCAAGACCCCCTTCTCCGCAATTGAATCTGCAAGGCTCTGCAAGGCATCCTGATCCCAGTCCTGACGGGGCTGAAACGGGCTCGGATGAAGCTGTTCTACCGGAATTTCCTTTGACGTTCGAATTTTATCCAATTCAGAATAATCACTGGCAACATCATCCCCGAGCAAGGCGGATAATCCGCGGCCAAGTTTTTTCTTTCCGGAATCTTCTGTCATGATATCGGTCATCCTGGATCACTACGCTGCGTGAAGACGCTTTTCACGGCGTATTACTTCACTTGCCAGTTTAATATAGGCCTGGCTGCCTGCACATCGAATATCGTAGATCAGTGCCGGCTTTCCATGACTGGGAGCCTCTGAAACCCGTACATTTCTGGGAATAACCGTCTCATAGACTTTATCGCCGAGATATTCCCTGACATCCTGCGCTACCTGATCAGATAAGTTATTGCGCTTGTCGAACATAGTCAAAACAACACCCTGAATTTCAAGGTCCGGATTAAGGGTATTGCGGACCCGATCAATGGTTTTCATCAGAAGGCTTAGGCCTTCAAGCGCGAAAAACTCGCATTGCAGCGGGACTATCACTGCTTGAACGGCGACAAGTGCGTTAAGAGTCAAAAGGTTAAGCGAAGGCGGACAGTCGATAAGAACGTAATCATAATTTGCTTTTACAGGCCGTAAAGCATCAACCAGCCGATGGCTGCGACGGTCCATTTCGATAAGTTCCAGCTCTGCCCCGGTCAGATCAGCCGTGGAGGGAACAAGATCAAGCCCGGGAATGGCACTTGAGCAAATGGCGCTTTCAAGGGAAATGTCACCCATCAAAACATCATAAACATTCTTTTCCCGATCATCCCGGTCAATACCAAGACCTGTACTTGCATTCCCTTGCGGATCAATATCAATCACCAGAACTGATTTTCCAACAGCGGCCAAGGCTGTTGCCAGGTTAATTGCGGTTGTGGTTTTGCCAACGCCCCCTTTTTGGTTGGCAATTGCCAGAATACGCGACGATCCTACAATATCGATATTGTCCATTGTCCTGCCCCCTGTTACAGGCGACGGACATCTTTCAAAAGGAGAATGTTGCCGTCACCACTGGATAAACTCTGGTGTTTTTCTGAAGACATTCTCCAATATTTTGCGGCATTGGTCAATTCCGCATCTACATCTTGTCCTTTTAAAAAAACAAAGCGCGAATTCCCCGTTGCGAATTTTTCAGAATATCCAAGCAATTTTTCCAACGGTGCAAGTGCGCGGGCAGAGATAAAATCGGCGGGAAAGGGCTCAACAGCTTCAATACGGGCATTATGGACAGTGATGGGAGAGGATGTTTCACGTGAAACCTCTCTCATGAAAAGGCACTTTCTTTGATCGCTTTCCACTACATGAATATTAAAGTCCGAAGCAATTGCAAGGACAAGAGCGGGAAAACCGGCCCCACTTCCCAGGTCAACCCAGGTCCCTTCTCTTTCTTTCACATGATCGAGAATTTGGTAGCTATCCAGAATGTGGCGGTTCCAGGCCTCCGCCAATGTGGATTTGGACACCAGGTTAATGGCCTTCTGCCATTTTTGCAGGAGTGAAATATAACAATCCAGTTTATCCAATGTTTCACGTGAAACACCGGTAACTTTTTGAAAATCACTTTTCTGCATGAATAGGGGTTATCCTGCCTGTCGCCGGTGATCACCGCGCTTAACATAGGAAAGAAGAGCTGTCAGTGCAGCTGGTGTTACGCCAGAAATACGGGCCGCCTGCCCCAATGTCGCCGGACGGACTTCTGAAAGCTTCTGTTGAACTTCTGCTGACATTCCACCGATTTGGGAGTAATCCAAATTCTCGGGGAGAAGGAGGCTTTCGTCTTTTCTAAATTCTGCAATATCCGCTTTTTGCCGATCAAGATAGCCGGCATATTGGGCATTGATTGCAATCTGCTCAAGAATATTGGCATCGAATGACCGGGTTTCCGGCCAGATCCGGTGGATTTCATCAAGAGAAATATCCGGATAGGCCAGCAGGTCAGTTGCCGTTCGCCGAACCCCGTCCTGATTAACATTCAAGCCTTCTTTTCTGGCTTCATTCGGTGTCATTGAAAGAGAAGAAAAAAGTTCAGAAGCGTTTGAAATTGCTTTCATTTTTTCTCTGAAAGCTTTTTCTCTTTCGGTGCTGATACAGCCAATTTCAAGTCCCAATTCAGTCAGGCGACTGTCTGCATTATCGGCCCTCAAAATCAGGCGATATTCAGCCCGGCTGGTAAACATCCGGTAGGGTTCCTTGGTTCCCCGTGTCACGAGATCATCAATCATCACACCAATATAGGCGTCGGCCCGATCCAGAATAAAAGGCCCCTGCCCGCCGGCAGATCGTGCTGCATTCAGGCCAGCCATCAACCCCTGTGCTGCTGCTTCTTCATATCCGGTCGTTCCGTTAATCTGGCCCGCCAGATAAAGATTTTCAATTTTACGAGTTTCCAGGGTCGGTTTCAGTTCCCGAGGATCAATAAAATCATACTCGATCGCGTAACCTGGCTGATAAAATTCCACCTCTTCAAGCCCGGTAATGGATCTCAGGAACGCTTTCTGAACATCCTCCGGAAGAGAAGTGGACATGCCGTTTGGATAAATAGTGTCTACATCAAGGCCTTCCGGTTCGAGGAAAATCTGATGACTGCTTTTATCGGCAAAGCGAACCACCTTATCCTCGATGGATGGACAATATCGTGGACCCGTTCCTTCAATCTCACCGGAATACATGGGTGCACGATGAAGATTGTCCCGAATAATCTGATGGGTTTCTTCTGTGGTTGCCGTAATATGGCAGGGAATTTGCGGGGTGGTAATTTCCCGGGTCAAAAAGGAAAAAGGAACTGGCTCCTCATCCCCTGGCTGAACTTCTACAGCAGACCAGTCAATAGTTTTTCCGTCAAGTCTTGCAGGCGTCCCTGTTTTCAGGCGCCCCAAATCGAACCCGATGCGCCCAAGCGTTTCTGAAAGACCGTTGGACGGCTGATCACCAATGCGCCCCGCAGGGATTTTCACTTCCCCCATATGGATCAGGCCCCTGAGAAATGTCCCTGTGGTAAGAATAACCTTGCCACCCCGGATTTCTTCACCATCCCCGGTAAGAACACCCTGAACTGCTGTCCCTGCCATAAGCAGGTCCTCCACCGCCGCTTCACGGATCTCCAGATTTTCCTGGGCTTGCATCGCCTCCTGCATGGCTTTTCTATAGAGCTTGCGATCAGATTGTGCTCGCGGTCCTCTGACAGCCGGGCCCTTGCGCCGGTTAAGAAGACGAAACTGAATACCGGCCGCATCAGCGACACGCCCCATGACACCGTCCAGCGCATCAATCTCGCGCACAAGATGGCCTTTCCCAAGACCCCCAATGGCGGGATTACAGGACATTGCCCCGATCGTATCAAATTTATGGGTAATAAGAAGCGTATTTGCCCCTAGCCGCGCAGAGGCTGCTGCTGCTTCACAGCCTGCATGACCCCCACCAATTACAATAACGTCATATACCATCATGGAGGCCACTCTATGAATTGGCTTTCAAATGTCAAAATAAATGTGCGCATAGCGGTTATGCGCTCGATGTTTCACGTGAAACATCCAAGGGAATAAGGAAAATACGGCTATTTTCCAATGCAAAAATCCCCAAAAACCACATCAAGAATATCTTCCACATCCACGCGACCTGTGATTCGACCAAGAGCCCGGGCAGCAAGGCGTACATCTTCTGCTGCAAGCTCCGGATCAGGGGCCTGTTCAAAGCGGCCAAGCGCTTCCAGACACTCTTCCAGGGCGTTCCGATGTCTTTGTCGTGTAAGGGACGGGGCACCAGAGACGTCAAGCCGGGAGACCACCTCCTGCTCAAATTGTTCAAGGAACTGATCCAGCCCTTCTTCTGTTTTCACCGAAATCTGAAAATGATGGTCTGAACGTTCAGGAGTGTCAGCGGATTTCAAATCCACCTTATTCACAAGATAGAAGGACCCCTCCTCCTGCAGCTCCGCAAATTCACTTTCATCAATGGTTGGATCCCCGGCTTCTGTCATAAAAATCTTGATATCGGCATTCTTCGCCCGGGCCTTCGCTCGCCTGACCCCCTCCTGCTCCACCTGATCCTCAGCTTCTCGTATCCCTGCTGTATCGGCAATTGTCACCGGATATCCGGCAAGATCCAGATGAACCTCCACCACATCCCGGGTTGTTCCCGCCTGATCAGAAACGATGGCGACATCCCGCCGGGCCAGTTTATTCAGTAGACTGGATTTACCGACATTGGGGCGACCCAGGATCACCACATCCAGCCCTTCACGGATTTTCTCTCCCCGATGTCCATCAGCCAGATGTTTTCCGATATCGTCCGCTAATGCCTTGATTTTAGGTCGAATTGCACCCGCAACACCATCAGGCAGATCTTCATCGGGAAAATCAATATCAGCCTCCAGATGAGCGAGAGAGTTAACCAGATCTATCCGCCAGCGGGTATAAATTTCCCCAAGTTCCCCGCGCATCTGGCGAAGCGCCTGCTGATGCTGGGCATGGGTTTCGGCATTGACCAGATCCCCAAGCCCTTCTGCTTCTGTCAGATCCAGCTTGCCATGTTCGAAAGCCCGGCGGGTAAATTCACCAGGTTCTGCCGGACGAAGGTCCGGAAGTTCTGAAAACTGATCAAAAAGAGCCGTGATCAAGGCAGGGCCTCCATGAAGATGTATTTCCACCACATCTTCCCCGGTAAAACTGCCAGGTCCTTCAAACAGGATCGTGAGCGCCTGATCAATCCGGAAAGACCGGTCGAGACTATATATATCCCTAACTGCGGCATAACGAATAGCAGGAAGGGTCTTATCCGTCAGTTTTTGCAGAGTAGGAAAAGCATCCGGGCCGGATAAGCGGATAACGGCCACCCCTGCTTTCCCCCGGCCACTGGCGAGGGCATAAATGGTTTTGTTTGTCATTGTCAGACTTTAGGCGTCTTTATCGCTTTTGCCTGCGGTTCCGGTAAAGGAAGACCAGAACATATTCTGCATTTCATCCAGATTTTTCATTCCTGTCGGCATCCAGGTTTTCATCATGCTTTCAGGATCCAGTGACTTGATATTTTCCATCATTTTCGCCTGGATTTCCTGCATCAGGACTTCCTGCATCTTTTCCACATCGGGCAAACCAAAAAATGTTCTTGCTTCTTGTGGTGTACAATCAATATCAAGTTTTATCTTCATGGGAAGCTGCTCCTTGACCCAAGACCCTTGAGACATGTTACCCTGAGATTAAGTTAAAAGGATCTCTGGATCAATCAGTTGGATTGAGCAAGGATCATATTCAAGGTGTAATTGATGCAAAATATCCTGGACAAAGAGACCAGCCCCTATCTTCTGCAACACAAGGATAACCCGGTTCACTGGCAACCCTGGAGCCAGGAAACGCTGGATCTGGCCAAAAAAGAAGGAAAACCGATCCTGCTCAGTGTCGGATATGCGGCTTGTCACTGGTGCCATGTCATGGCTCATGAGAGTTTTGAAGATCCGGAAACTGCGGCGGTGATGAACGATCTTTTTATCAATATCAAGGTGGACCGGGAAGAACGGCCCGATATCGACCAGATCTACCAGACCGCCCTCGCCCT
>JAKSCD010000156.1 GCA_022360775.1 Sneathiellales bacterium | reverse complement strand
TTTTTACCCGCTTTCTTGCCCTGAGCGGGTTACCAACAGATCTTGCTGAAGTTGTTCTCTCCATTACCGGAGGTAACCCTTATATGATCATTATCGGTGTCGCCGTGATCTATGTGGTGCTTGGGATGTTTGTTGAATCCATTGGATTGATGCTGCTGACACTTCCCATTGTTCTCCCGCTGGTGACAGGGGCCAATATGGACCTGATCTGGTTCGGCATTATCGTGATCAAGTTGCTGGAAATTGGCCTGATTACCCCGCCCATCGGGCTCAATGTCTATGTGATCAAGGGGGCCCTTGGAACACAGGTATCGCTGCAGAAGATTTTCCACGGAGTAACCTGGTTTATTCTTATGGATATCGCCGCTCTTCTGCTGATTGTCCTGGTACCGGCACTGTCTCTTATGCTGCCTGCCATAATGTGGGAATAAGCCGTTAATTCAAGCTTCTCCCGGAGGTCCTGTCCTCTCCGGGACCTCGTGGCCCTTTCGGACCAGTCCATCCGAAAGGGCTTTTTTTGTCTGTTTTTCATGCCATCGTAATTTGTGAGTTTCCCTGTATTCCAGCACCGTTTAACGCAGATAAAAGCACACGAAATCTTCTTCAGATTTTTACTGAAGGAGATTTTTATGTCGGACGAACATGGTGGAAAAGGCGCAGCTGGAATTGGAGCGCAAAAGGAGGAACACGATGTCCCTGATTATGATAAACGCGAAAATGTATATATTGATGATCAGGGAAGGTTTGAAGGGAAGGCGAATATAGCGGATTCTGGAGATGGTTTTTTTCCGCCGCAATATTATGCAAATCCATTTTATGGGAAGGATCTAAGCCAGTTTTTTCGAGAAGGCTGGACTGACGATACACCTTACGAGAAAGAACTTAAAAAGACTGCCGAACATTGGATTCAATCAGAAAATGTTGAAGACATGCTCTCTGGCGAAAGCCGATTACATCCATTTCTGGAAGTCGGGGGAGCATTGAGGACACAGGTTCCATTGCCGACAAATATGGCAGATCTTTACAGCCTCTATTCAGTAGTACTTGGTGCAAACGAGCGGAATACTGATACCTGGAAAATGGAGAGTACCGGTTTTACAGAGAAAGAAAAGTTACCTTTGCTTTCTTATCCTGTTCTACTTGGCGAAGGTAAGAGGAATGTTAATGGAAATGAGGTGACTTTCAATCGTTCTTTACTTATCTGGGATGATGTTGCAGGTGCATCAAATAAGGAAGGTCAAAATGCACCCAACTTCCTAAAATTCATATGTAGTATAATATTCCAGCAATCAGACATTTCAGCTTATGGTGGAAATCGGGGGCGATATGGGCCTGCCGTTGTGAGACGTCTGATTGACGGTCACGCATATCCAAATCAACATCCTCACAGAACAGTCACTGTATTTGCCTATGATGATACTGGCTTTCCGTATGGTTTTTATAATGGGGTTATCCTGACGCCCAAGACTGAAATTTTAAATCATCGCGTTTCTGGGAAAAAGGTAGAAGTTGGAATTCCGACCTTGCTTTTAAATTACACTTTTTGTGTTGATAGAAATATAAGTGAAGGAAAGACAACTGAACATATGATTTCTCATCTTCTGGCTTTTTCTTCAGCCTATGTAACGGGCGTGCCTGTTCATTATCATTTGACTACAATTCATACGGACAAATGTGCTGCAAGTAAATCAACAGCTAAAACGCTTGGGAATGACAAAACAGTTATTGGGCATGAAGTTTATCTAGATGCTGCAAAAGATGTTTGGAAAACAATTAATGTTGACCAGGGCAAAAACAGATATCATTTCGATTTCCCAGGTGAAGGAATGTTTACTGGCCTAGTTTATGTAGATGAATCAACAGTTCCCTATATGGATGAAGGTGAAGAAGTTCCAAGACCTTCAGACTATTTCTATAAAAGTACGTATTGTGGATATCGCAAGATAGTGTACGAAAAATGTAAAAAGATTTTGCCGAAAATTCTGGAAAATGGTGCTCTCAATCAAGGTCTTCAGAGTAGAGCAGGAAACTTTCTTCAAGTTTGTGAAAAACATGGTGTAGAACATGCGAATGTTGTTAGCTGGCTTCGGTTTGGGAACACCTTGAATTTTACTGACTATAACAGGTCACCCTATACGGGGCCGGTTCTCGGGTTGGGTAATTTTCAAATTAGCAGATATTTGCGACTGAATTATGGTCGGCTTTTTGAAGACATCGATACCACGCGGTTGGTTGGAAGAGAAAAAATTCAGGATGAGTTGCAATTCAGAAAAGATCTTGCCGAAGTGTTGCGCTATTCAGCTAAGTACGGAAATGCTGGCAACACGTATCATTGGCAAGTTACAGAAAGTAACCCTGTTGGCGAAGATCCAAGAGATGGAAGTAAAGCGGTTGTTCCCCGGCTAACTGATTTTGGGTTTATAATTGTTGGAAATAATGCGAAGGATGCCGCTTTAACAGTCAAGGCAAATACTACCTTATCGAATTTTGAAGGTAGGGGATGTGATGAAAAATGGAGGCGAATTGATCCACCTCTCCCTATGTTATGGTTTGATGAAAATGCACAGCCTTTGACTTTCGAAGATGAAACCGCACTGGATGAAATTAACAAAGCTATAGCTAATCCTGATTCAAATAACTACGTGCCAGATTTGACAGTTCCTGATCCGTAACATGCAAGTCTATCCGAAGTTCTCTAAAACTTGATTCTCAGTAAGATATCTTAATATTGCCTGGAGCAACTGACATTTGTCAGTTGCTCTTTTTGCGTGTTTGAGGCTTGACCGCTTTTTGCTTTCCTGAAACCCTGTTAGGCAGCCTATGCTGAAACAAATCGGGCGGATCCAATGGTGTTGAAAAAGCTTCAAAAAGTTTTCAGTTGTGTTTTAGTCATTCTCGGAATTCTAGGGCCGGTATCGTTGCTGCAGGCGTCGGAAAGCGGCGAGAAAATCGTCAAGGCCCTCAACACCCGAATTTCCGGTGATCTGGACGCCTTGCTGGAACAGGGATTTATTCGGGTTTTATCGGTTCGGAACCCCATTTATTTCAATCTCAATTCTTTCGAGCATACAGGCTATCTGCCAGATAAGGCACTGGAGTTTGAGAAGTTCCTCAAAAAAGAATTTGGCGAAAAGGCAAAAAACCTCAAGGTCCTGCTGATCCCGGTATCCCGCGACCGTCTGATCCCTTATCTGGAACAGGGAAAAGGGGATATTGCGATTGCCAATTTGACAGTTACTGAAAACCGTCAACAGAAAGTTGCTTTTACCGAACCCGTTTTTAAAGGGGTGCGGGAAATCCTGATCACTTCGAAAAAAACCGGTCCGAAGAAAAACCTGGATGATCTTGGAGATATTCCTGTGCATTTGCGAAAAAGCAGCAGCTATTTTACCCATCTTATGCGTGTTAATGACCAGCGAAAAAAGGAGGGCAAGAAGGACGTAAAAATAAAGCTGTCCAGCGAATTTCTGGAAGATTATGAAATGCTGGAAATGATGCAGGCCGGGGCGCTTCCGGCGATGATTATGGATAGCCATAAGGCTAAGCTCTGGTCTTCCATTTTCACCGGATACCACGTCAATGAAGAGGTTGCTATTGCAACAGAGAATTCCATTGCCTGGGCGGTAAGAAAAAAAGCACCTGAACTGTTAAAGGTCGCCAATAAATTTGTGAAGACAATCCGCAAAGGATCACTTCTTGGAAATGTCTTGATCAAAAAACATCTAAAAGGCGAGAACTGGATTGAAAATGTCTATGACGAGGAGGCGATGAAGCGTTTTGATGAGGTGGTGGAGCATATCAAGGCCTATTCATCAGAATATGAATTTGACTGGCTGATGATCACTGCGCAGGGCTATCAGGAATCCCGCCTTGATCAGAGCAAGAAAAGTCATATGGGAGCGATCGGTGTGATGCAGGTTCTTCCAAGCACGGCAAAAGACAGAAATGTCGGCATTCCTGATATCCATGAAATGGAGCAAAATGTTCATGCCGGGGTGAAATATCTGAGATTTTTAAGAGACCATTATTATTCATCCACGGATTATTCGAAAATGGATCAGGTGATGTTTTCTTTTGCGGCCTATAACGCGGGGCCGGGGAACGTCAATAAAGCAAAAAAGCGCGCGATAAAGCTGGGACTGGATCCGAATATCTGGTTTGAGAATACCGAAATCGCAATGGCAGAGGCGGTCAGTCGGGAGCCGGTAATCTATGTTCGCAATATCCTTAAATATTTTATCGCCTATTCACTCCTGGCAGAGGAAAACCAATAAAAAGCGGTCTTATTGTAGATCCAGCTCCATTAATTTGTATCCAAACAAGTTGGGTTTCTGATACGCTTCTTTAAAACAGACCGAGAAGCTGTGAAACATGGCAGAAACAACAATATCCAATAAACCGGAAAAATCAGGATTTGGGGCAGGGGATCTTTATCTTCTGGCATCTTCATTTGCCTGGGGTGTGAATTTTCCCATTGCGAAATCAGTCCTTGCTGAAATGGATCCCATGATCTTTTCTGCGAGCCGGTATTTTGTGGCGTCGCTTTTCCTGTTTGCCATTTTGTTTGTCCGCCGGGAAAATCTGAAAGTCAGCTTGCGGGAATTTCTGATGCTTTCTTTTATCGGTATTCTCGGGATTACAATTTTTCAGGGGGCATGGGCTCTCGGCCTTAACCTGACAAGCGCTTCAAAAGCTTCTGTTCTTGTGGCCACGGCCCCTATTTTCGGGGCAATGATCGGATCTTTCAGGGGAGACAAGACGTCAATCCTTGGATGGGTTGGCATCGCAGTCTCTATTCTTGGTGTCTTTATTCTCGTGAATAACAGTGTGACAGAACTGACTTTCGCCAAGGGTAATATTCTCGGGGATCTACTGATTATTGTCGCAGCCATTATCTGGTCTGTTTACACAATTGTTTCTGCATCCATGGTCAAGTCCAGGGGGCCGATCGTAGTCACTTCCTACGGCATGCTTGTTGGTGCTGTGGTTCTTTCCTTTGCGGCCTTCCCCGCCTTGCCGGAGCAGAACTGGGATTTGCCGCTTTCTATCTGGATTTCCTGGGGCTCTACCGCTTTTCTGGGCGCTGCTTTTGCTTTTGTCTGGTATTGTGCGGGGATCAGTCGGCTGGGTGTTTCGCGCGGAATGGTCTACGGTTTCTTTATTCCCGCAGTTGCCATTGCCACGGCCATTCTTTTCTTTGACGAAACCATGAGTGTTATTCAAATCAGCGGTGCTGTCTTGATCCTGTTCGGGGTTTATCTGACAAGACGAAGCTAGAAGCTATTCACCTGATTCAAAAGGGAAAGACAAGCCGCCAGTTTCGGCGGCTCATCCAAAAAATGGCAATGTTCTGCAAAGCCGCCTTTAAATTGCGACACCGTCTGCAAAATATGCGGGATCAAAATCCAGAACTTCCTGCTGTTTTTCCAGTTTTAAAGGCCAGTCGGGATTACTTAACGCGCCTGTTCCCAGTGCGATAAGATCAGCATGTTCATCTTGTAAAATTCTCTGCGCCTCTTCAGGAATGTGCAATCCCCCGTTCGCTATAACAGGAAGTCCGGTAAGGTCCTTTGCCAGTTTCGGAAGGCTTTTTCCTTCTCTTGTCAGGCAGCCATGATCAAATCCTTTTCCCTCGCTGGCAAAATGGATGTAATCAGCACCCGCATCCGCGATAGATTGAAAGATTATTTTTCCATCCTCCAGGCCATTGGCCCATAAATAATCGAAGTCATTCACTTTACCCTGGGAAAGACGCACGCCGACTACAAAGTCGCCCTGGGTATATTGGCGGATTTTTTTAATGATCTGACATGTCAGCCGCAGCCTGTTTTCGAGAGGGCCGCCATATTGATCCTCCCGCATATTGGTGTAGTCCGTTATGAACTGATCCAGCAAATACCCGTTTGCAGAATGAATTTCAATACCGTCAAACCCTGCTTCCTGTGCGCGCTGTGCAGATAAAACAAACCCTTCTATTACCTGATCAATCTCCGCTAAATTCATCGACTGTGGTCTGGGAAACCGACCCTGTTTCATACTATAGCCTGCAAGCATAGTGCGAAGAGGTTCAATTGCCGACGGGGCTCTGGTATCGGTCAAATGTTGTGAAAGGGCGCCTGCATGCATGAGCTGAAGAATAACAGGCGTTTCCTTCATTTTTACTTTTTCGATGACATGCTTCCATCCTTCCAGCTGGCGCCCGTCTGTAATACCCGGCTGATTTGGGTAGGCCTGTGAAAAATGTCGATCGGTATAGGTTCCCTCTGTGATGATCATACCGAACCCGCCTTTTGCAAAACGGGCATAATAGTCGGCCATCGCTTTGGTTGGTATACCATCGCCAAGCGTGCTGACGCGGCTCATTGGCGCAACAACTGAGCGATTAGTGAGGGATAATTTTCCGGCCGAGAACGGCTTTAATGCTAAATGTGAAGTCATAAAATCTCCTGTATTTCTTGTTCCAGGATGAATTTAATGTGTATAATAAATTTTATAAGTACGCACATTTTTGTTGTGTAGATACATTTTGTATACTGTTAGTACAGGAGGATGTGATGAATGAAGATGATCCTTGCCCGACGGAAACTGCTCTTGAAATGATCGGAGGGAAGTGGAAAGGAATGATCCTTTTCTATCTTCTTGACGAAACCCGACGTTTTAATGAGTTACGGCGTCTAATCCCTGATATCACACAGCGGATGCTGACAAAGCAACTGAGAGATCTTGAGAAACATGGCATTGTACACCGCAAGGTGTATTCTGAAGTGCCGCCTAAGGTTGAGTATTCCCTGACAGATACAGGCAAAAAACTCGAAGGCGTGATAAAGGGTCTGGAAGAGTGGGGTAAGGGTATTCTTCAAACGAAGGGCTAAAAAACAACAGAGAAAGTGCCCGAGCTTGAAAAACGTACGGTCTTGAGCCACTGCGCGCGCTGTATGCAGCAGTTCTCACCAGCAATTATGGTGCAAGAGGGGACAGATTGG
>JAKSCD010000084.1 GCA_022360775.1 Sneathiellales bacterium | reverse complement strand
CTTTCCGACTATTGTGATGAAGTTACTAAATGGGGCGTCCTTGCCTGCCTGATCTGGGGAGTAATAGGATTTGCTGTTGGCGATATTCTTGCCTGGCAGCTGGCCTTTCCCGGTCTAAACGGAGATCAATCCTGGTCCAATTTCGGGCGCATTCGGCCTATCCATACAACTGCAGTTATTTTCGGCTTTGGCGGCAATGTGCTCATGGCAACATCTTTCTACGTTGTTCAACGGACATCACAAGCCCGACTTGCTGGTGGTCTGCTTACATGGCTTGTTCTTGGTGGGTATAATTTATTCGTCTTACTGGCCGTTACAGGATACCCGCTGGGTATTACTCAGGGCCGCGAATTTGCGGAACCTGAATGGTATGCAGACTTATTGCTGCTGATTGTCTGGCTTGGTTATTTCTGGATCTATATGCGAACACTAGCCCGCCGTAAGGAAGCTCATATTTACGTCGCAAACTGGTATTATCTGGCCTTCATCGTCGTTATTGCCATGTTACATATCGTCAACAATCTCGCCATTCCGCTCGGTGTTGATTTCTCAAAAAGTTACTCCGCATTTTCAGGAGCACAAGATGCGATGACGCAGTGGTGGTATGGGCATAATGCCGTAGGTTTTCTGCTAACCGCCGGTTTTTTGGGAATGGTTTATTACTTCCTGCCAAAAGCCGCAGGCCGTCCGATCTACTCCTATCGTATGTCCATTGTCGGGTTCTGGGGTATTACGTTCCTGTATTTGTGGGTTGGCTCCCATCACCTTCACTATACCGCCCTGCCCGACTGGGTGCAGGTCCTGGGGATGACCATGTCAGTCATCCTGCTGGTTCCAAGTTGGGCTTCCGTCTTTAATGCAATCCTGACGCTCAATGGTGCCTGGGATAAAGTGCGGACAGATCCTGCTGTTCGCTTCATGATGGTCGCCATATTATTTTATGGGCTCACAACATTTGAAGGCTCCTTCATGGCAATAAAGCCTGTCAATGCGCTTAGCCATTATACGGATTGGACGGTCGGACATGTTCATGCCGGTGCCCTTGGTTGGGTTGCCTTCGTTGCGTTTGGAGCCATGTATAAATTGGTACCTTGGATCTGGAAACAGGAAGGTGTCTATTCCATTCGACTGGAAGCATGGCATTTCTGGTTAGCGCTTAGCGGCACGCTCATCTATGTCGGTGCAATGTGGAACAGCGGCATCACGCAATCACTGATGTGGCAAACCTATAATGCTGACGGCAGTTTTCTCTATTCCTTTATGGACAGCGTCGATGCGATGCACGGGTATTATGTTGCCCGGGCGGTTGGTGGTCTGCTTTATCTCATCGGAGCTCTTATCGGAGCCTACAACATTTATATGACGGTTCAGGGGTCAATTGGAAAACGTCCGATGCTGCCGCAATTGCCGCTTGTAAGGGGAGATTGAGTATGCCGACATCCCATCAAAAACTAGAAAGTCATTCTCTTAAATTTGTGATCATGATCCTGTTTGTCGCATCAATAGGAGGGCTGGTTGAAATTGCCCCTCTCTTCACCATTGATAATACGATTGAAAGGGTAGAAGGGATGCGTCCTTATACGCCGCTGGAGCTGGCGGGTCGCGATATATATGTGAGAGAGGGCTGCTACGCCTGCCACAGCCAAATGATCAGAACCATGAAGTCGGATATTGACCGCTATGGAAGTTTCAGTCTCGCGGCAGAAAGTATGTATGACCATCCATTTCAATGGGGTTCCAAACGAACCGGTCCGGATCTCGCCCGCGTTGGCGGTAAATATTCCGACAGTTGGCATCTTGCACATCTTGTTGCACCACGGGATGTCGTACAGGGCTCTGTCATGCCCGGATATGGCTTTCTGGCAGCAACCCCTCTTGATGTTGCAAGGATGCCAGCAGCCTTAAAAGCACAAACACGCGTTGGTGTTCCTTATACAGCCGAACAAATCGAAAAGGCGGAACTGGATACAATCTGGCAAGCTGACAGCGAGGCCGAAAATGAGGACGCACTTTTTGCACGATATGGAGAAAAAGTTAATGTCCGGGATTTCGATGGAAATAAAGAACTGGTCTCGGAAATGGATGCCCTTATCGCCTATCTACAGATGCTCGGTACGCTGGTTGATGTAAAAGCACTGGAAAAAGAGGATGTGGTGAGATGAGTCATGATGCTGTTCTCGTTTTCGCAAAGACCTGGGGGGCCTTGTACCTGTTCGTTTTTTTTCTTGCCGCTGTCATCTGGACCTATCGCCCAAGTAAACGCAAATACTATGAAGATGAAGCAAACCGTCCGCTGAAAGATGAGGATATCCCATGCAAATAGAACGCGATGAAGTGAGTGGACAAAACACCACCGGTCATGAATGGGATGGTATAAAGGAGTTGGATACACCGATACCAAAAACCGTTATCCTCGCCTATATTCTGACAATTCTTTACTCTGTGGGCTATTGGATACTCTATCCAGCCTGGCCATACATAGATGATTTCACGCGCGGGTTGACGAATTACTCCTCCCGAGAAACAGTTCTCGTTCAACTGGCAGAAGCCAATAGTTTACAAACTGATCGAAACCAGCACTTACTTGACAGGCCTATCAATGAGCTTGCTGAAGACCCTTCCATTCGTGACCAGTATGAAACCAGCACGAATGTATTATATGCAGACAATTGTGCCGCCTGTCACGGGCAAAACCTGAAAGGCCAGAAAGGCTTCCCTGATCTGACAGACGCTTCATGGCTTTGGTCTGGAACACCGGAGGAAATAGAACTCACCATTCAATTTGGCATTAATTCCGGACATGATGAGGAACGTTTCGCCGAAATGGCTGCTTTTGGGCGCGATAATATTCTAGACAAAGATCAGATCTCTTCAGTAATTGAATATATTCTTTCTCTGTCCGGACAAGATCATGACAAGAAAAACGCTTCTCTGGGCGCGCCCCTTTTTATTGAAAATTGCGCGACATGCCACGGCGAAGATGGTAAGGGGGGCCCTGAGGTTGGTGCTCCTGACCTGACCGACAGGAACTGGATTTATGGAGGTGACAGTTCGTCGTTAAGAGAGACGATCTGGAACGGGCGAAAAGGAGAGATGCCAGCCTGGGATCAGCGGCTAACACCAACAGAGATCAGAAAACTCGCGTTATTTGTCTATTGGAAAAGCCGTGACCAAAGAAAATAAAAGTTTCCGTAATGGTATGTATGCTCTCCTGCTCTTTCTGCTCGTCGCTTATATTGGCTACAAAGTCTGGCATCTTTCCCTCGCAATTGAAATGCTTCAGGGCCAGGAAGTTGAGGTGCAGTATGGTCAACCGGCAAAGTAGAGATTGACCTTTATCGTTCGGCACGGGGACGCCCGGCAGCTATCCAGTACCCAATTCCCATAGCCCCTACTCCGGCCACAGCATTACCGGAACTCACAAATATCAGGTTTCGGAGCGCTCCCGTCAGGGTGATGGTATCAGGATGTTCCGAAATCAATGCAACGGCAAAGATCGTCATATTCGCTACACTATGCTCAAAGCCAGCGGCAATAAATGCATAGAGACAAAACCAGATAAGTCCGATCTTGGCAAAATCATTTTCTGTTCTTGCAGCACACCATAAAGCCAGACAAACCAGCCAGTTACACAAGATACCATTAAAGAATAGCTGCAACGATGTTGCATGCATTTTCTTATACGCCACTTCATGCAAAAATGAGCTCTCTCCGCTTCCCAGGACAATGCCTCCACCGCCATATACAAATAGAAAAGCCAAGAGAACAGCGCCAGCCAGATTCCCGACCCAACTAGTCAGCAAACACTTGAAAAAATCCCGAAACCCGGTCTTTTTCATCAAAAAACCATGGGTCAAATACATTGTATGACCGGTGTAAAGTTCGGAGCCTGCAAAAACGACCAGGATCAGCGCGATCCCAAAACTTGCCCCCATCACAATGGGCCTGAGAGCGGCATCGACATTTTGCCCGACAGAAAATATCAGGAGAATTCCAAGGCCTACATAAGCACCGGCCATCATCGCAAGAATAAAGAAACCAGCCGGATTTCGCCGCAAATTTTCACGCTTTGCAGCTGCCAGATCAGCAAATGCAACAACTGAATCATAATAAGTCATGATATTTCAACACTCCGAGAAGGAGTGTTTTTCTCCATCTCATGGCGGTCGCCAATAAAAACCGGAATTGTCCAGACAATCGACAATCCTACAACAACCAGAAAAAAGCCGTATCCCAGTCGAACCTGGTCATCCAGCAGATAAGAGTTACAAATGCGAACAGGAGCATGTGTGTAGAGAAATCCAAGAATACCCAGCATGGATATTGCCTGGGCTTTAACAAAACCGCGAACCACCGGATTTAGGTGCCGCCAACAAAGCGCAAGCGGCACACCAACCGTCAAAGGGAGCAGCACAAATTTCGCTATGAACATACCCCATTCAGTTAAAATCGCATCCAGCGTTCGCGGCAGCATCCAAAATAGAATTGCAGCAACGGCAAGAACAAGTAATGGTCCCATAAAAATCTGCTGAATGCGCATTCCGGATGCCAGGCAATACCCGACGAACACCAACAATGGAAATTGAACCAGAACGTGTATAACCGGATCCTCGGCAACCCAGATTTGAGCCACAAGAGACAACACAAATGCAAATCCGACCACCAAAATCTTCATCGCGACGCAGCCTTAACAGCTTGCACGATTGCCTGATAAGCGTTGGTATCAAACACCCCCGAAAACCGTCCGCCCTTATCTATAAGAAGGACCGCGGTGTTATGTTGATAGCCTCCCCAATCGTCAGGAATAACTGTGACCATGAAGAAATCCAAAAGCGCTTCCAGATCTGCTATATCCGGTCGGGCGACGGTCCACACTTTACCCAAAGCCCCATGTAACTCACCATAATCCGACAAAGCCTCAACGGTATCCTGTTGTGGATCAAAACTGATGGAGATCATGCGAACTGGTATTTCCTGCTTTACGAGCAAATCTCTTAGTCTGGCAAATTCACCGCCGGCACTTTGGCAAATAGTCGGGCAAGTTGTGTAAATAAACTCTATAAGTGTTATTTTTGAAGGAGCCTCTTTTAAAGGTCTGAAATAACCTTCCATTGTCTCCAGAATGGGATCGGGAGCGAAAGGACGGTTGTTTGAAATCTCTAAACGCCTTGCCCCTTCTGCGGTAAAGGCCTGCAAGCCGTCGGTGGCCCAAATTAATCCTGCGCCACCCAAAATGATGGCGCAGAATGTTGCAGCGATGTTCTGTCTCATTTCTTTGTTTCCCGGCGGACAAGACCAGCTGTGTAAATCATAACCAGAACTGCGGTTGCCAAAACGACGCCCACCGCGAAAACTGTCCCGATTTGGCTGTGAAAATGCCATTCTTCGAGATGCACGGCCCACCTTCTGGGAATAGAACTTGCACCAGACCATAAAAAGACAAGAATGAAACCAAATCCGCCCAGGGCGTATATGTTAAACGTTAGACGTTCCAACAAATTGTTCGCAGTTTTCTTGGCTTTTCCGCGGACCAGCCAGACTGAGAAACCAAAGGCCATGGCTACTTCACCCAACAGCAGATATGTATGAAAATGCCCGGGAACCCAGAGGGTATTGTGCATGACTTTATTCACAGCAATCATTCCATCGATTACAGCCGGGATAGAGCCGATAGTCCAACCCGCAACACTCAAAACCAGAAGTTTAGAGGTCAAATCCCATTTCATGCCGGAGCCTTTTATATAAACGCAGAGAGAGAAGGTTGTAATACCAATCAGTGGAATTCCTGACGCATAAGACATGATCTGCCCCAGAGCGAGCATCCAGGCTGGCATCACTAAATCCTGAAGCACATGGTGGAAATAAACCAGCTGAACAAACACAACAACCAGAGCCCAACCGATCGCAAACAGCCGGGATGTTTTCCAGGGTTTACCTGTATATTCGGGAATAATTTCATACACGGCAGTCACAGCCATATAGATCGTTGCATTGACAAAAACATGACCGAAGAAATAAATCGCATTCTTGGCAAGTAATGCATCAACGGCGAACTCAGGAAGCAACAGATTAACAATACTTGCAACCAAAACGATTGCTCCGAAAATAATTCCCGTTGAGTTAAAAATGATAACGCTGGCCGCAGCAATTACAGTGGGAGGGGGCGCTTTTTCCAGATCTCCGTTTACGATATAGCGCCATCCCAATGCGCCAGAAAATCCATTGTATTTTTTCCCGATCCGGTAGCCCATTTCAAGATAATACAAGAGAAATCCGACACCAATTAAGACATATCCCAAACAAAAAATGACCGCAGCTTCAACTCCCCATGCTCCGCCGGAGATAGCAGGCAGAGGAAATAAAAATGTCCACGCTCCTCCATATTCTCCGATAAAGACTGATCCGAGGATTAAAACGACACCGGCCAGGAAAAGCCCAAGAAATAGCCAATAAATTACCGGATTAAGTTTGGTATATTTACCAACAAAATACCACATAATGGCGCCACCGGATAAGGCGGCCGAGCCAACCATACCAGCCCCATGAGCTGTGAGTATCTGGTAGAAAATAGCCGGGTCCAATTCGATAAAATTGCCCTGGCTTGCTCTTAATACCAACCCAAAAATCATCATGAGCAGGAATACAGTCCCGCTTAAGAGCATCGTTAGTTTTACGGCACCCGCTTGAGGTTCGTATTTCATTGTGTCCTCCATCATTCTGCCGCTACGACTTCGAATTCGTTGATCATGTCATGATGCGCAACACCACAAAATTCGAGGCATAAAACCTGATAAGTGCCCGGTTTATCAAAGACCATGACAAGTTTATTTGTATATCCTGGCATCCCTTGAGCTTGACCGATCAACTGAAAGTCGGAGTTGTAGATCCCCATTCCGTGATTGACATCCTCCGACGTTATTCGAAACTCAACTTCTTTGTTGAGTGGAACCGTTTCTCTATCAATTTCCCACCACCATTGGCCGCCAACAACATTGATGACGACAGCATCGCTTGAAGCCAGTGCATGGGAGCCATATCGCAAGGACACGACGCTGATAATGACGCCGGCAATCACCAACAAGCTGATCAGTTGATATCGGATTTTGTTATGTTTAGCCGCCGTTCCAGCCGAGTTTTTGGACATAACGACAAACAGAAAAACGCCTGCTACAAGCGCCATTAAAGCCAGGGTTATAATCAGAATTGATGATTGCATATGAGGCCTCTTCAAAAAAAACTACAGCAGTTTTATAAATTGGTATTTCAAATGTATATTTAATTAATTGGTATTTGCAATGTCAATTTAAAAATGTAAACTGCCATCATGCAGTTATCAAAATTCACGGATTATTCCCTACGCACATTGCTTCATCTTGCTGCAACCGGGGACACATTGATGTCGACAAAGAACATCGCTGACATTCATGATGCCAGGTACAATCATTTGGCAAAGGTCACACAATGGCTGGCGAATGAGGGCTATATCAGAACTCAGAGAGGGCGTGCGGGAGGCATGGAGCTGGCACTCAAGCCTGAGAAAATCAATATTGGGACCATTACGCGAAAGTTAGAACAAAAATCAGCTTTGGTAGAATGCATGCAAGCGGATGGCGGAAACTGCAAGCTGTCTCCCGCTTGCGGACTATCCGTTGCCCTAAACAGTGCCCGGGAGGCGTTTTTTGACGTATTGGATGGATACTCGCTGGCAGATCTAATCTCTGCACAGCCGCAAATGATAAATCTGCTTCTGACGCTTCATGAAGACCAATAAACAACTAAGGCCAGGTAACAAAATACGCCCTTGAATAATACAGCGTACCTCCCTCGCTTTAACGCCTAGAAAATCTATGGCGTGCGCTATAGTTTGCATTTGGACAAGCGAAAGGGTTGAGATAAAATCGGTGTCAACAAAGGCTTTCCAATCCTTTATCGAGATTTATCTCTTAAAAAACCTCGCAGCTCCCACTGCGGGGTTTTTGTTTGTTTTCCTAGGCTTTGGGAGTTGTTTAGCCGCCTTTCCTGTACG
>JAKSCD010000480.1 GCA_022360775.1 Sneathiellales bacterium | reverse complement strand
GGAAACAGTTCTTCCAGGATCTGTTCCCCCCGATTGAGGAGAACGTGGATATGATGTCCCTGGGGAACTCCTTTTCTTGGTCCCGTATCAGCGGGCTTTGCATCCCGTTCGACAATAATGACTTCACCAAAATAATCAGACAGCACTCTTGCAGCCATCAATCCTGCAAAGCCACTTCCCATTATCACGGCCCGATCCGCCATGTTTTTACCTGCTTCTTGATATGATTGCTTACAGGGAAAGAGTCTCGCACAAGGCGCGAATCAGGGCTAGAAAAAAGCAATAAAAAAGGGGCCCAAAGGCCCCTCTTTCGATGAATTAAGATCACACTTTATCCAAGTGCTTCCAGCAGCTGCTCAAGATGATCCCTGTTTTCCTGGGCTTTACGACGAGTTTCGTCGTCTTTCGCATCCTCGATATCCTCAGATGCGTCCTGAATGCGCTGTTCAAGATCTGAGCGATCCAGATCCGCCACATGAATGGCTTCTTCTGCAAGAACGGTCAGCTTGTCATCTGCAATCTGGGCAAAACCCCCGTTTACAAAGATCCGGTCTTTTTCTGCATCTCCCTCGTAGATCGCAATGACCCCGGGACGCAGGGAAGAGGTAACAGCAGTATGCCCGGCCATCACGGCGAAATCACCTTCCGCGCCTGGCACAACTACCATTTCATACTCATCCGAGAGCAAAAGCTTCTCAGGTGAAACCAGATCCATGGTTACCATTTCAGCCATTAATCGCTCTCCTTAAACCAGAATTAGGCAGCTTCCGCAGCAAGAGCGGCAGCTTTTTCTTTCACTTCCTCGATACCACCGCACATATAGAAGGCGGCTTCCGGAAGATCATCATATTCACCTGCGCAGATCGCTTCGAAGGCATCGATTGTATCTTCGAGTTTCACGAATTTACCAGGCGCACCGGTAAAGACCTCGGCCACATGGAATGGCTGAGAGAGGAAACGCTGGATCTTACGGGCGCGGGCCACGACCAGTTTATCTTCCTCGGAAAGCTCGTCCATACCCAGGATGGCAATGATGTCCTGCAAGGATTTATAAGTCTGCAGGGTTTCCTGAACCTGACGGGCAACACCATAATGACGCTCACCAACAACAGCCGGGTCAAGCATACGGGATGTAGAGTCAAGCGGATCCACCGCAGGATAAATACCAAGCTCGGCAATCTGACGGGACAGAACGGTTGTCGCATCAAGGTGAGCAAAGGAGGTTGCTGGTGCAGGGTCTGTCAAGTCATCGGCAGGCACGTAAATGGCCTGAACGGATGTAATCGAGCCCTTGGTTGTTGATGTAATACGTTCCTGCAGCGCACCCATGTCTGTGGCCAGTGTTGGCTG
>JAKSCD010000085.1 GCA_022360775.1 Sneathiellales bacterium | reverse complement strand
CAAAAAAAGTGAAAAACCGCTAGAAGCCCTCCTCAACTTCAGGAAGGCGGCTCATCTGGCTCCTCAAAATGCTCGCTATTTGAATCAATACGCCGATATCTTCGACCGGATTGCAAATCTGAAGAATTTTGATGGGCTGGATCAGGATTTGCTGCTCCTGCTGTCTAACGAGTCCGTCCAATGGAAAAAGCTCAACTGGGTTATTCCTCAGCACCTTAAATCAAAACCCGCCATCCAGGCTCTTGTACCGATCCTGAACGCTTCACTTAAACAAAAGGCTGATCCGAATGTCGACTTCGGCAAAGTCACAGAAGCCATGGCAGACAATGTCATGTTGGCTGCGCTGAAGCGTATCAGGCTGGTAGATCCTGAACTTGAAAAACTGCTGGAAATCTTCAGAAGGCAGACACTGGCGGCCGTGGCCAGCGGGATTGACCTAAATCCGGCTCTCACCGGCGTACTCATAGCGATCGTTACACCGCTCGCTCAATATTGCTTCGCAAATGAGTATGTATTCCAGGAGAACACCTTTGAAACGCAAACCTTGAAAGCGTTGCTGGAGGATCTGCAAGCTCCTGATCTGGAGCCCACGGTCCACAACGCCCTTAAGTTTGTGATCGCCTGTTGCTATCGGCAGCCTAATAAATCTGCCGAACTTGTTGCCGCGTCAAAGCATTTCAATGCCTCGGAATCAAAAGAGCTGCAAGGCCTGATTAAGCAGACCATCACTGAGCCTCTGATTGAAGAGGATATCAAGAAGACTATCCCTCCGCTAACGCCAATCAGTGATGATATTTCTCTTCTTGTGCAGGAAATGTACGAGGAAAACCCTTATCCCAGATGGCTTCACTTCCCTTATATGGGAAGCACCAGTATGGCTCATAACCTAGCCACAATATTGCCAGTTCTGGGTGGAAAACAGCCTGTTTTGCCTAAAAATCCGCAAGTCCTGATAGCCGGTTGCGGTACCGGGCAACAGCCGATTTCGACGGCGCTTGCTTTCCCCGAAACCCGTTTGCTTGCTGTAGATCTCAGTCTTTCCAGTATCGCTTATGCGAAACGTAAAACGACAGAACTCAAAATCCCGAACATCGAGTACGGGCAAGCCGATATTATGGAGTTGCGCGGCTTGAACCGTACATTCGATATTATCGAATGTGCCGGCGTTCTTCATCACATGCACGACCCGGTTGCCGGGTGGAAAGTCCTGTGTGACCTGCTTGATGACAACGGCTTTATGCTGATAGGTCTATATAGTGAAATCGGCAGACAAGACATTGTTGCCGCACGCGATTTCATCACCAGCAACGGTTATTCGGACAGTCTGCAGGATATTCGGGATTGCCGAAAGTCTATCCTGGCCCTGGAAGATGACAATCTGGCAAAACATGTTTTAAGGCACGGCGATTTTTATACCGCGTCGGCTTGTCGGGACCTTATTTTCCACGTCCAGGAACACAGATTTACCATTCCCCAAATCACGGACATTCTGGATATGCTTGGCCTTGAATTCCTTGGCTTCACATTACCTTTCGCCCATGTGGAAGAGATGTATAAAACGCAATATCCTGAAGATAAAACAATGACGAATATGGACAACTGGATTGAGTTTGAAGAGAACTATCCGTCAACCTTCTCTGCGATGTATAAATTCTGGGTACGAAAAAAACGCTAGATATATTGTAACGTTATCAGACCTTCAAAGCGGGAGACATTGTCGCCCGCTTTTTTTATGGGCGACTCTTGCCCCATATACCCGGCAACTCTTTCCCCCCTTCTGCAAAAACTTCCTCAGACGCTCCTTTAAAGAGCTGTTCAATTTTCAAAACAAACAAATTTTTGGCAGTTTTTAAGGGCTTTGAAGAAACTGGCACGCCTCTTGCTCATATCCTGGCGAGTGAAATTGCGATCAAATGATTGCGAGTTGAAATTGCTACAGGAGAAGAAAATGGCTTTTTCAGTAAATACAAATGTCAGTGCGATGGCTGCGCTTCGTACATTGACAACGACACAGTCCGCTTTGAATTCGACTCAGCGTCAAATCGAAACCGGCCTGAAAATCGCAGAAGCTAAAGATGATCCATCCACCTTTACCATTGCACAGGGCATGCGCGGTGACGTCGGATCTCTGAAAGCAATTCAGGAAGGTCTTTCTTTCGGGCAGGCAACCGTCAATATGGCGGAAGCAGGTGCCCTGCAAATATCAAATACAATTATTGATATGAACAAGAAGGTGACCCAGTCCTACAATGACGGCCTGGATATCAGCATCCTTCAGGAAGAAGCAGACGCCCTGGTCGCGCAGATCAATTCCGTTGTCGGCACCACGGTCTTTAATGGTGTTAATCTGATTGACGGCAGCGGCACCGACCTGGAAGTTCTTTCCGCTCTCGGTGGCGTAACACAAACGGTCACAGCACAGGATGCGACTGTTGCAACACTTGGACTGACCGGCTTCGATCTGTCAGCTCAGTCAGCAACACTGACACTGGACAACACTTTTGCGGTTGCAGAAAATAATACCATTACCATGACGCTGTCCGATGCCAACGGCACAACAGCAACACACATCTTCGAAATTACGACAGACGGTAATGCCCTGACATCTGCGCCCAACGAATCGGCAACACCACCGACCTTCGTACATGCCGTTACGGTTAATCCCGCTACCCAGTCCAACAATGAAATGGTTGGTATCATGGCAAATGTCATGCGGGAGGAAGGTTTTGCCGTTAATGTTACGGAAACCGGGGTTGTCGAGATTTCTCATGGCCAGACCGCAGCAGTAGCAACCACCCTTGTAGGTGCGACGACAGGCGCGACAACCGGTGATCCGTTAGCCGTTCTGGAGAATGCCGAAAGATTGGTTGGTCAGATCATCACAACGCTGGGTACAGCCTCTAATCGCCTGGACAGCCAGTCTGAATTTACTCAGCTGCTGGTGGACAAGCTTGAAGAAGGTCTTGGTATTCTTGTTGACGCCAACCTGGCCGAAGCAAGCGCCGAATTGCAGGCCCTGCAAACCAAGGAACAGCTTGGTATTCAGTCCCTGTCGATCGCCAACCAGCGGCCACAGTCCATCCTGAACCTCTTCCAGTAAGGATTTCGTAAGGTTTTTCTATAAAAATCTAATTCGAAATCCTGATTAGTAGAGTTCAGAATGTCTGTAGCAGCCTATCAACAAGCAAATCGGAATTCCGAAAACCCACGGCAGACGGAATACCGGGCATTCGCAATCTTCACTCGCGCTTTGGAAGAAGCTGAGGCCGAAGGTCCAATGGCAGTAGTAAAGGCAGTAGCTGACAATCAGCGCCTTTGGGTAACACTACAAATGGATCTTGCATCTCCTGGAAATGAGCTCCCAAAAGAGCTCAAGGCCCAGCTTCTCTCCATCGCTATCTGGGTGAATAAGTATAGCACGGATGCCATGAAAGGTGAGGCCTCACTGGAGCCTCTTGTTACAGTCAACAAGCAGATAATGGAAGGTTTGCGCGGAACGCCAGCAGCAAAAGCAGATCTATCCAGCCAGGAAAAACCAGCTGGCCCAACTTCAGTTTAAAAAAACTCTGAATAACATTTTCCAAATCATTGCCGCCCCTTATCCCGATGGGATAGCATATCTGAAAATCATTTCAGAGGCAGATGCAGATGAGTTGGGAAAAAGAAGTAGAAGAACTCGCCCGAATTAAGCAAAAAGCAAAAGAGCAGGGCGGCAAAGACGCAGTTGATGCGCAACATGCCAAAGGCAGATTATCCATAAGAGAAAGAATTGACTGTCTATTGGATCCTGGAAGTTTTCAGGAACATGGGAAGATGGCGGGCGCTTCCGAACGGGATGACAAGGGAAGCCTTACCGATTTCTCACCTGCAAATTATGTAACGGGTCTTGGAAAGATCAATGCACGTACCGTTGCAGTAGGCGGTGAAGATTTCACCTTGAAAGGCGGCTCTCCCAATGCTGCAGGTCTTCGCAAAAGCGTCTATGCAGAAGAACTCGCCCTGCAATATAAAGTCCCTCTCGTGCGTATGCTGGAAGGCGGCGGCGGCAGTGTAACCAGCAACAAAGGGAATTCAGGCCCTGTTGGAAGCCCCGTCTATGAAAAACCCCGTTTTCAGTCCATTGCCAAGATAATGAGTGTTGCGCCTGTCGCTTCTGCCGCACTGGGACCCGTTGCAGGATTTCCTGCAGCACGTTTTGCAGCATCCCATTTTTCCGTTATGACCAAGGAGACAGCCCAGATCCTTATAGCAGGTCCGGCATTGGTCTCCCGTGCTCTCGATACCAATCTCACCAAGGAGGAGCTGGGAGGACCACATATCCATGGGAAAAATGGTGTCTGCGCCAGTATCGCAAAAAACGAGGAGGAAGCTCTCAGCCAAATCCGCAGTTTTTTAAGCTATCTTCCAAGCAATGTCTGGCAGCTCTCAAAGAAAGCTGTTTCAGACGATCCTGTTGATCGCTGTGATGACAAGCTGCTCTCAATCGTTCCCAAAAACCGCCGCCAGCCGTTTGATATGAGGAAAATCATTAAATCCGTTATGGATAAGGGAACTGTATTTGAGATGCATAAATCCTTTGGCCCCAGCCTGATCACCTGTTTTGCGCGCTTAAATGGCCGCGCTGTTGGCGTCATTGGTAATGACTGCCGTTTTTATGCCGGAGCAATGGGCGCCAATGCCGCTGAAAAGACCCGCAAATTTATTGAACTTTGCGATCTGTTCCATTTGCCGGTTGTGAATTTTGTTGATGAACCGGGTTTTATGATCGGGCCGGAATCAGAAAAAGCCGGTACAATCCGCTACGGAACGTCCGCCGTGGCAGCTGCCGTGATGTCTGTTGTCCCCTGGGCAACTGTTATTGTGAAGAAAGCCTTTGGTGTCGCCGCTGCCGCTCATTTCAGTGAAAACGGGTATGTTCTTGCCTGGCCCAGCGCAGAAATGGGAGCCCTTCCTGTTGAAGGAGGGGTTGCTGTTGCTTTTAGAAAACAAATTGCAGAAGCAGACGATCCCGATGCGATGCGTGCCCGGCTGGAAGGTGAACTTGCCGCCAAGCAATCTCCTTTTCCAAGAGGAGAGAGTTTCAGTGTCCATGATGTTATTGACCCGCGGGAAACACGCCCTCTTCTTTGTCAATGGATGGACTGGATCGAACCGGGACTTGAGGACCTCAAAGGCCCGGTTACTTTCGGCTTTCGTCCTTAACAAGGTGCTTTCACTTTGCTAGGGTGATGGAAAAATAAAGAGTATATTCTAATAAGGAGCGCCAAATGACCGCTGAACTTAATGTAACAATCGACGCTTGGGAAGACGGGACAGCAATCCCCGCCCCTTACGCCTTCTGCATTCCATCAGAAGAGGGGCATGTTGCTTTGAGTGACAATAAAAATCCGGCGATTAACTGGTCTGGCGCGCCAGAGGGGACAAAATCCTTTGCTCTGATCTGTCATGACAGTGATGTCCCCTCTTCTGGTGACGATGTTAATCAGGAAGGGAAAACTGTCCCCGCCGATTTGCCCAGAGTAGATTTTTACCACTGGATCCTTGCTGATATCAGTGCCGATAGATCCGGTATTGCAGAAGCGGAAGACAGCGATGGCATTACTGCCAAAGGTAAAAACCCAGGTCAGCAGGCACATGGCATTACCGGCTTAAATAACTACACCGAATGGTTTGCCGGTGATGAGAATATGGGCGGTGACTATGCCGGATATGATGGCCCCTGCCCACCCTGGAATGACAGCATTGTCCATCATTATCATTTCACCGTTTATGCCCTTGATGTCGAGACGCTGGGATTAAGCGGGAATTTTGGCGGCCCTGAACTTCTGGCGGCCATGGAAGGTCATATCCTGGCAAAAGGCTCTCATGTGGGAACGTATAGCCTCAATCCGGATGTTCCTTTTTAGTCCGTTGCTTTTCCTGCAGCTCTGGGTTCAGTGTTCCCGGAGCTGCCTTCACTTTTCAACCAGTTACCCGCCCACATGGCGCAAGAGTGAACGCCCTAAAAACCTGGCCTTTGTTGCTGCTGGCAGTCGTTTGAAATTGGTCTTTACTGTACCTTTGGTAAAAGCCGTCTTTTTTGAATAATCGATTTGTACATCGACAATAACTGCCTGTCCCTCTTTCGCTTTATTTTGGGCCTGCTCCATCACTACGAGAGGATCACTTTGCTTATCCATAAGCAGATAATCCGCTCCCGTAGCCTCAGCAACGCCTTTCAAATTCATAAAACCAAGAACCGTACAGGGTTTTCGGTTATAGGGGATTTGCTGCGCTTGCGCGATCTGGGATAATTCACCGTCATTAAAGACACAAAATACGACACCCAACTCATTTCGGGTCGCTGTTAAAATCTCCATACAGGTCATGGTAAAAGCCCCGTCTCCCACAATAGCCGTCACCTGTTTTTCAGGGTTGGAGATTTTTGCACCAATAGCCGCTGGAACAGCATAGCCCATACAATTGAAATCAGAGGGGCAGATAAAACCGTCTGGATCAAGAACAGGAAATAATTCTGCCGCAAGGAATGTATGATTGCCATCATCCACAACCACAATCGCGTCCGGATCAAGCTCCTTCCTTAAACTTTCAAAAAAATGAAGCGGATTGACACGTTCGTCATTCTTATGGCCTTCCCATTCAGCACGATATTGCTCTTTCGAACTTTTAATAACCGCCTCAACAGAAGAATTTGATTTCTGTTCCTCTCCCATATCAT
>JAKSCD010000560.1 GCA_022360775.1 Sneathiellales bacterium | reverse complement strand
GGCTGTGCTTGCTGAAATGGATCGCATGGGATTTGACGTAACTCATGTCTATGGTCTCACCGAATGTTACGGGCCGGCAGTCTATTGCGACTGGAATGAGGATTGGGACGAGAAAACGGTTGAAGATCGCGCCGCCCTGAAAGCCCGTCAGGGAGTTCGCTATCATGCACTCAGTGAACTGGATGTACTTGATCCTGAAACCATGAAACCCGTGCCAAGAGATGGTGACACGATGGGGGAAGTCATGATGAGGGGTAACCTGATCATGAAGGGGTATCTCAAAAACCCGTCAACGACCGATAAATCCTTTAAGGAAGGCTGGTTTCACACAGGAGATCTCGGTGTCATTCATGAAGATGGATATCTGGAATTAAGGGACCGCTCCAAAGATATTATTATTTCCGGAGGCGAGAATATCTCCACTATCGAAGTAGAGGGGGTTTTGTATAAACATCCTGCAGTTCTGGAGGCGGCCGTTGTTGCACGTCCGGATGACAAATGGGGAGAAACTCCTTGTGCATTTGTCATGTTGCGGGACGACATGAGTGCCAGTGAAGCGGATATTATAGACTTTTGCCGCAACAATATGGCGCATTTCAAATGTCCGAAAACAGTTGTGTTTGAAGAATTGCCGAAAACGTCTACCGGCAAGGTACAAAAGTTCGTTCTTCGCGAGAGGGCAAAAAATCTGTGATACTTTAAGGGTTTGTCTTAGATTATCGAATTCTTAACCATACATGCTGCACAGTGAGTCTGTTAAAGGCAACATGTGTGAGTTTGATCATGACACGATTTCTGGTAACCGAAGAAAATCCCGAAGGTCACAAGCTGGAAGACATCCTGGTGATGGTCCGGGCAGATATTATCAATCGATGCACACATATTGCTGATGATCGCCGGCCGGAGGCGCAGGCGGTTCTTACCAACAATATGAAGATTTTGGCACTGCTCACTGATGCCGTTGAACTGGCAGAAAGCAGTACCCGTATTCTGGATAAGGCCTTTGGTCCAAGTCAGGCGGGCAAAGGTGGCCCGCCCCGCATTGGGAAAGGAAGCGCCGGAGATTAAAGGAACGCCTTAATAGCAGCGCGAACCTCGTCCGCTTTTTCAATCATTTGCATGTGACCGCATTCTTCAAGCATCACGGTCTTTGCCCCTTCAATGGCAGCAATAAGCTTTTGCGCTGCCCTTGGCATGGTCATCATGTCCTTGTCACCCAGAATAAAAAGAACCGGGCAGGTCAGTCTGGCCGCAGCGTCAAATCCGCCATCGTAACTGTTGCAGATACTAAGCCCCTTAAATAGCGTATCGTCGCCCGCCTGCTGGACAGTCCGTAATCCATGGCCCAGCATCCAAAGGCCTGGAACTTCCGATGCTCCCATATGGGAAGGGCGGGAGTGGGACCAGTCAATCATCATCTGATAGGCAGCAGGATCATTGTCCTTCGCCTTATTAAGAAAATACTCCCCTACGACCATTGGAAAAGCCGTGCCGATCATAACCAGTTTGCTGACGCGATCCGGATACCGACCTGCGACGGAAAGCGCTGTGAGTGAACCCATGCTATGTCCCACAAGGGTTGCATGTTTGATGCCAGCTTCATCCATGAAGGCAATGACAAAATCTGCCATGTCATCGATACTGCCGGGAATTTCACCGCCACTTTTGGCATGCCCGGGCAAATCCAGTGCAAACACATTAAAGCCATGATGAGCAAAATACCGGCTTTGCAAGGCCCAGGCCGTATGATCCATAGCAGCGCCATGCAGGAATAAAATGGTTGGCTT
>JAKSCD010000086.1 GCA_022360775.1 Sneathiellales bacterium | reverse complement strand
AGTGAGGAAGGAGCTATTAACGAGTTCGACGATGAGAACTTCCTGCAGTTCTTTGAATCTGGTGGGAATTCCCTTTTTCGCTCCTCGGTTCATGCCGGAGGGACCGCCCCGGGAGAGCTGGTTTGGGATTATGAAGGAATTTATCAGGTCTATGATGTAGAAAACGATGAAACGCTCAAAACTTTAACACTGGATTACGACTTTATGGGCAATGATTATTTTGAGCTTTACGTTATTAATGATAGTACTATAGAACTGTACCATGTTTCCAGTGGAACCGTATATGAGTTTACGGGAAGAGGGTATATGCAGTACCTAAAGTCGAGCCCAAGTACCGGTAGGGCCAGAACAAAAGTTAAAAATCCTATAATGGACGTAATTCGGCAACGAAAAATGTAAGGCAACATAAAAGTGCTCGACTATAGAAACAAGTTTTTTGGTTGGTTATTTAGTTAAGAATCGCCTCAAGCATCTTAAGTTTGGGGCGTTTCTTTTTTAGGCCTGTCTGTTTTTATACGCCGATGGATTTTCCCCACTAATTCTCTTGAATGTCCTATTAAAATAGGAAAGACTCTCAAACCCACATTCGTAACAGGTCTCACTGATGTTCTTTCCAGAAAGTAAAAGACGCTTGGCTTGGGTAATGCGGTATTGGTTCAAAAAGTTGGTAAAAGTACTCCCCGTGGAATTTTTAAAGTACCTACAAAATGCCTCCTTTCCAAGATTGACCGATTGGGCCACCTCAGCCAATTGAATTTTTTGGGAATAGTGCTCATCAATGTAGGAGTAGATCTGTTGTAGGCGGAGCTGTTGTTTCTTGGCCTTGTTGTTTACGATCGGTCTAGCATGCAACAGTTCATAATGGGGGCTTTTTGCCAATAGTTTCAAGATTCGAAGAATCAGCAAAAATTGTTCAAACGTGTTCAATCTGTGCAGTTGCTTCATTTGATTTCCAACAAGATCTTTGGTTTCACCATAAAATGCTATGCCGTGCTGTGATTTTCCGAGGAGTTCATATACGTCCATGAGTTCCTCAATTTCATTGAAAATTTTTTCCTTGAACGATGCGCTGATATGAAGCACTTCTTTTCTATAGTCTGTTTTTATACCATAATCAAAATTCAGATGGGGAATATTGGAACCGATCAGCACCAGATCGCTCTTGGTGAAATTGGATAAATGGCGCCCTACATGTCGCGTACCATTTGCCCCCTCAATATAGACCAATTCAAATTCGGGATGAAAATGCCAAAAGAACAGATCGTTCAGTTTTGGATTGTGCAAAAGCCTGAAGGAGCTTTTGTCATCAGGTTGTATGTTTTCGAATT
>JAKSCD010000087.1 GCA_022360775.1 Sneathiellales bacterium | reverse complement strand
GGGTATAGCTTTGATCAAGTAGAGAGTACTCGACCAAGCTTTGCCCATCAACCGTTAGCTCTACCACCTCAGCCTGTTCCTTTTTAGAGCCAAACTTGGCAATAGTGATGAAATTAGCATTACCAGCTACATCGACAGCTAGCTCATTCTCAGTAAGTGAAATGTAATTGGTAAGTTGTTGTGCTGTCAGTTGTTTAGGTAAAATCCTTGATAAGTCGATGATGTCAGAATTAAAGTTAAAATCATACCAAATATCAACATAGTCATTTTCAATACCTGTGACAATGTATCTGTCAACCCCTGCTCCACTGGCTACAAAGTCAGAACCAGCACCAGAATCAATAACATCATCGCCCTCACCGCTATCGATATAATCCTTAAACACAGATCCGGTGACAAAATCACTTCCTGAGCGTGTGTAGAGATTGACTTTTTCAGTGACCAAGCTCGCATCAACTATTTCATCACCCGCACCACTAAATAAAACTTCAAGATTATGCTTGGCCATATCAATTGTTGATGACTCTCCAGCTTGAGAGGAAAATCTTCCTGTATCACGACCTTCACCACCATCAACGCTTCCTTGCAACAAATCTTCTTTGTCGAAATACAGTTTATCATCACCTTTTCCAGCATAAAGCACATTAGGCTTTTGTGAGCCTATCAATAAATTATCGCCAGAGTCTCCGATAACAAAACCAACTTGATTATTGAAAGTTAAACTTTGACCACTTTCGACGCTAGCATCGTTAACACTAAACACTGCGCTATCTGCAACGCCTTTCACATTTATGATTAATTGTCGATCAAATGAAGCGCTCATCGTCTGACTATCAACAACCGTGTATTCAACGTGCAACTTAAAATCTTGGTTAGAGTGATTGGGAGCTTGAATTAGTAAGCGTTTGTATTCTTCTGCCGTGAAAACCAGTTCACTGTTTTGACCTAAAAGTTGTTGGTCATCAAGTACGAGAATTAAATCTTCAATGGTATTTAGGGCTGCTAGTTTGACTGAGACTATCTCCTCAGAGCCGTCTCTATCAAGAAGGTTGGGGAGGTGAAAACCTTGAGCAGCCGTATCTTCACTAAGTGATATCTTGCGAGAATTGGCAGGACCATCGACTACAGGAATCACCTTCACAGAAAAAGGC
>JAKSCD010000088.1 GCA_022360775.1 Sneathiellales bacterium | reverse complement strand
TTAGCTTTTTCATGTCTGACTCCATTACGATTTACTCTCTGCTGTCCGGGCCTTGTGAGAAGGAACAGCTTTGTATGTCCCGGACAGGAACGTGTTCTGAACCCGTCTTACGCCTGGCAGCGCGGGGGTGAATTGATTGAAATCAAACGGATCACGTTTCTGTGAGCGGAATGTGTGATGATTGTCACAACAGCAGAGGCGATATGGGACTGTGTCATTTATACGCCAGTGACAAAAGATCCTGTTAAGTGATCCTGGAAAAATGCGCGGATCAGATCAGCTGTTTCTGATCCTGCCCCCTCCAGGAGTTGAATCAAATTGGATGCAATTTCCATCATGTGGAATAGTTGACACGAATCAAAAGACGGGCATTTCCTAACGCTGAAAGACCGTGATAGGATTATTTCAGTAAAAAATCATATTAAAATAATAGTAATTAGTCTTCGTGGGCAATCTGGGGCGCGATCCGAAAACGGATATTTTCATCAGGGAGGACATGATGACAGAGAAGAATCTCAATCGCCGACAGATGCTTGCGGCGGGTGCCGCCGCAGGAACAGCCGCTCTTGTAACGCCGTCCCTGGCGACAGGAGCCGGAAAAACAACAACCTGGAAAGTACAGACATCCTGGCCCGGTGGCATTGGCCTGAATATCTTCAAGGAGTGGTGCGCCAGCATCAAGGAGAAAACCGGCGGGGAGCTTGAATTTGTACCCTTCGGCGCCAAGGATGTGGTCGGGGATTTCCAGCTCTTTGATGCTGTTAAAAACGGTGTCCTGCAGGCGATGAACCCTTTTACTCTCTATTGGGCAGGGCGTATTCCCGCGGCGGTTTTCCTGTCGTCTTACCCGCTGGGTCTCAGGAACCCTCATGAATGGGATACCTTTTTCTACGGTCTTGGGGGGCTGGAAATGGCCCGTGACCTGTTTGCCAAACAGGGCATGTATTATGTCGGCCCCATTCATCACGGCCCGAATATAATTCATTCCAAGGTGCCTATTCGCTCCATTGACGATTTCCGCGGCAGAAAAATGCGTCTGCCAGGCGGTATGGTCGCAGAAGTATTTCAGGCGATTGGTGCGAAAACCACCCTGCTGCCGGGATCCGAGATATTCCCGGCGCTGGAAAAAGGGACGATTGATGTTGCGGATTATGTGGGGCCGGCCATTAATCACGCGCTCGGTTTTGGTCAGGTGACAGACTATATTTCCATGGGACCTCCCGGTTTCATGTCTGTGTACCAGCCGGTTGATGTGATGGATCTGACAGTGGGAATGGATGCCTGGAATGGCTTGAGCCCGGAGATGAAGCAGTTTGTGGAGATGGAGGTCAAGGCCTATTCCATTCACCATCACGCGCAAATCCAGAAGGCCGATCAGGAAGCCTGGAAGAAATTTGAAGCAGAAGGCACGGAAGTGACCCGCCTGTCACAGGATGATGTGGAAGCGCTCACGGAAGTTGCGGTGGAGCGCTGGTTTGCCTGGGCCAACAAGGACAAGGATGCGGCGCGGATTTTCAAAGTCCAGCTTGATTACATGATGTCCGGATCCCTCGGCTATGTGACACCGGAGATGATTGAAGGCTATAGCCTCGATCTATGATCTGTCTGCTTCCGGGGCGGTTCAAATCGCCCCGGTTTTTCCTGTTTGATTATTTGGAGCATTGAAAAATGCCGAGCGTCAACTTTGTGCTGCCGCACTGGCTGTACTGGTCCGGTCTTCTGATTTTCCCGCTGGTTGCGATGTATCTCTCCCGAAGAAGCATGCCTTCAGGCGAGCAGGGTTATTCCTATGGTGTTGCCTATTTTGTCTGGCTTGTGGGAGGTTTCCTTGGCCTGCATCGTCTTTATCTTCGAAATAGCTGGGGACTGGTTTTCTGGCCGCTTTTCGCCCTTATCCTGTATGCATCTGCTGTAGAAAGGGAAGCGAGGGTTCTGCATTCCGATGCGGTTGCGGAACTTGCGGTTGTTGAAAGCTCAATCGCCCGCAAGGAAAAATCCATAACGAAATCCGAAGCGACGATCGCCAAGACAACAGAGCGACTGGAGACGGTGGCGCCCGGGGACAGGTCCGTCAAGCGTCTTGAAAGGCGGATCCTGAAGGAACAGGAAAAGATCAAGCGCAATCGCACCTCTATTGAGGATACGCGGAATGAAGTTCCTGTGCTTCAGAAAATCTCCGCCGAAGCCGAGGCGACCCGCGAACGCTGGGACAGTTTTGCCCTTTATTCCCTGATCCTTATTGCGGCCTTGCTGGCTCTTGATCTCTTCCTGATCCCTTCACTCCTCAAAAAGGCGGCGCAGCAGTTAAAGGACAATCCGGAGCCTGTTCTGGAGAAAGAGGATCTTGGAGATGATCGGGAGGCGGCCGGAAAAGGATTAGCCGGTTTACTGGACCGGATTTCCCTTTTCACCGGGGAATATGTGGCCTTCTGGTCGGTCATCGCTGTTTTTGTCTATTATTACGAGGTTGTGGTTCGTTACGTCTTTAATTCACCGACCAATTGGGCGCACGAATCCATGTTTTTGATGTTTGGCATGCAGTATCTGATTGCCGGTTCCTATGCCATGCTGACCGAGAGCCATGTCCGGGTTGATATATTCTATGCCAAGATGTCCAGGCGCGGCAAGGCAGGCGTTGATCTGCTGACCTCTGTCTTTTTCTTTATTTTCGCCGGAACCCTGCTTGTGACCGGTCTGATTTTCTCGATGGATGCCATCGGGCAGAACGAGGTGTCCTTCACAGAATGGGCGGTTCATTACTGGCCTGTGAAATGCGTGATCGTTGTGGGGAGCCTTCTTCTGATCTTCCAGGGGCTCTCAACGGTTCTGAAGGATATCGCCATTCTTGCAGGGCCTTCTGAAAAAGAGGGAGCTGTATAATGGGTCTGGAAATTGATATCGGGTGGCTGACCCTGATCATGTTCGGAAGTCTGCTGGTGCTTCTTGCCGCAGGCTTGCCGCTTGCCTTTGTGACCGGTGGCCTGGCCTGTGTCTTTCTCTTTCTTCTGGGAGATGCACAGACCCTTAACATTGTCCCGAGCCGGATTTTCCCGCTGATGACCGATTATCAGCTCTCTGCCATACCGCTGTTTATCTTTATGGCAGCGATGCTGGAACGGGCCGGACTGATCCGGGAAATGTTCGATGTGATTTATAAGTTGCTGGGCGGGTTAAAGGGGGGACTGGCTTCTGCGACCATTATCGCTTCAACCATCCTTGCGGCCATGGTCGGGGTTATCGGAGCCGCTGTTGTCACCATGGGGATTATCGCCCTGCCTGCCATGCTGGCGCGGGAATATAATACCAAAATCGCCATGGGATCAATTATGGCTGGCGGCACGCTTGGTATTCTGATCCCGCCCTCCATCCTGGCCATCATCTATGCGGTCGTTGCTGAGCAGTCGGTGGGAGAATTGTTTATCGGGGCGGTTTTGCCCGGTCTGCTGCTGTCGGGGCTTTATATCCTCTATGTGACAATGATGTGTTATCTGGATCCGGAAAAAGGCCCGCCCATACCGGTTGCTGAACGCATCAGTCTGGTGGAGAAAATCAGGCTTCTTAAACAAATGGCGGCACCGATTATCCTGATCCTGGTGGTCTTTTCCGTGCTGTTTTCCGGCGCAGCTACACCCGTTGAAGCGGCCGGAATTGGAACTTTTGGCGCCTTCATCGTTGCAGCCCTTCATCGGCAATTGAACTGGAATACTGTACGTGAAGCGGTGATTACTACTTTAAAAGCCTCCTCCATGGTGATCTGGATCATGTTCGGGGCGACAATTTTTGTTGGCCTTTATGTCCTGCAGGGAGGGCAGACCTTTGTCACGGAGTCCCTTGCTGCGACCGGTCTTGGACCCTGGGGGATCCTGATCCTGATGCAGGTTTTGCTCATTATTCTGGGGATGTTCCTGGACTGGGTCGGAATTCTGCTTCTTTGTGTTCCCATTTTTGTTCCCATCATCAAGGGGCTCGGGGCCGCAGCCTTCGGGCTTGGTGATACCGGGGATCTGGTTCTGTGGTTCGGGGTGTTATACCTGGTGAATATGCAAATGAGCTTTCTCTCCCCACCCTTTGGATATGCGCTCTTTTATTTGCGGGGGGTTGCGCCGGATCATATTCCCATGTCGGATATCTTCAAGGCGGCGCTACCGTTTCTCGCCCTGCAATTTGTTGGCCTGGCGCTGTGTATGTTCTTTCCCAAGATCATCACCTGGCTCCCCAATCTCGTTTATGGATAGCTGTGCGGTATTATGTCTTGAGGAGAAGCATTGAGGAGGCTACTTCCTGACCATTGAGGATGATGGATAGCCCATGTTCCCCCGCATAATGCTTGCGGGTCGTGAAATCGGTGAAGGGATGCTTTTTGGCCACAGAAATCTGTTTCGAGCCGGTTTTTTCTTCTGAAAGCCGGAAGACTTTACGGGATTGCTTGCCATTGGCTTTCATAAAATCAACGGCATAGTCGATGCGAAGTGTCGCGGGGAGTTTTCCCTCAAGTTCGGCAGTAAAGGAGAAATTCAGGTCATTGCCCAGCCTGATTTCAGTGGCCGAGAGTTCGAGCACGCAATGTTTCACCTGGACGGGACTTGCCCCGAACAAGGCGAGCGCCCGGCTATTGCCTGCTTTTAGAAGAGTTCGGCATCCGTGTTTGATGATCCAGTTTGTGTTGGGATGGGTGTCGATCCATTTCTCGGCAAAATCAAGAACCTTGTCCGGGTTGTCCTTGGCGATATCATTTAGGTTATTGGCAACGCTTTTCTGGACAAATTTACTGTCATCTGCCTTCAGGGTTTCAAGAATAGGCAGTACAAGCGACGGATCCTTTTTAAATTCCGGCAGGGCAATGGCCCAGGGAAGACGCGGCCGACAGCCTTCGCTTGCAAAGCGTCTGACATGGTGATGCTCATGTTCGGCCCATGTCAGCATATGGGCCATCACATGGTGCGGATCCCTCAGGATAAAGGGGCGAATGGCCAGCTCCGAGGTGGTTCCCAGCCTTGTAAGGACGGCGAGAGCTTCAATGGAGAGCTGGGCGTTATCCGACCCCTTACGCTCCACATAATCCGGGACAAACATGGCCAGCATATCGGCATATTTGAACTGATCTCCGGTAATTTCAGGGAGCAGGGCCTTTAAAATCTCAAGATCCGCCTCAAAGGGACCGGGAAGAAACTGAATAAGGGCGTCAGTAAGGCGTCCCGCTCTTTCCTTTAAGGCCATATCCGCCCAGCTTCCCGCAGTGACAAAGGCAACAAAATCGCTTGTTGAAATCTGGGTCAGTTGTGAAAGGGAGAGGGCGACATGGTCAAGATAATCCGCCGAATAGCAAAGTCTCAGTTCTGTTGCCATAATGATCCTAGATCCTTTTGAGAATACCGGACAGTCGGGCTTTATCCGCCTCTGCCAGTTTGGAGGAGAAATGCTGGTCGATGACAGTTTCGTAAATCGGCCACATCCTGTCCAGCAGATTGATCCCCTTCCGTGTGGTGATGAGAGAGTGGCCCCGTTTATCCTCAAGGCAGGGAATACGTTTTGCATAACCCGCCCGCACAAGCCTGTCGGTCATCCTCGACAGATTATACTGGGTGATCAAAACCCGGTTTTGGAGTTCGAACGGACGGATGCCGTCCTTCCCTGCTTTTTTAATCTCAAGAAGAATGTCATACCAGGCAAGCGGCGGCAGATCCGCGTTCTTTAATTCGGTTTCGACGATCGAGATGAGCTTTTGCGAACTGCGATGGAGCTCGATCCAGGCATTTATGTCTGTTTTCTGCATCAAAAAAGGACCCCACGGTAATGGTAACGGATAGTTGCATATATATGCATATGCATCAATATTGACATACATGCATTTGCATATATATTTAAATGCAAATGCATGTATATATGAAATGGAGCGATCATATGGTGACTTTAACTCTTATCAGTCATGTCCTGTGTCCCTATGTGCAGCGGATATCGATCTCCCTGCAGGAAAAAGGGGTCCCGTTTGAACGGCGCGATATTGATCTTTCGGCAAAGCCTGACTGGTTCCTGAAGCTTTCACCCCTTGGGAAGGTCCCGGTCCTGATTGTTGAACAAGACGGCCAGCAGCATTCTGTTTTTGAATCTTCAGTCATCCTTCAATATCTGGAAGAAATGTTTGCGCCGCCAATGCTGGACAATGACCCCTTGATCCGGGCCCGGCAAAGGTCCTGGATTGAGGTCGGCTCTTCTCTTCTCAATGATATTGCAGGCTTCTATATGGCTCCTACTGAAAGCCATCTTGAGGAGAAGAGGGAAAAGCTTGCGAGCGGTTTCAGAAGAGTTGAAGAGGAGTTATTGACGGCATCCTGGTTCCAGGCTGCAGATTTCAGTCTGGTTGATTGTGTCTATGCCCCTGTTTTCAGGTATTTTGATGTATTCGAGCAGATTGATGATTTCGGGATTTTTCAGTCTCTTGAGAGGACCAGGGAATGGCGGTTGCGTCTTTCACGAAGAGCATCGGTGAAAGACGCAGCACCGGATAATTATCCCGCTCTCTTGCGAGAATTTCTGAAACGTAAAGAGAGCGCCCTTGCTGTGAGAATGGCCTGATACCCTCTTGCCGCCAAAAGAGATCCCTATTTCAGGGGCAATTCTGTTTCGACCAGTCTGGCCCAGAGACTTGCCCCGATCCCGAGAATGCCATCATTGAAATCATATTCGGGATGATGGACATGAAAGCGGTGATCTTCATCGCCGGCACCCAGGAAAATATAGGCACCCGGGCAGGCTTCCAGCATGAAGGAGAAATCCTCGCTGCCCATACGAACAGGGGCATCGGTATTCACATTCTCCGCACCGACGAGATCTTCTGCAATACGGACAATCGTATCAACTTCCTTGTCGTGATTGATGGTACAGGGGAAAATGCGCTGATAGTCCACCTCGATATCCACATTGAAGGTAGAGGCGACACCAGCGCAGATTTCCTTGAAACGCTTTTCAACATAATCGCGTATCTCAGGGGTTGCCGTGCGGATTGAGGCAGAAAGCTCCGCATCATGGGGGATGACATTCATCGCAGTCCCTGCGTGAAATTCACAGATGCTGATAACGACATTGTCAACCGGGCTCACATTGCGTGAAACAATGGTCTGAAGGGCAACATAAAGCTGGACACCAACCTTGATCGGATCGACGGCCCGGTGAGGATGGGCGGCATGACCGCCTTTTGCCCTGATCTTTATCTTGGCCGTATCGGCAGAGGCCATCAGACAGCCTTTCTTGATATGAAAGGTTCCGCGGGGGGTATCGGGCATATTGTGAAGGCCATAGACACCGTCACAGGGAAAGCGCCTGAACAGGCCGTCTTTCACCATGGCATCCCCGCCGCCCAGGCCCTCTTCAGCAGGCTGGAAGATAAAATTGACAGTGCCGTCAAAATTTCGGGTCTCCGATAGATATTTTGCAGCCCCCAGCAAGATTGCTGTATGTCCGTCATGACCGCAGGCATGCATTTTCCCGTCATGAATGGATTGATGTTCAACACCTGTCATTTCCTGCAAGGGAAGGGCATCCATATCTGCCCGAATACCGATGGTTCTGGTGCTGTCTCCTTTTCCTTTGAGCACCCCGACAACGCCGGTTTTGCCGATCCCTTCATGTACGTCCATTCCCCAGTCGCGGAGCTTGTCGGCAACGATCTGTGCTGTACGGATCTCTTCAAATCCCAGCTCCGGATGTTTATGGATATCCCGGCGCCAGGTTTGCATATCTTCCTGAATTTCGGCAATTCGGCTAAGAACAGGCACGTTGTCCCCCTACAGTGTACATTTTTATGATGATCCATCGGATCTAAAGAGCAGAGGATTATTTTAAGCGCAAAATTAGTTTGTTTTCCAGCAAAGAGTGTTGGGCAAGCCAAATAAACCGGCGAGAATGCCGGGGCTTGCTCCTATATGACAATGATCTAAATCAATGCCAGGAATGAAAAATAAGAACAGTCTGGCGCTTGAGTTAGTGAGGTATTGGTCATGCAAGCAAACAGGTTTGAAAGACAGGATCCGTCAAAAAGATCTGAAGTTACCTTGTTCCTGTTCCTGACATTTATCCTGATCCCGACTTTGACCGTTGGTCTTGTCGGGGCGTACGGTTTTGCCATCTGGATTTCCCAGATGTTCCTGAGCGGTCCACCAACGGGGTAAGTCATGAGCAGGCAGAGGGATGGTGTTGCCCTCAGCCGAAGACGGTTTTTATCCGGGTCAATCCGTTTTGCAGAGAAACGTCCTGCAACGGAAAGGCTATATCTTCCTTGGACGACACCTGAGTCAATATTGAGTGCGTGCACAGGCTGTGAGGCTTGCCTGCAGGCATGTCCTCAAAAGATTATCGAAAAAACCGCGTCGAACAGGCCGACCGTAAATTTCGCAAAAGGGGACTGTACTTTTTGCGAAGCGTGCTGCTCTGTTTGTGAAGCGCCGGTTTTTACCCTCCACGAGACATCTGCAAATGGGATGCGAAATGCCTGGGCCCTGAAAGCCGGGATCGAGGATACCTGCCTTGCTTTCAAGGGGGTTCAATGCGGGGCCTGTCAGGATCACTGTGATCCGCGCGCCATTCTTTTTAAGCCCAGATTACGGGCAATATCCACACCTGAGATTTCCGAAATCGACTGCACCGGCTGCGGGGCCTGTGTGTCTGTTTGCCCGGCAAACAGCATCCGTGTTGATGAGGGAAAAGGACGGGAAATAAAGAGGGAATAAATATGGACGAAGAAATTTTTATATCCAGTCTGATTGCCCATGTGGCGCCTTCCGACGTGACGGCGGTAAAAGACCGGATTGAGCAGCTCCTGTATGCGGAAGTGCCGCTGGCGGATGCACAGGGAAAGCTGATTATTGTGATCGACGCGCCTTCAACAAAGGCACAGATCAAAACACTGGATGCGCTTCGCGACCTTCCTGGCATTCAGTCACTGATCCCGGTTTACCAACATGATGAAGCCGCCTTTTGTGGCACGCAAACCCGACCTTTATCCAGCGGGTGGGAGGATCCTCAATGAAACTTTCAAGACGCGACTATATTAAAGCCAATGCCGTTGCTGTCGCAGCCGGTGTTGCCGGAATTTCTGCAAATGCAGAAGCTTCAAACCTGGTGACGGATCGCAGCCAGACCAACCTGACCTGGTCGAAAGCCCCCTGCCGTTTCTGCGGGACCGGCTGTTCTGTCATGGTGGGAACAAAAGAGGGTAAAGTGGTCGCGACCCACGGGGATGTAAAAGCAGAGGTCAATCGCGGCCTGAACTGCGTGAAAGGGTATTTTCTGTCCAAGATCATGTACGGAAAAGACCGGCTTAATTCACCGCTTTTGCGTATGAAAGATGGCAAATATGACAAGAACGGTGATTTTACCCCGGTTTCCTGGGATGCAGCGTTCGACATAATGGCTGAAAAATTCAAGGACACCCTTCGCGAAAACGGTCCGACGTCCATTGGCATGTTTGGCTCCGGCCAGTGGACCGTATGGGAAGGATATGCGGCGTCAAAACTGATGAAAGCAGGATTTGGCTCCAATAACATTGAGCCGAATGCCCGCCACTGCATGGCGTCCGCTGTCGCTGGATTTATGCGCACTTTTGGTATGGATGAACCCATGGGGTGCTATGATGATATTGAAGCGACAGATGCGTTTGTTCTCTGGGGCTCCAACATGGCGGAGATGCACCCCATTTTATGGACCCGGGTCACGGATCGTCGTCTTAGTGCGCCAGAGACCAAGGTTGCCGTTCTCTCGACTTTCGAGCATCGCTGTTATGATCTTGCGGATATCCCGATGATTTTTGAGCCGCAAACGGATCTTGCGATCCTCAATTTTATCGCGAATTACATTATCCAGAAGGACAAAGTCAATTGGGACTTCGTCAACAAGCATGTGAATTTCTGGCGGGGCAATACGGATATCGGCTATGGCCTCCGTCCGGAACATCCGTTAGAGAAAAGTGCCAAAAATGCTGACAAGGCCGGCGGATCAAAGGATATGAGCTTTGAGGAGTTCAAGGAATTTGTTGCGGAATATACTGTTGAGAAAGTCTCCAGGCTATCCAAGGTTTCTGAAGATAGGCTGATAGAGCTTGCAGAGCTTTATGCGGACCCGGATAAAAAAGTCGTTTCTTTCTGGACCATGGGGTTCAATCAGCATACGCGCGGTGTCTGGTGCAATAACCTGATCTATAATATCCACCTGCTGGTTGGAAAAATTGCGACGCCTGGCAACTCGCCCTTCTCTCTCACTGGTCAGCCATCCGCTTGCGGTACTGCCCGTGAAGTCGGAACCTTCGCCCACCGCCTGCCTGCGGATATGGTAGTGAAAAATCCCAAACACCGGGCTTTTGCTGAAAAGATCTGGAAAATACCAGCCGGCGTCATTCCGCCAAAACCGGGTTTCCATGCGGCCCTGCATAACCGGAAACTGAAAGATGGCAAGATCAATGCCTATTGGGTGCAGTGTAACAACAATATGCAGGCAGCCGCGAATTTGAACGAGGAAACGTTCCCCGGTTATCGCAATCCGGAGGCTTTTATTGTGGTCTCCGATCCTTATCTGACGGTCACTGCAGGGGCAGCAGATCTTATCCTGCCCACCGCCATGTGGGTTGAAAAGGAAGGAGCTTACGGAAATGCCGAGCGGCGAACCCAGTTCTGGCATCAGCTGGTTCCTCCGCCGGAAGGGGCACGATCTGACGTCTGGCAGCTTGTGGAGTTTTCCAAGCGTTTCACCACGGATGAGGTCTGGCCGAAAGAGGTACTGGCGAAAAATCCGGGTTTTAAAGGCAAGACCCTTTATGAGGTTCTGTTTGCCAATGGCCAGGTGGATAAATATCCGCTTTCCGAAACCCATCCGGATTATGGCAATGATGAATCCCAGCATTTCGGATTTTATCTGCAAAAGGGCCTGTTTGAGGAATATGCCAGCTTTGGCCGCGGGAAAGCTCATGATCTGGCGCCGTTCGAAACCTATCACGAAACCCGGGGGTTAAGATGGCCGGTGGTCGATGGCAAGGAAACCAGATGGCGCTACAAGGAAGGATCTGATCCTTATGTGAAACCCGGAACTGGCTATCAGTTTTATGGCAAGCCTGATGGCCGGGCGATTATCTTTGCCCTGCCATATGAACCTGCTGCTGAAGCACCGGATGAGGAATATGATCTCTGGCTTTCCACAGGCCGGGTGCTGGAGCATTGGCATTCCGGTTCCATGACCCAGCGCGTGCCTGAGCTTTACAAATCCTTCCCTGATGCCGTGGTCTATATGCACCCCAAAGATGCAGAGAAACGAAACTTGCGAAGAGGGCAGGAAATCAAGGTGGCCTCCCGCCGCGGCGAGATTGTCAGCCGGCTGGAAACCCGGGGCCGGAATAAACCGCCGGAAGGGCTGATTTATGTGCCCTGGTTTGATGCCAGCCAGTTGATCAACAAGGTAACGCTGGATGCGACAGACCCAATTTCAAAACAGACGGATTACAAGAAATGCGCCGTCAAGGTTGTTGCAACAGGGAGGGCTTGAAAATGACCGGAATTTCCAAATTCGCT
>JAKSCD010000089.1 GCA_022360775.1 Sneathiellales bacterium | reverse complement strand
GCTGGTCGATATTTTCCGGGAAGAGGAAGATTCGGTCCTTTTAGGAACCGATGCTGTGCGCGATGGTGTTGATGTTCCGGGCAGATCCCTTCGATTAATTGTTTTTGACCGGGTTCCCTGGCCACGACCGGATATCAAGCATAAAGCGCGAAAGACAGCCTTTGGCGGCTCCCGTTATGATGATATGCTGACCCGACTTAAACTGAAGCAGGCATATGGCCGCCTGGTTCGCAGAGAGACAGATTTCGGTGTCTTTGTCATGCTGGACAGCATGATGCCCTCCCGCCTTGCGGAAGCCTTTCCTCCCAATGTGGAAATTCACCGGATCGGCCTCAAGGATGCAATCGCCCTCACCCGCAATTTCATCGCGGAAAAAGAAAGCGATTTCAAAAAAAATTCGTTGGATAAAACAAGTTGATCCCCATATCCTGTTGAAACAGGCAAAGACCATAAGGAGAAATAAATTCATGTCATTAACGCTTCATACCGCTCTGATCTCGACAATGGTGATCGTTTCCGCGGCTGACGGGGATATGACAGATCGGGAATTCAATACTATTGGCGAAATTGTCAAAACTCTTCCCGTCTTCTCCGATTATAACGAAGATCATCTTGTTGAAGATGCCCGTGCCTCCATGGATATGCTGGCCGGTGAAGAAGGGCTGGATGATATTGCCAGGAAAATCAAAGCGGTATTGCCTAAAAAACTGCATGACACCGCCTATGCGCTTGCGTGCGATATTGCTGTTTGTGATGGACAGCTGAGCCAGGAAGAACTTCGCCTGCTGGAAATCCTACGTCATGGCCTGGATGTTGATCGACTGACAGCCGCTGCCATTGAACGCGGCGCAGCCATTCGTTTCACACGCCTTTAGAGCCTGATACAACACCAACATTTGGAAAGGCCTGAAATTCTCAGGCCTTTTTTACGGCCTTCTGAATTCTCCCAACTAACAATTGCATTCCCTCATCATTTCTATAATATTTTTCTTATAAAGAAAAAACTTATGGGAGGCTTTATATGGGGGATCTCACG
>JAKSCD010000090.1 GCA_022360775.1 Sneathiellales bacterium | reverse complement strand
TTTGCGAATGAGGTTTCTTGTCTGGCCTCTCACACGACAATGCAGAACAAGAGATGTTAGGAGTATTCCAGTTGCGTATCCAGTCAGTACACCGGGTGCACCATAGTCAAAGTAAAATCCCAGAACCCACGCGAGCGGAAGAGCAAGCAACCAATACATGATGATTGAAATCGCATTTGGTATGACATTATCTGACAAGCCTCTTAACAGACCAAGGGCTGTTGATTGAAGGCTATCCGCCAGCTGGATTAAGGCCATTGCGGCAAAGAGTACAGTCGCCAAAGCTATTACTTCAGGGGTGGGGCTTAGGGAAACTGCGAGCGAGTCCCGACCAATAAAGACGACAAGCAATACGCAAATTGACCATGCCAGTGCAAGCGTAGTGGCCGCGACCCAGGTCACATGCAACCTTTCGTTTTCCTGTGCTCCGAAAATACCGCCAATTCGGATTGAGCTGGCGATCATCAATCCGATTGGAACCATGTAAAACAAAACACCGACAGAATGTACGACTTGGTTCGCTGCGATGGTAATGGTTCCGAATGCGGCTATAAGAAGACCCGTTGCAGCATAGGCGCCTCCTTCACCTAAACTACCAATTGCGACGGGCAACGCATTCCTGAAGTGGATGAATATGTCTGAGGGATCCAACGCGCCTATGGCACGATACGCAGACATGGAGCGGGCATAACGCCAATGTAAAGCCATTGCTCCGAAGCCTGCGCTTTTTGCAATGAGACTAGCAAGACCGGCACCGAGGAGCCCCAAGCTCTCCAAGCCGAGCCCCCCGTGAATAAAGAGCATATTAAGCGGGATGTTAAGAAGAACTCCAAACAGAGTGAACGTTACCCCGGTCCATGGCCTGTCAACAGCATTATAGAGACCGCGCAGTGCCGCTAGAAAAATGTGCGGGATCACTGCAAAACAAAGCATTATCCAATAGGAGTGTAGGGAGGAGCGAACATTTTCGTCTGGAGCCAGGGCTGAAATCAGAGGTGTCGAAGCGAACATTATGGCAGTTGCAGCAATCGTGATGCCGAGGGTGAGCCAAATGCTCGATGTGATCGCGGTGCTTAAGGTTGCCAGGTTGCGTGCTCCAACCGCCTGTGCAACATTCACACTCATAACTGTTACGAACCCAATGACAGTGGCGTTGATGAAGATGAATGCACTCGTGGCCAACCCAGCCGCCGCCAGAACATCCTCACCTAGTGGAGACACCATTGCTGTATCAATAATGCCCATAAGAACCCCTGAAACCAAACCAATAACTATCGGGACCGTCAAACCAGCAATGGCAGTCATCTCCCGCAAAAACACAGGAAGAAAACCGTGAAGGTTGGAGGTGGAGGGAGCGGCATGTGACATTTCAATGAACCTGAAATAATTGAAAGTCATATCTAATATGCCGCAAAATTTTATCAATATATTGATAAAATACATTTAATGCGCATATTTGCAGCATGGAATCATGGAATGAAATTAGGACGGCCGCGTGTGTTGCGAGGCTAAAGACAATAAGCGCCGCCGCTCGTGAACTTGGAATTCACCGCGCAACGGTAAACCGTCACCTGGATGCTCTGGAGGCGGAGCTTGGCGCCAAGTTGTTCATGCGTCATAAACGTGGTTATACACCTACAGCCCTCGGCATCGCGCTTTTAAGGATCGCTGACGCGACCAGTGACCAATTTGGTGAACTCGTTCGCATGGCAACGGCTGAAGCGACGGAGTTGATCGGGAGCTTTAAAGTGACGCTGGTCGATGATCTGGTGCCGGTCGTCTTGCCGATCTTACGTGAATTCACAGACAGGAACCCGAAACTGGATTTGAAGCTTATTGGCAGTGATCGTATCTTCAAGCTTGAATATGGTGAAGCCGATGTTGCATTTCGTGTCGGCCCAAAACCAGAGCATCCGGATTATGTGGTGCTGCCGGCAGGGCGCGTGGAAATGGGTTTCTTTGGCCCAGAAGATTTCGATATGCCTTCTAACCTTTCGGATCTTGTGGATCGAAGTGTTGTCGGGCCCGGAGAGGAGGCCCCGAATGCCACTTATTTTGAATGGCTCACAAAAGAGATACCCCGGCGTGCAATCGGGCTGAGAAGCAACCGGCTTCCGATACTTTGGGATGCTGTAAGACAGGAATATGGCATAGGGTTCCTGCCGCGCCATCGCGCAAACGGATGCCGTCTGAAGGAATTGGTCAAGGCTAAGGAAGATTGGCATGAACAAGTCTGGATGGTCACTCATGTTGATATGCACAGGTCATCCAAAATTCAAGCATTCGTCCAGGTTGCCAAAGACCTTGCAGGTTAGTGCGCTTCTTCGCGCAGGGAGTGCGCCTTTGAATGGCTTTTGGTCGCCTCCATTTTTCTCATATTGATTAAGACTATCCCGGTGCCTGGTTTTTGATGGGCAGGACCTTGTCGTCATCAAGACCGGGATTGCCGTTCGTTTTAATCAAGGGAAAATGAAATGTTGAAATTTATGATCGGGTGCACGCTCTTACTCGCTGGCCTGATGCTGATTGGCGTTGGCGGAATAATGATGGTTGCGCCTGACGTCCTTCACGCCAAAAATGGGGTTATCCTAGGGAGCGATCCAAATCTGTTATCCGAAATCAGAGCTCCAGGGGGGTTCTTGTTGAGCGCAGGGGGATTAATTGTTGCGTCGGTGATCTTGAGGCGAATGCAATGTCATGCATTGGCGTTCACGGCATTGATCTACGGCTCGTTCGGTATTGCAAGATTATATGCCATGAATGTGGATGGTGTGCCGGTTCAATCACTCGTGTTCGTGACGGGCCTGGAAATCGGCGTTGGCGTAATAGCCACGATCTTGGCGTATCTGGAATTTAACAGGACACAGCTGGCCAACAGTATCGTTCAAACCTGAGCGTTTCAGACCTCCCCCAGACAATTGGGTTATCAAATACAGCAGAGAATTCTGCCGCTTCCTTGTGAGAGGCAGAATTCTCTGTTTTCGGTGCATCAGCCCTGTTGAACCGGTATTTGTGTCCTGGCGATAAACACGTCCGGGTCTTCGACTGTTAAATGAAAAATATCATTCAAGACCTGAATAAGATCCTTCGATGTGACGATTTCGCGCCGGACCGTCTCTTCATTCAGACGGTGTTCTGCCAACGTTGCAATGCTGTTTCCGGGACTGGCATTTTGGAATTGCTGTTGACGAAATGCCTTGCTGCTTAATGTCCATCGACGCCCGGTGTCGGGCCGCGCAACCATGAGGCTGGAAACAAACGGAGATTGTGGAGCGGTGGACAGGTAGTAATTCAGAATTTCGAAATCGCTGATCAACCTTTCAGACAGATCAAAATAGTAAATCGGCTGCCAGTTTCCACGTATTTCGGATTCCAGAATAAAGCCGTCCGGCATGCGTTGAAGGCGAAACGGCTCATGGGGGGTCATCTGGATGATGTCCGACTCCAACCGGAGTGGACCGGTGAGAACCTGGCCGCCAAATCCGGCATCAATGATGTAAGTCTGCGCATCTATATCGACACGCAACAGCATGTGGGTGGCCGGTGCAGAGCTGTTCGGAGGCTTTTGCCACAATACCCTTCCTGCAACTCCCGTGACTTTGAAGCCAATCTTCTCCAGGGCATGTTTGAGCAAGAAATTTTGTTCAAAGCAATAGCCACCGCGTTTGCGTGTGATCAGTTTGTCTTCGAGAGAAGGTAAATCAAGAGGAACGGGCAAGCCCAGAAAGGGGTCAATATTTTCAAAGGGAATTGCCAGCGCGTGTAACAACTGAATTTTTGCCAGGCTTTCCAAGTCGGGCTTCAGATCACCTTTATAAGCGATACGTTCGAGATACGCATCAAGATCGATTGTTGTCATCGAAACTTTTCTTTCCAAAATTGCGAGATTATGGGACTCCAACAACACCGGTTGGAGCCGTTTTGGTTATTCTGACAGCCTCTATCCGTCGTTATGTTCGGTACAAACACCAACAACCCGTGCTGGTCCCCCTGTCCCTCCAATATGTTTCAGCGCTCCAACAACCAGGGAGCATTCTCCTTTTGCTGAAGCCGCGGCGAGTTGGTCTACGTTGGCAAGGTTCTCAACAATCAACACATCACGTTGGTAGAGCTTGACATGTGCAGGCCATGAATGAGACCAGTCATCAGACGAGCCGCGTACCCCATCGCCGGAATCGCCGCTCAGGCTGTCAGCTGCTATTCCCGAAATACGAACACCTTTTTCGTCCATAATCTCGATCAAACGGTCAAGGGCTTCTTCAGTGAAGCCCGGATGATTGAGACCGTTGACATAGCCCTCGGCGTCCCAATCCTCGCCGCCAAGTCCATAAAATCGAGACCATCCCAGGTTCGCGACTACCCAAACACCCTCTTCAATCTGCTCTGCAACTGCATCAATGTCGGTGGCACGGACAGTTGCCTGAGACGTATCAGAGAAATTGGTGATTGATTTGTCCGTGCTGGGCCGGCCTCCGTTCTTGGCTAACTCGTTTTCGACACGATCGGAGACATCAATCATCACGACTTTTCCTGTTAAATCCGAGATTGTCAGATCCTCAGTTGCACGACGCTTTTTGTTTGGAACGCTTCCTTTATCTAAGCTTTCGGGACTGTTGATGTAGTGGTTCGGACTGTTGAAACTCGTCCCGTTATGTTCTTGGATTAGAAGAGCCGCAGAATCGAAATGGCCTTCATTCGTTGGCCAGACATGTGCCGGGTAGAGGACAGCCTGAGGATAGAAGCCGGCGACAGGCTTGCTGTCACCGATCGGTTTGGAAAGGTCCGGTTTCGTTGGGTCGTCTTTGAGCGGTTCAAAGGTTGGAATTGGTTGGGTCAGATCCAGAAATTTTAGTTCACTGGCAACGACGGAGGTGGTTACCGCTAAAACTGCTGCTGTTGATAGTGCCAAGACGAGGGTTCTGTTCGGCATTTTGGTAATCCTTTAAAATTTACGATGCGGGAAGACTTCATTTTTCATGTATTGAAGCTGGTCCGGGATTGACCAAAGCTTGGAAAAGCAAAGTCTTCTGTACTAATGCACATTCGTGCATCGCTCATATAGGAAAGACCAAAATGTTAGGTAGATCCGCAAATGCGCATCCCATGCGCGGTAATCATCCAATTTGATCATCAACTGAATTGGAGCATGATCTGATCTGAAGAAAAAAGAGTTTGTCGTATATTACGTGTCCGGGACTGTTGAGGCTAGGTAGCTACCAAAGATTCAGACTTCAATAAGTTTGTAAAAAAGTATTTCGTGTCTCTGCGACCAACAAAGGGTCTCCCCTCGTCAAAGTAGAGTTTTTTATAATACTCAAAAACATAAGGCCAAACTTTATAAAAGCCCCTACGCCTCGACAAAGGAAAACACAAGCGAAATGCGCACCGATAAAACAGAAATTCCACGCGATTAATACACTAAATCTGTCGCTTTAACGCTTTTATTCGCGTCGTGCGAGCCTTGCATTGATTCATTTGGAAATAAAATGTTATGTTATAACATAACAAAAAAATCACATTTCATAATCCTCAGTAGAATTACCACGAACACAAGCATCCGAGCAGCTCGGTACCGAAGAAACTTTTAGGGACAAAGGGGAAGTTTATGACGGTCGTAATTAAAGGCGGAACGATTGTAACTGCTGACTATACTTATAAAAGCGATATTCTGACGCAGGATGACAAAATAGTTGCCATTGGAAAGGATCTGGAAGTGCCTTCAGGCGCTGACGTAATTGATGCCGGTGGATGTTATGTTATGCCCGGTGGAATTGATCCGCAAACCCATATGCAATTGCCTTTTATGGGAACCAACGCAGTCGATGATTTCTATACAGGGACTGCGGCGATGATGACCGGTGGCACAACGATGTTAATCGATTTTGTAATCCCGGAAAAAAATACTTCCCTGCTTGAAAATTATCATACCTGGAGAGGTTGGGCGGAAAAAGCTGCTGCCGACTACAGTTTTCATGTTGCCGTAACCTGGTGGGGAGACGGTGTTGCCGACGATATGCGCAGTCTTGCCAAAAATCACGGGGTCAATAGCTTCAAGCATTTTATGGCCTACAAAGGCGCGATCATGGCGGATGACGAGATCATGGTCCGGAGTTTCAATGTGGCCAAGGAATTGGGAGCCATGGTGACCATACATGGTGAAAATGGAGAACTGGTTGCACATTTACAAGAGAAACTCATACAGCAGGGGATCAAGGGGCCAGAGGGTCATCCAGCTTCCCGTCCTCCGGAAGTGGAAGGGGAAGCAACCAATAGGTCCATCCGTTTGGCCGAAATGATAGGAGTGCCGATCTATATCGTGCATACCTCTTCCAAAGACGCACTGGATGCCATTATCGCCGCTCGCTTGAGAGGCCAGGTTGTCTTTAGTGAAGTCCTGTCCCAGCATCTCGTCATTGATGACAGTGTTTATCGAGATCCGGACTGGCGCACCGCTGCTCATCACGTCATGAGCCCTCCCTTTCGTCCGAAAAAACATCAGGAGGCGCTGTGGCATGGCCTGATGAGTGGGCTATGTCAAACAACGGCGACAGACCATTGTTCCTTTACCACCGAGCAAAAGCTTATGGGCAAGGACGATTTTACCAAAATACCCAACGGAACAGGCGGGCTGGAGGATCGGATGTCAATCCTTTGGCACCATGGTGTCAATCAGGGACGCCTCACTCTCAACCAGTTTGTTGCCTGCACATCGGCCAATGCTGCAAAGATCTTCAATATCTACCCCCGTAAAGGCGCAATACTGGTGGGATCTGATGCGGATATTATTGTATGGGATCCTGAAAAAAGCAGAACAATCTCTGCGCAGTCTCACTATCAGAAAGTTGACTTTAATATTTTTGAGGGGATGGAAGTCAAAGGGGTTAATATAGCGACGGTCAGTCGAGGAAAGATCACCTATCTGGATGGAGACCTGAGGGCAGAACGGGGTGTCGGCGAATATGTCAATCGACCCTGTTTCTCCCCTTACTTCAGGCAGGCGGCCCGTTTACATGAATTGAAGCAGGTCCAACCTGTGCATAGAGACTGATCGTTTCCTGATCTTTCAAACTGTCAGAAGAACTGTTTTTGCAGATGTCAGTATATTGCTTTTAAGTGCTGACATCTGAATAAGACCCCTTCCAACATCACTGCACCTTTTTTATCCGGCTAAGATAGAAAAAGGTGTTCTGCCTGACTAAAGACTAATGATTTTTTCGAAACTCGACGTCTATTTGCTGGTCTGCGAAAAGAGTTCCGCCTTCTAGATACTGCCCTTGTTCCTGAGAAGCCTCGAAAAGTGCGCGCTGCAATCCATGAAATGGGAGAAGGGCTGAGCTGTGGCGGTTGCGAAAATCAGCGACCGGCAGGAACGGCTCAAGTCCGGCCCAAAGTCCTGGCGGGGGCAGTGTCTTGTCCTTTAAAATTGAGTTGAGGATTTTCGCACCTTCATCGATTTGGTCAACAGTGAGACCAATAACGGTTTCAGCGATGACAGAAGCAACCGCCTGGCCAATGGCACAGGCCCGGAGCTCATGGGCATAATCGGTAATGATTTCATTAGTGAGCTTTACATCAACGATAATTCTGCTGCCGCAAATGCGGCTATATGCGGTTACTGAAGCATCTGGTGCGTCCAGGCGGCCAACACGGGAGATTGAAGCCGCAAGTCCTAATATCTGTTTGTTATAGAGCTTGAGATCCATCAAGAGTCTCTTTTTATTTGAGAGAATAACGGGCAAGAATGCGCGCAAGTACAGTCTGTTTTCACTAGAGTTTGAACCCTTCTCAGCAAGAGCCGGTATGAAGGTCAGAGCTAAGAGCTAAGTTGATCAGCTTTGAAATGTTATAACATAACATTTCAAAGCTGCAAGACCAATGGATATGCGTCTAGATGGGATTGGTGCTAATTTAACGGCGCAGCGCTTGTTATGCGACGCTTTCATCGGAAGGAGCAAAGGAGGGTGTGTCCGGTTCCTTAAAAGCAGCGAATGTCGCCTCGATGGTTTTTTTATCGACGCCATCGGTTATGAAAACGAAACGCGTCCGGCGATCTTCGCTTGGCCAGGCGGGGAGCATAACAGGAGGGAAAGAAACATGCTGAACACCATGTAAGACGGTAGGTTGAGCCTGCCCTTTTATATTGATAATCGCTTTCACACGGAGAATGTGTTCCCCGACAAAGCCGATCAGGAGATCAAGCCAGGTGGCCAGGGTTGATTCTGAAACAGGCTCATCAATCGTGAAACAAAAGGCGCGAATACTGTCGCTATGGCGGTTGACATCATGGGAATGGTTGTGATGCTCATGCTCATGCTCATGCTCATGCTCATGCTCATGCTCATGCTCATGCTCATGCTCATGCTCATGAGACGTGAGATAGGCGTCCTCTTTTAGCCAGCGCTTTACATCTGGTCCTTTTCCCTCGGTTGAAAATAAACCAAGGTCCAGAATTTCTGACGCGGGTAAAATACCCGACAGGATTTCCTTGCGCGGTGCAGCCGGATTGATTTTCTTCAGCCTTTGAAGAACACTTTCACGTTCTGATGACGTCACCAGATCCCCTTTGGTGAAAAGAATAAGATCCGCAATGGCGGCCTGCCTTTTGGCTTCCTGATAGTGATCCAGTGTATTTTGGGCGGTCGCGAGATCAATCGTTGTGACGATACCGTCAAGACGGTATCTGCGAGAAACCAGGGGATGTGTTATGATGGTCTGCACGATTGGTGAGGGATCAGCAAGGCCCGTTGTCTCAATTAACACGCGTTCAAATTGGCGGTTGCCATCGCGAGAAAAACGCCACTGGATGTCCTTGAATGTTTTAACCAGATCCCCGCGAATTGCACAGCACAGGCAGCCATTACTCATTTCCATAATCAGGTTTTCAGTACTATGGGCAACCAATTCATGATCAAGTCCCATCTCACCGAATTCGTTGATGATAACGAGTGCGTTTGACAGTTCCGGCTGAGTAACCAGATGATTGAGCAACGTTGTTTTTCCGCTTCCGAGATATCCGGTCAGCAACGTAATTGGAATAAGGCTGTTTTCTATGTCACGCATGATCAAATTTCTCATCTGTTCCAGGAAAATAGCGAAGCGCAAGACTTCTTTTGGAGTTTAACGGCATCAAGCTGTTCTCACTTAGGTTCATATGTTGTTTCTATCAATGTCATTTTAATAGGCATCTTGCAAATTCAACAATTTTCATAGCCGATAGAGAGCGTTCAAGTGATTGCCTGTCGCAAAAAGCAAAGACGACCAAACTTCTTTTACGGCTTTCCCTTGATGTTATCAAAATCGCTTTCGGCAAGAGACAAGTATTCTGCGCGTTCCGTCGCTTTGAAACCCAGGCGCAGATAGGTTTCTTTGGCTTTTGGATTATCCTGATAGACTTCGAGTTTTATTCGTTTCACCGGTGATGAAAACTGCTTTGTCGCTTCATACATCAGCTTTGGTCCGATCCCCTGGCCGCGCAAGGACGCATCCACCCATAAATCTGAAATATAGATACCAATTCCGCCCATATTTGTTGAAACATAAGGCGAGAACATTGTCAGACCCATGACTTCCCCTTGCTTTTCCGCGATCAATATACTGGCCGCTCCGTCACTACCAAATACAGCCTCAGACAGCATTTCATCTGTAATCGGATGAGGGTCACTCATATGCTCTGAAAGTTTGCGCAGAGCGTTATTTACGGCATGAATATCGGTTTTCTCGGCTTTGCGAATAAGGATGTCACTCATTAGGACCTCTTGTTTTTAACATCTTGCATGGACAATAAAATCTGGACCGCAGAAGCTGTGCAGATTTTTCGCCCTAATCCCTGGAAGGTTTTCTGAATTTGGCGGCCTGTTCCCTGACGGATAAATCTAGTGCAATCGCCTTCAGAAAATATCTTTGCGATCCCTGTGATTAAACACCTGGTGGCACGTCAGGACAATCAGTATTTGTATATTAGGAAAAGTAACTTTTGCGCAAGAAGTTGATGGTACTTTGCTCTTGAAAAGGAGACTTATATCATGAACAAAATTGCTTCGATATTAAGTTGTGTCTTGTTCCTGGGAAGCGTCAGTGGTGGTCAGGCGGCTACAGGAGAAAAATTAACAGTTGGTGTCGTCCCACAGCAATCTGCTACGCGGCTGGCGAAAATATGGGTTCCGTTTTTGCAGGAAATCAGCAAAAGATCGGGCCAGGAACTTGTGTTTGCAACGGCCAAGGATATACCGGCGTTTGAGGCATGCCTCGCACAAGGGGCTTATGATATCGCCTATATGAACCCCTATCATTACACCGAATTTCATGATGCTGTAGGATATCAGGCTTTTGCCCGGCAAAAGGAAAAACGCCTGAGAGGGATTATTGTGACCCGTCAGGATACAGATTTAACTGAATTGGCAGACCTTGATGGTGCGACAGTTGCTTTCCCTTCACCCGCCGCTTTTGGCGCCAGTGTCGTTCCGCGCGCCGAGATGAAGGGGCAGGGGATTGATATCACGCCTCGTTATGTTAAATCGCATGATTCAGTTTATCGGGCTGTGAGCGCTGGCATGGTTCCTGCCGGGGGCGGTGTGCTGCGAACCTTTAATACTGTTGATCCGAAGATACGGGAGCAGCTTAAGGTAATTTACCGCACCGATGGGTATACACCTCATGCGTTTGCAGCGCATCCTGACGTCCCAAAGGCTGTTGTGGAGACGATCTTTTCTGCGATGGAGACCCTTGAAGGAACCGCTGAGGGTCTTCTCAAGGCGCTTGGTATGGCTGGTATAGAACCGGGGCGCAATGCTGATTGGGATGATGTCCGGGCTCTCGGACTTGAAAGATCCCATACCCGTATCGTCAAGGACGGCGAGGCGAAGTGCCTTTGAAATGTCATTTCGGCTAAAAACAATTCTTGGTATAGCGCTGATAGAAATCATTCTGTTGGCGGTCCTGGTGATCAGTGGTCTGTTTTACCTGAGGAGTTCCAGTGAAACTGAATTGCTGACGCGCGGCAATGTCACCGCAAAGCTGTTTGCAACCATGACAGGCGATGCTGTCCTGTCAATGGATCTGGCTACACTGGACTCTCTTGTCGAGCAGACCCTGCTGAATGACGGTATCATTTATGTCAGGGTAATCGGGCAGGGCGGTATTGTGATGTCGGAAAACGGGAACGCCGAAGCGCTTGCGCAGCCTTTCAAGGAAGATACCAACATAAAATCGGCGCAAAGTGACGGCCGCCTGGATGTTGTTGCGCCGATCGTCGTTGCCGGCGAGAATTTCGGTCGGGTTGAAATCGGTCTCTCCATTGGCAGGCTGGAAAAAACGTTGTCTGAAGCCCGGCAATGGATGTTGACAATTGCAGGCTCTGAAATCGGCCTTGTGGCCATTTTTGGTATAATGCTGGGCACCATTCTGACCAGGCAGCTTGCGGCTCTCAGAAAAGCTGCCAAACGGGTTGCTGCTGGGGAATTTGGCTATCAGCTTGAGGTTCGGGGCGGGGATGAACTGGCTGACACAAGCCGAAGTTTTAACAGTATGTCCCGGGCCCTGGCTGAGTTTGCCAAAGATGTAGAAGAAGCGAGACAGAAAGCGGAAGCCGGCAGGGTATATGCAGAAACCGTGTTACATGATGCCATGCATTCCATGCCCGAAGGGGTGTTAATTGTCGATGCGGAAAAGCGCGTGATTTTTGTAAATGGCAGCTATAAAAAACGCTATACGCAATTGCAGCAGGAGTTGGACGGGGAACCCTGGCTTGAGGATTTGCTGTCCTCCACATTGGCATCGTTCGTTGAAATCGATGGAGATTACGAGCCTTTTACTCTTAGCAAACGCATGGAATTCCAGGCAGAGCCAGATAAGCACCCTGCCTGGCGCAGTAAATTACCGGATGGTCGTGTGATGCTGACAACGCAGAGGCGTATGTCCGAGGGCGGGGTCGTTATTGTTGAGCATGATGTTACCGAATTATTCGACGCACTTGAGCGAAATCGCGAACTGGAAATGGAGCTGATGCAGACCAATAAAATGGAATCGCTTGGCACCATGGCGGGCGGGATTGCTCATGAAATCAATACGCCACTTCAGTTTATCGCGGATAATTTACGGTTTATGCAGGAAGCGTTTGAGGATCTGTCAGAGGTCTTGGAGATCGTCGAAAAAGGTGAAAAAAATGGACTTAAACAGGCGGCCGAAAAACTGGATGATCTGGATTGGGAATTTTTAAATGAGGAGCTGGACGCCTCTTTCGCGGATACGCGATCAGGTGTGAAAAATGTCGGTCGTATTGTCAATTCCATTAAGGAATTTGCGTATCCGGAAGGCGGAAGCAAAACAAGGCAGGATCTGCATAAAATAATAGAAAACACGATTACTGTATCCCGCAATCAATGGAATACATTGGCGGATGTTGAATTCCAGGTGAGGGAAGGACTTGAAGCCGTCCCTTGCTTCCCTGGTAAACTGGGGCAGGTTTTGATCAATCTCATCATTAATGCTGCACAGGCCATTGGGGAGCAAGACCGTGAAGGTAAGGGACAGATCAGGATAACCGCTCAGCCGGTGGATGGGGTGGCTGAAATTACCATCAGGGATGATGGTCCCGGCATACCGGCAGATAAAATTGACAAGATCTTTGACATGTTTTTCACCACCAAAGCGCCTGGCGTCGGCACAGGTCAGGGGCTCGCGATATGCAAGAGCATTATCGAAAACACACATGGCGGGAAATTATCTGTGGAATCTGGCGAAGGGCAAGGCACTACTTTTATCATGGTTTTGCCAATGGATGAGGAAAATGCTGATGCAAGTAAAAAGGATCAGATATCCGATATCCATGCTGTCCCGCAATAAAGGCGCGCCCACTTCAAACTAAAGATATAATGGGGAAAGCATTCTGAGAGATGTCATTTTTCACTCAAACGCTCACATTTAATCATCAGTTTTCTTTTACGCTTTCTGTCTTCGCAGCTTTCAAGCTTGCCTCCATTTCACTCATCGTTTTAAAGGCCTGCTCGAAGCCAGTTAGGCTCATAACAAGAGTTCCGACTGTTTTCTGAATTTTTTGAGGCGGAGTACCTGGGCTAACATAGTGATCATCAATCGAGACCAGATCTATTTTGATAACACCATTTTCATGGCGGATTTTACCAATACCATCAGCATAAGTGAGAGCAGGGGATAGGGTGTTCATTAGAGCTCCTCAGATATCAACGATAAACAAATAGGTTTTGATTCAGTGTACAGCCGTCTATTTCAGTGGCTGGAAGGTCATCCCGGATAAATCCACCAATCGCGTAAAGTCGGGACTGTTCTTTTCCTTCAACAGGAAGCAATCCAAAAAGGGAGCGGCCGACACTAAGCTCTCCTATTTCCTGCCAGTTGTTCTCCTCCGTCCTATATAAAAAACAGGCGTTGGAAGAGGTTCCAAAGTTTGATTTTCCGCCGATAACGTAAATACCTTCACGGGAAGGGAAAACACGATGTCCTGTAAGAGGCAGAGGGAGCGCTGATTTCTGTTTCCAGTCACCTGTTATCGGATCAAAGGCAAAAACACTGTCAATGATCAAAGGCTCGCCGTGTTTTTCTGCCTTTGTTTTTCCGCCAAAGATCAACCATTGATTATCCCGAAACACGCTTGCTGATCCTTCGATTGCAAGATGCTGACATTCGCCTAGTGATCGCCAGGTACCGTTTTTCAAATTA
>JAKSCD010000091.1 GCA_022360775.1 Sneathiellales bacterium | reverse complement strand
TATCGGAAAAACACTGGAAGACCTTGCAACGGACCCTATACAGACAATCGTTGCTGTGCGTAAAAACGAAGACACTGATCATAAAGTTATTCCCCCATGCGGACGTTGCCGGGAATTTATAACGGACTATGCCCCTGACGCCGATATCATCGTTTTTGATAAGGATGAAAACAAACTCGTGAAAGTTAAAGCTTTAGAAATGCTGCCCTTTAAATATAATAGGTCCCCGGAATAATCATGCCAAAGCGTACTGATATAAAATCAATTGCCGTCATCGGCGCCGGCCCAATCATCATCGGACAGGCCTGCGAATTTGATTATTCCGGCACCCAGGCCTGTAAAGCACTCCGTGAAGAAGGTTATCGGGTCATTCTAGTGAACAGTAATCCCGCGACAATCATGACCGATCCCGACCTGGCGGATGCCACATATGTGGAACCGATCACCCCTGATGTGGTCGAGAAAATTCTCGAAAAGGAGCGCCCTGATGCCGTTCTTCCGACTATGGGGGGACAAACTGCACTCAATACAGCGCTCGCTCTTGCAGAACGGGGAACCCTCGATCGTCTGGGTGTCAAGCTGATCGGTGCAAAAGAAGAAGCGATTGCCAAAGCAGAAGATCGGGACCAGTTCCGTACCGCGATGATGAAAATTGGCCTTGATATGCCAATAAGCGCTGTTGCACACAGTATGGAGGAAGCCTGGTCTGTACTTGAAGATGTCAAGCTTCCCTGCATTATCCGTCCTTCTTTCACACTCGGCGGTACTGGTGGCGGCATTGCCTATAACCGGGAAGAATTTGAAACGATTGTTGCCGGTGGCCTTGATGCTTCGCCGACCACGGAGGTACTGGTTGAAGAAAGCATTGTCGGCTGGAAAGAGTATGAAATGGAAGTTGTTCGCGATAAAGCGGATAACTGCATCATCATCTGTTCTATTGAAAATGTGGATCCGATGGGCGTTCATACCGGCGATTCCATCACTGTTGCGCCGGCGCTGACGCTGACCGACAAAGAATACCAGATCATGCGGAACGCCTCGATCGCGGTTCTTCGGGAAATTGGTGTTGAAACAGGAGGGTCTAACGTTCAGTTCGCGGTTAATCCGGATACTGGTCGTCTGATCATTATTGAAATGAACCCTAGGGTTTCCCGCTCCAGCGCGCTGGCATCAAAAGCAACCGGTTTCCCGATTGCCAAAATCGCCGCAAAACTGGCTGTTGGCTATACCCTTGATGAGCTGGATAACGACATCACTGGATCAACCCCGGCTTCATTCGAGCCAACCATCGACTATGTAGTCACAAAAATCCCGCGCTTTACTTTCGAGAAATTCCAGGGCGCTGAAGCCAAACTTGGTACGGCCATGAAATCCGTTGGCGAGGCCATGGCCGTTGGCCGGACTTTCCAGGAATCGATGCAAAGGGCTCTCAGGTCTCTTGAGACCGGCCTCACCGGAATGAATGAAACAGATATCGGGGAAGATAAGCAAACTATCCTCAATATTCTTGCCCAAAGCACACCAGATCGTCTCCTGAACATTGCCCAGGCCTTCAGGGCTGGCCTTACGCTTGAGGAAATCAAGGGCGCCAGTAAATTTGAACCTTGGTTCCTGGCGCAGATAGAAACCATTGTGCAGGCAGAAAAAGCGGTTCGCGAAAAAGGCCTTCCTTCCCTGAAAGGTGGATTACTGACATTGAAACAGATGGGTTTCTCTGATGATCGGCTGGCGGAGCTATCCGGTAAATCAGCGAAAGAGGTTGCCAGCCTTCGCGAAGCACTGGATATCACGCCGGTATACAAGCGGATTGATACCTGCGCCGGTGAATTTACCTCAAGAACACCTTATCTCTATTCCACCTTTGAAGGGAATGAATGGGATAGTCCTGTCTGTGAAGCCGATCCAAGTGATCGCAAGAAAGTCGTTATTCTTGGCGGCGGGCCAAACCGTATTGGTCAGGGGATCGAGTTTGACTATTGCTGTGTTCATGCAGCTTTGGCCATGCGCGAGGATGGTTATGAAACCATTATGATCAACTGTAACCCCGAAACTGTTTCAACGGATTACGACACT
>JAKSCD010000092.1 GCA_022360775.1 Sneathiellales bacterium | reverse complement strand
GCAACACTGACAACAAATCTTTCATATAATATGAACCTTTCTTCGGGAAGCGGCGACTCACCAGATAAACATATTCTGTCTGGCGAGATGGAATGGACCTTCATTTCACCGGAGGTCAACAAACCTGGTGTAGCTTTGGCGTTCCGCGGCGCTATGGAGAAAGAAGATGGGAATTCAGACAATTCTCTTGACGATACAAAATATGAAGGCTTCCTGGTCCTGCGTATCAAGGCACCAGTTGCATATTAGGCCCATGATCACTTTTTTTCGGAACCTGTTCCTTACCCTGATTTCACTGTTGGCGTTGGCGAATAGTGCACAGGCTGATGTGACTTCGATAACTCCTATCCCTTCCAAGGTTGCTGTGTCAGCTACCGGGGGGGCAGTGAATGTAACCTGGCGTGTAGTTCATGTCGTGACAGCAGGTGGCCAGGTTACGACACAATCTCCTTCCTATACGATACTGATTAACGGTAACCCTGTTCAAACTGTAAACAAGGTGTTGAGCCGTACAACAACTGTTGCGGGGGGCGTACCTGAAACGTTAACCTTCTCAGAAGTTATTCCGGTTTCTGTTAGTATTGCGAAGCAGATCGCCTTGTCCGGGAATAATGCAAGAATTGAACGTGACTTTAGTGACGGTATTGGCAGAACAGATACAGGTTCAGCTACCTTGATCTCAGGTGGTGGTGCTTCTGGTGCATTGGAAGTCAATCGCATTGACCTTGCCTTTGAAAATGGCGGAAAAACAAGCGTTATTGGTCAAAATGCAGAGCTCCGGGCGGTTGCTGAAATAAGCTTCCGCTCCAGGGGATTGCTTCAGGCAGAATGGAGACTAATTGACAGCGCCTCTATTCGCGGAGGACGTTTTGAACGCCTTCTTTCCCGTGTTCGCCTACAACTCTCTTCAGCTGGAACTGGAAAAACAAGAATTGTGAGCCCAAACCTGCCCACTGGAACAACCGGCTTGCATGAAGTGCAACTGGTCATTGTTGATCCATCGCCCCGATTTGAAGAGCCTGTATTGCGCTATTATGTCAATCCGACTGCGACGACATCATTGGGACGGATGGCTCCGTTGGAGGCGTTTAGTCCAAAACAGGGTGTGCCATTCAGCTCCGCAACAGTATTTGACTGGCACCCTGTTCCCGGTGCAGCAGCCTATCAGATTGAACTTTATAATCTACCAGGCGGCAAAAACCCTCAAAGCAGTCTTAAGGAAACAGCACTGATTGTCGGACCGACCGATACAGATGCGGACCTTGTGGTTGGTAAGATTGTTCCCGGGGATCAGACATCAGCTACTTTTGCGGAATTCAGCGCAGGGCATCTTGAACATGGTCACGTGTATTTGTGGCGCATTCGGGCGATTAGCTCAGGCGGTACAGTCGTTGGCCAATCAGATTTCAGAAAGATCCTTTATCCATAAAGGAACCCTTAGACTGAAATCTTTATGCTAAGCTACTGCCGTGATAGTGGAGACACTATCACGGTTTTCTGTCTCGGGGGGATATCGATGACAACAGCGACCGATCAGATGAGTGATGATCAGCTACTGGATTTGATAAAGTCCGGCAATGAAGCTGCTTTTGATGAATTTTATCGTCGATTTGAGAAAAAAGTTTATCATTTTATTCGACAAAAATTGAACGATCAGTTCGAAGCATACGACGTACTTCATGAAGTCTTCATGGAGATCTGGCGAAAAGCCGATCGGTTTGAAGGGCGCTCCAAAGTCTCAACCTGGGTCTTTGGTATTGCCTTTAACAAATCAATCGATCGTCTTCGAAAAAGAACACCAGATCAGCTAGATGAAGAGAAACATGAAACTGTAGCGGATGATGATGGACTGAACCCGATGGAACTTTTAAACGCAACAGAGGAAGCAACCTTCTTGCATAAATGCGTCGAAGCTTTAAGCGACGCCCAGCGTGCTGTCGTCCAACTCGCCTTTTTTGAAGATATGTCCTATCCGGAAATAGCCGATGTTATCGGCCGTCCGGAAGGAACGGTTAAGACCCGTGTCTTTCATGCAAAACAGGCCCTCAAACGCTGCGTAGAGAAATTTACGGGAGCCAGATCATGAGCGAGTATGATAAGCAGGAACTGGATCAGTTACTTCCCTTCTATGTCAACGGAACACTGGAAGGCAGCGATAAAGAGGCAGTTGAAACACGCCTGAAAGAGGATGCGACTTTCGACCAGGAACGAATGATCCTGGAAGCTCTTCGCACGAAAGTGAAAGACCAGGATATGGGAGAAAGTCCCGGGGAACTGGGACTTGCCAGACTTAAGGCAGAGATCAAGGCCAATAAAGCCGATACTCCACCGTCAACAGTTGCAGCCAATGACAACAGTGTGCAAAGTTGGTGGCGTTCTGTAGCGATTGCTGCATGTGTCGCGCTTGCAGTCCTTGGTGGAGGTCAGATCCAGACAGCTTACCTGGACGAGGGACTAACCACTGCGTCAGGCGGAGCGCATAGCGGTCCTGTTCTGCAGATCTTCTTCGAAGAGACAACAACAGAGAAAACCATCCGCTCCTTGCTGCAACAGAACCAGCTCAACATCATTGAAGGGCCCACAGCAATGGGCTTTTACAGAGTGGAAGTTCTGAGCAAACAGAACCTTGCGTCAGTGATGCGGAAACTGGAAACAAACAAGGCCGTTTCCGAGGTTCTGGAGGAATAACCATGTTTGCCTTATCCGCAAAACTGACCCTGACATCCGTTGTTCTGGGAACCCTGGTTCATGCCTCCACAGCATGGGCGGCATCCAGTGATAATCCAAGAGAAAATCACAGGCCGACCACGATCGAAGAAAAAAAGAGGCTGGGTGAAGGTGCAAGTGACCGTCCGAGACCAACCGCTGGTTCTTCAAGTCCAACCGCGGGTTCAGCGAGCCCTTCCGCTAGCCCTCCACGTCCATCTGCGGATCCTTCACGACCCTCGGCCGATCCTTCACGTCCCTCGGTGGATCCTGCGAGAGGAACGCCTGGAGCAGCTCCCTCCAACGGACGGAAACCTGGCCGAGCCGTGTATTACGGTCTTTCCAGTCAGTGCCTTGAGGAAAACCAGAGAGTCTTCCTGAAAGGCCGTGGCTTTGGGGAAAAGCTTAAACCGCGTTTTAGCCTTGAGTTTAAAGGTGGTGGGAAAAGCCTGAAATTAAATCCGACATTTTGGTCGGATAGAGAGATTTCCGTTAAGCTTCCTCCTACCTTAAAACTCAAATCAGGCGCGTCTTACACTCTCGAGCTAAAAGAAAGAGGTGTCCCTCTGGCAGGAGGAGGAAATCGCAAGCGTTACTCAACTTGCGCAGTCAGACAAGCAGAATTGCCAGATCAGTTGTCTGATCAGGATGTCGTTGAAAGAGAGTTGCTTCTGTTGCTACCAAAGCAATTCTTCAATCTGTCGCAAGTGAATTCCGTTCGTCAGTCATTAAGTGATGACGGGTATGTCATTCTTCGTGATAGTGATCTCGCTGCAATCGGCTTTCACTTTCTCAGGGTACGTATTCCTGTGGGAAATCTTATGAGGGATAGCCTTCAGGATTTGCGTAACACTTATCCGCAGGCGGTAATAGATTTCAACCACGTCAACTCTCTTGCAAGCTCACCGAGAACCTATGCTAGAGAACTGGTTTCTCTTCCGTCTGGACATCAACGATGCTCCTATCTCGCGAACCAGTCGGTCAATGTTGGTATTCTGGACGGTGGGGTAGACCTTCAGCATCCCGCCCTTGCTTCTGATAAGAAGATATCCATTGCCGGTTTCGGACATGGGACATCCGGCCTGCCAAAAGCAAGTGATCATGGGACGGCCTTAAGTGTTCTTTATAAGGGGAACATGCCGGAAAAAGGCTATAAGGGATTGCTTCCCTCAGCGCGGCTCTTTGTGGCTGATATTCTGACGCAGAAAAGCGGGAAACCTTTTGCCGCAACAAGTTCTTTTCTCGAAGGGCTTAACTGGCTTGCGGGCCGAAAAGTGGCTTTTATCAACATGTCCCTTGAAGGGCCTCAAAACCGTCTCATGAATAAAGCGCTGGATAGTGCTGCTGATAAAGGAATATATCTTTTTGCAGCAGCTGGAAATGGCGGGGAAAAAGCGCCCCCTCCTTACCCGGCAGCGCATCCGGATGTTATTGCGGTTACTGCTGTTGATCGGGAGAAAAGCCTGTATCGCAAGGCGACCCGAGGGGCGCATGTGGATTTTTCTGCACCTGGTGTCATGCTATGGCTTGCCAAAAAAGGAGGAAAGGGGAGCTATCGCTCCGGTACATCATTTGCAGTACCCTTTGTCCTGGCAAAAGCGGTGTCGACTGTCGTTTCCGAGAACAAGAAAATTGCAAGAATTCCGGCAAATGACCTTAGATCAATGCTCGCTGTAAACAGCTTGGATCTCGGAAAACCAGGAAGAGATCCCGAATATGGAACCGGGATGGTCCAGTTCGGGAAATGCTAGCCAACCCCCAAGGGACCGGCTAGCACCTATCTTAGCGGCCCATGGCGAAAAACTCATCGTTGGGTCGCATGGATGTCAGGTTCGCCATTCGATTACTTAATCCAAAGAACGCAGTGATTGCGCCAATATCCCAGATATCTTCATCTGTAAAACCGAACCCGCGCAGTGTCTCGAAATCACTGTCTCCAATTTCACCGGCATTGTTGGAAACCTTCAAGGCAAAATCCAGCATGGCTTTCTGCCGTTCTGTAATATCTGCTTTGTGGTGATTAGTCGCCAGTTGGTCAGCGATCAAGGAATTTTTCTCATAGATCCTTAAAATGGCACCGTGGGCAACAACACAATAAAGGCAGTTATTGTCAGAGGATGTTGTGACAATAATCATCTCCTTTTCGCCCTTGGTCAGGTTACTGCCGTCACGCAGCATGATCGCGTCATGATAATTGAAGAACGCTCTCAATTCGTCCGGACGATGGGCGAGCGCCAGAAACACATTCGGGATAAATCCCGCTTTTTCCTGGACACCGAGAATAAGATCTTGCAGATCCTGCGGGAGATCCTTGATTTCAGGTACTGAATACCGGCTGATTGGATGGTCAGTCATTTGCGCCTCTTTATGTTATGATTTTACATTAACGACGGCGCGGCCACGGACCGTGCCGTTCATCAGATCGTTTGCAGCGCCGATTGCATCGGAGAGTTTGATTTCATTGGTGATCAGATCGATATGTTTCGTATCCAGATCCTGGGCCAGGCGGTTCCAGGCTTCAATGCGGGTTTCGATCGGGCAGTAAACACTATCGATACCATTTAGGATTACTCCCCTTAGGATGAAAGGTGCAACAGACGCTGGAAAATCCATACCCTGGGCAAGACCACAGGCAGTGACAACACCGCCATATTTTGTGGATGCACATATATTGGCAAGTGTATGACTACCAACAGTATCAACAGCGCCAGCCCATCTTTCCTTGCCAAGAGGACGGCCTGGTGAAGACAAGTCTTCGCGGTTGATAATATCTGAAGCTCCCAGCTCTTTAAGATAGTCTGCCTGATCCGGCCGGCCAGTTGACGCGACAACGGTATATCCAAGTTTCGCCAGGATTGAAACAGCCACACTGCCTACACCACCAACGGCACCGCTGACGATAATTTCACCTTTATCCGGCGTTACTCCTTGTTTTTCAAGCGCCATAACACAAAGCATGGATGTGTAACCGGCGGTTCCGATTGCCATAGCCTGCTTGGCAGAAAATGCATCGGGAAGCGGGACCAGCCATTCCGATTTCAGCCGAGCTTTTTCAGCAAGTCCGCCCCAATGTGTTTCGCCAACGCCCCAGCCATTCAGCACAACCTTGTCGCCTGCGCTGAATTTATCGCTGCTGCTATCCAGAACAGTACCGGCAATATCGATACCGGGGACCATGGGAAAGCTTCTGACAACAGGAGATGTTCCCGTAATCGCCAGACCGTCTTTATAATTCAACGTGGAATATTCCACTTCGACGGTCACGTCTCCTTCGGGAAGCTGGTCTTCAGAAATATCTGTAAGCTCCGCTTTATAATCGTCGTCTTTTGTGATCAGGATACCTTTCATCAGGCCGTTTCCTCTTCATTTTTGTTAAGGGTGTTGAGATAATTCAGAAAATGATCAGCAAAGAGATCCAGTGGTTCCGCTGATTGAGTAAGTTTTGCACGCAAAATTGCGCCTTCCCATCCGATCCAGAAAAAGGCGGCCAGTTCGTCGGCATTCAATGCAGGCGAAAGAGTGCCTGATTTCTGCGCATCCTGCAGACAAAGAGACATTTTACCTTGCCAGTTTTGGAAAACGGCTTCCAGGGGGGCACGGAAAATTTCCTTCAGGTGGCCAAGTTCCTGCCCCATATTTCCAATAAGGCAACCGCGCTTGAAATCGTATCGGACCATGCCGTTTTTGGCGTCCTCAACATAATCCTGAATGCGATCAAGAGGTGGACGGTTTTTGTTCAGCAGGATTTTATTGAGTTTACTCTCAAAATAGTCTGCATAACTTTGAACAACAGCAAGCCCGTAAGCATCTTTGTTCGGGAAATAATGATAAAAAGATCCTTTTGGAACGTTCGCCTCTTTCAACAGGCTTTCCAATCCTGTCGCTGTAAAGCCTTTTTCCGTTAAAACCTCTATGCCGCGGCGTAGAAGCCTATCCCTTGTTTCTTGCTGGGACGCATCTCTTTTCGGAGGCCGGCCTCTTTTTCTTTTCGCTGTTTCCTGCATTTTTTATTTTTAGACCTATCGTCTATAAAAATGCAATGAATAAATTTCCTCCGGTGAAACAGGTATTAAAGAAGAGCGAATTGAGAAGGGTCTGATCCTGGTTTTTCGAACAGGTCCGTGTTCAATTCATACTTCCGGTGACCTAATGCAAGCTTTTTACAAGTGAGTTGAAACCTGTTTTCTATCAGAT
>JAKSCD010000093.1 GCA_022360775.1 Sneathiellales bacterium | reverse complement strand
CGATTGCGATGGATGAAGGCCTGCGCGTTGCGATCCGTGAAGGCGGTCGTACCGTCGGCGCCGGCGTCGTCTCTTCAATCGTCGAGTAAGTTTCAGGTTTTCTCAAAGGCGAAAGAAATTTCGCCTTATTTAAGAAACTGGCTGAGAGCCGCCTGGGGAGATCTGGGCGGCTCGAAGTGCCAGTAACGGAATGCAGGAGTGTAGCTCAATTGGTAGAGCACCGGTCTCCAAAACCGGGGGTTGGGGGTTCGATCCCCTCCACTCCTGCCAGTCCGTCTCTTGATCTGCGTACAGAAATCCTGTATACCGCCGGATCGGTCCGGTTTTTGAAACTGATTTGAGGAAAGAATGGCAAAGGTAACTCCAGGTGCTTTTATCCGCCAGGTGCGGCAGGAAGCTTCCAAGGTAACATGGCCAACTCGCAAAGAGACCATGGTCACAACCGGTATGGTATTTGTGATGGTATTTCTTGCGTCCGCTTTCTTCTTTGCCGTCGATCAGGGCATTCAGGTCGTGATTAAGCAGATTTTGACATTGGGATCTTGATTTATGCCTGAAACAGAACGCAAGCCCAGGAAACGCTGGTATATTATTCATGCCTATTCCGGTTTTGAAAAGAAGGTTGCTCAATCCGTAAAAGAGCAGGCTATTCTCAAGGGCATGGCTGATAAATTTGAGGATGTACTGGTTCCGGTTGAGGAAGTTGTCGAAGTACGCCGCGGTCAGAAAGTGAGCGCTGAGCGGAAATTCTTCCCGGGCTATGTGCTGGCTCACATGGAAATGAATGATGAAACCTATCACCTGGTGAAAAATCTGCCAAAGGTGACAGGTTTTCTTGGTAATCAAAATAAACCGCAACCGATTTCCGAAAAGGAAGCAATGGCTGTCCTGAACCAGGTTCAGGAAGGGATTGAACGTCCTAAGCCATCCGTAACTTTCGAAATTGGCGAGGAAGTTCGTGTCAGCGACGGGCCTTTTGCGACCTTTATGGGGGTTGTTGAAGAGGTCGATGAGGAAAAAGCGAAACTGAAGGTTTCTGTCTCTATCTTCGGTCGTTCCACACCTGTCGAGCTGGATTACTCTCAGGTCGAAAAAAGTTAATTCGTTATTTGCTGCAATGGTGCAGCGAATTTGCGGTAGGCCGGCCATGGCCGCACCGCAAACCCTTAAAATTGAATAGGGAATAAAATGGCAAAGAAAATTCAAGGCTATATTAAACTGCAGGTTCCTGCAGGTCAGGCCAATCCGTCACCTCCTATTGGTCCAGCACTGGGTCAGCAGGGCGTGAATATCATGGAATTCTGTAAGGCGTTTAACGCAGCGACTGGTAATATGGAAGGCGGCATGCCCATTCCAACTATCATTACTGTCTATGCTGACCGGTCTTTCACGTTCGTAACAAAGACTCCACCAGCTTCCTACTTCCTGAAAAAAGCAGCCGGCCAGAAAAAAGGCGGCAGCACTCCAGGACGTGAAGTGGCAGCAACGGTTACTTTGGCCCAGGTCAAAGAGATTGCCGAAGCAAAAATGGTTGATCTCAATGCCAATGACATTGAAGCCGCCATGGAAATTATCAAAGGTTCGGCCCGCTCTATGGGCTATGCAGTGGAGGGCTGAGGAAATGGCAAAATTGACGAAGCGCCAAAAAGCTGCTGCAGAGGCAGTTGATAGCGAAAAGCTCTATGATCTCGGTGAAGCTGTTGATCTTGTGAAAACACATGCTACATCGAAATTCGACGAAACTGTTGAAATTGCGATGAACCTGGGTGTTGACCCTCGTCACGCAGACCAGATGGTCCGTGGTGTGATCCAACTTCCAAACGGTACAGGTAAATCTGTTCGTGTTGCTGTTTTTGCTCGTGGTGACAAAGCTGAGGAAGCGAAAGCTGCCGGTGCTGAACTCGTTGGAGCAGAAGACCTGATGGAAATAATCCAGGGCGGAAACATGGACTTTGATCGCTGTATTGCGACACCTGACATGATGGCTGTTGTTGGCCGTCTGGGTAAGGTTCTGGGCCCCCGTGGTCTGATGCCGAACCCGAAGCTGGGTACTGTGACACCTAACGTTGCCGATGCTGTGAAAGCAGCAAAAGGCGGTCAGGTTGAATTCCGCGCGGAGAAAACAGGTATCGTTCACGCAGGTGTTGGTAAATCCAGCTTTACTGCGGATGCCCTGAATGAAAATGTCAAAGCGTTTATCGCAGCAGTTCTCAAGGCGAAACCAAGTGGCGCCAAAGGACAGTTCGTAAAACGCGTGGCACTGAGCTCAACAATGGGCCCTGGTGTCAAAATCGAAATTAGCGAGCTGATGTAAGCTTGCTTTAAAGGATTTGCCGCTTCGGCGGCAGATGCCTGAGCCTGCCTTGCAGGTTCAGCTGTCCAAGACTGTAGGTGTGTTCAGGTTCTTGCCTGGAGATTTAAATACATTT
>JAKSCD010000095.1 GCA_022360775.1 Sneathiellales bacterium | reverse complement strand
TTTTTAAGCATATAGCCGTCAACAAAAGGACCTTTCCAAACTGAACGTGCCATCTAGCGCTCCTTACTTCTTCCGCTTCTGCGGACGGCGCCGCATGATCATTTTATCCGTAGACTTGTTGGAACGTGTCCGCTTGCCCTTTGTCGGTTTACCCCAGGGAGTAACCGGATGACGACCACCGGAAGTCCGACCTTCACCACCACCATGCGGGTGATCGATCGGGTTCATGGCGACACCACGTACAGAAGGACGACGTCCCAGCCAGCGGGAACGACCAGCTTTCGCAAGCTTGATGTTTTTCTGGTCCTGGTTGGAAACAGCACCAACTGTTGCCATGCATTCCGCAGGAACAATCCGCTGTTCACCAGAAGCCAGACGAAGCTGAGCAAAACCGGCGTCTTTACCGATCAGCTGTACATAGGTACCGGCTGAACGGGCAATCTGACCGCCTTTGCCTGGTTTCATCTCCACATTATGGATGATGGTACCAACTGGCATATTTTTCATAGGCATTGCATTGCCTGGCTTGATGTCCGCGCTTTCAGCCGCGACAACCTTGTCGCCCACTGACAGACGCTGAGGAGCCAGGATGTAGGACAGCTCACCATCTTCATAGCGGATCAGCGCAATAAAGGCTGTCCGGTTAGGATCGTATTCAAGCCGCTCTACGGTTGCAGAGACATCAAATTTACGACGTTTGAAGTCGATGATACGGTAGCTGCGTTTATGTCCGCCGCCCCGACGCCGAGCTGTAATACGTCCGTAATTGTTACGTCCACCGCTACCAGACAGGCCTTCTGTCAGGCTCTTGACTGGCTTGCCCTTATGCAATCCTGACCGGTCAACGAGGACCAGGCCACGCTGCGCAGGAGTTGTAGGCTTATAACTTTTTAGCGCCATTTCTTAAATCCCCGTAGTCACATCGATGGTTTGACCATCGGCCAGGGTTACCATTGCTTTCTTGTAATCAGACCGCTTGCCGATACGACCACGGAAACGCTTTACCTTACCGTTTGTACGGTTGGTATTCACGTTTTCAACCTTCACATTGAAGAGTGATTCCACTGCTTCCTTGATTTCAGGTTTTGTGGCGTCCAGGGCTACACGGAAGGTAACCTGATTATATTCAGATCCCATTGTGGACTTTTCGGTCACGACCGGGCCCAGCAGGATGTCATAAATACGTTCCTGGTTCATTTCAGTCGTGCCTCCAGGCTTTCTACTGCACTCTTTGTCAGAACCAGTGTGTCACGACGCAGGATGTCGTAAACGTTCGCACCATTTTCTGGCAGAATGTCAACGCGCGGAAGGTTCCGTGCAGACAGTGCAAAATTCGCTTCAGGCTCGCCAGCATCGATGATGAGAGTTGAGTCCCATCCCAAGGCTTTAAATTTGCCAGCCATGACTTTGGTTTTGGCTTCAGCAGCTTTAAGCTCATCCACAATCACCAGCTTGCCTTCAGCCTGTTTTGCAGACAGGGCTGTTTTAAGAGCAAGCTTACGCACTTTCTTTGGAAGCGCGTGAGCGTGTGAACGCAGCACCGGACCATGAGCAACACCACCACCGCGTTGGTGAGGAGCGCGTTTCTGACCCTGACGGGCGCGGCCTGTGCCTTTCTGGTTAAAAGGTTTTGCACCTGTACCAGAAACTTCAGAAACATCTTTGGTCTTATGGGTACCGGCGCGGCGGGATGCCAGCTGATACTTCACCATTCTCTGGAGCAGATCCGCACGCGGAGCCAGTCCAAACACCTCTTCAGCAAGCTCGATATCGCCTGCCTTTTTGTTCTCGAGGTTGATTACTTTAACCTTCATTCGGCTCAATCCTCTTATTCTTCAGCAGGAGCGTCTGTAGCAGCCGCTTCTTCTGCTGGTGCCTCGGCAGGTGCCTCTGTTGCTGGCGCTGAAACTGCTGCCGGATAAGGCGCACCTTCAGGACGCTGCTTTTTCACAGCATCAGCAACGAAAACATAACCACCCTTAGAGCCAGGTACCGCGCCTTTTACAAGGATCAGTCCACGATCTGCATCCGTAGACACGACGGTCAGGTTCTGCGTGGTGACACGAGCAGCACCCATGTGACCGGCCATCTTCTTGCCTTTGAACACACGACCTGGATCCTGACACTGACCTGTTGAACCGTGAGCACGGTGAGAAACAGAAACACCGTGAGAGGCCCTGAGGCCACCAAAGTTATGGCGTTTCATCGGTCCGGCAAAGCCTTTACCGATGCTCGTACCGATAACGTCAATAGGCTGATCAGCAACAAAGTGATCAACTGTTATTTCAGATCCAACATCCACAAAGCCGTCCTCTTCAACACGAAACTCGGCCAGCTTCATTTTTGGCTCGACATTGGCTTTTGCATAGTGACCACGCATCGCTTTCGATACGTTTTTCACTTTGGCTTTACCAACACCAACCTGCATCGCGTTGTAACCATGGCTCTCGGTTGTACGGTGAGCAACAACCTGCTGGTTGTCCACTTCCAGTACAGTAACCGGAATATGTTGACCGTCTTCAGCGAAGACACGGGTCATACCCAGTTTTTTTGCAATCATTCCACAGCGCATATCGCCTTACCCCAACAACTTGATGGACACGTCAACGCCAGCGGCGAGGTCCAGTTTCATCAGCGCATCCACGGTCTGTGGCGTAGGCTCAACGATATCCAGAACACGTTTATGTGTACGGATTTCAAACTGCTCGCGGGATTTTTTATCGATGTGCGGACCGCGCAGAACGGTATACTTATCGATATTGGTCGGCAGCGGGATCGGGCCACGAACCTGAGCGCCGGTGCGCTTGGCTGTGTTCACAATCTCGTTTGGCGACGTATCGAGCTCGCGATGATCAAACGCTTTAAGGCGAATGCGGATATTTTGGTTTTCCATTACTCTGGTCACTCCAGAAAATGGCCGTGCCTAAAGCACGGCCGAAACAATTCTTCTTACTCGACGATTGAAGAGACGACGCCGGCGCCGACGGTACGACCGCCTTCACGGATCGCAAAGCGCAGGCCTTCATCCATCGCAATCG
>JAKSCD010000096.1 GCA_022360775.1 Sneathiellales bacterium | reverse complement strand
ACTTTTCAAGATGGTCAACGGCAAGCGGATTTTCAGCACTGAATAATGTCAAACGCTCTTCTTAAACAAAGGGCTGTGCCCCGGCACGCCGCAAGCCTGATCCTCTACCGCCAGGGCGCCAGGGATATAGAGGTCCTGATGGGACGCCGGGCTAAAGCTCATCGGTTTCTGCCTGACGTTTTTGTGTTTCCAGGTGGTCGCCTTGACAAAAGCGACTTTGATCATCCTGTAAAAAGCCCATTAAAACAATCCGTTGCGGACAGACTCTCTCAGCCTGGTGATATGGCGACAGCCCTCGCCTGCGCTGCCGTTCGCGAAACCTATGAAGAAACAGGCCTGGTTCTCGGGGATATGCAAAAGGATGAGCTGGCTGCTGACCTGAGCGGCCTTAACTACATTGCCCGTGCTATCACCCCATCTGAAAGTCCGATCCGTTTTAACAGCCGTTTCCTGATTGCTGAAGGATCTGCCGCCGAGGGAAAACTTGGGGGATCCGGTGAATTGATAGACCTGGGGTGGTATGGTCTGTCTGAAGCTTTACGTATGCCAGTGGTTGACGTCACTGAATTTCTTCTTGAAGAAATGCAATATCATTCGCAAAATGGTCTTCCCGATGTCACACATTTTTCCCTGTTTACCTATATAAACGGGATATCACGCATACGTAGAGAGACCCTTTGAGCTTTGCACTGAACCCACAGCAAAGAGCCATTATCGCTATTATTGCTGCTGTTACCGTCATGGCTGTTTCCTTAAGCCTGTCCATCCCGTTGATTTCCATATCACTGGAACGACGGGAAGTGGGCAGCGACATTATTGGATTGATGGGTGCCTTGCCGGCGCTGGCTTTTCTCTTTTTCTCTCCTGTTGTTCCAAGGCTCACCCGTATTTTCGGGACAGCCCAGATTCTCTGGGGCGGCCTTGCTCTTAGCAGTCTTTCGATCCTTGCCCTTGCGTTTAATGACAACCTCTATCTCTGGTTTTTTCTAAGACTATGTATGGGAACCGGAATGGTGATCCTGTTCCTGATCAGTGAGACATGGCTCAATGAAATCGCTGAAGATCATAATCGGGGGAGAACCATTGCCCTTTACATATCCTTTATGACGGCAGGTTTTGCCTTTGGTCCGGTTCTAATCAATATTCTAGGATCTGAAGGGCGTCTTCCCTTTGTAATTTCCAGTATTATCATCGCGAGCGGCGGCCTCCTTTTTCTGTTTGCCCGCGGAATATTCCCGACCTTATCCGGCAAAAGCAGGATCTCTGTCTGGTCCTTTATTAAAACGGCACCGATGATCTGTGGGGCAGCCCTGCTGGTTGCCTTTTTTGATGGCTCTGTCCTCACATTGCTTCCAATTTACGGTGAACGAAATGGCATGCATGTGGAGACAGCGGTCCTGATGTCGAGTGTCCTGCTCGCTGGAAATCTGTTGCTGCAATTTCCGATCGGATGGCTTGCCGATCGTTTCGGGAAAGACATAGTGATTCTTGTATGCAGCATCATTGGTCTTGGCGGCGCGCTTCTTTTGCCCTTCATGGTTGGCAAAACCATTTTTCTATGGCCGATGCTGGTGTTATGGGGCGGCGCTGTTGTCGGAACCTATACCATTGCACTCGTGATCATGGGTCAGGTTTATAAAGGAGCCGAACTTGTTACCGCGAACGCTGCAACCGGCGTCTTGTGGGGGGTTGGAAGCCTTATCGGACCGGCTTCTGCAGGCTATGCCATGAAGATTTACGATCCTCACGGAATGCCTGCGATTTTCGCAATCATCTGCTTTTTCTTTGTCCTTCTTTCCAGCTTTCAGTTTTTTAAAACGAAAAGGCGATCCACCCTGTCCGGATCAGCATAGAAAAACGCAGGAAGCACTTGACTTCAGCGATTAAATCCGTATTTTCCGGGCTTCAAGATTCAATTCACCTGCAATGTGGCAGGCGATAGACGGAGTTTAGACATGGCTAAGCCAACCACATTGAAGATCAAGCTGGTCAGCACTGCAGGTACTGGTTTCTATTACGTAACAAAAAAGAACCCACGTACCCTTACCGAAAAAATGGTAATGCGCAAATATGATCCGGTTGTTCGCAAGCACGTGGAATTCAAGGAAGCAAAAATCAAATAAGGTTTTCTGCTTTCCGGGAAAGAACCCGAACGATCAAACCCTGGTCATTGCCAGGGTTTTTTTGTGCCTGAATGCAATGAAAGTCCAGATGCTCAGGAAACGGCCAGATTTGTCACAACGCGGTTGCGTCCGTCGCGTTTTGCCTGATAGAGCGCTTCATCCGCCCTTTTAAGAACACTGTCTGTATTATCGCCCTCGACAGACATGGTCACACCGATTGAGGCGGTCAGTTCCAGCGACAACCCCCCTTCAGAGATCAGGAACGGATATTCTGCAATTTCCCGGCGCAGCCGTTCCGCCACACCGGACGCGACAGCCATATCTGTATCCGGCATGACCACAACAAATTCTTCACCGCCATAGCGGCAGGCAAGATCAATGCCCCTTACACTTTTCCCAATACGATTGGAGAAAGATTTCAGCACATCATCACCCGCATCATGTCCATGGGAATCGTTCACATTCTTGAAGAAATCGATATCCATGATCAGCACCGAGACCGGTTTGAATTCCTGCTTCGCCTTTTGCAGCAATGTATCCAGGTGGTTGGTCATGTAACGCCGGTTATAAAGCCCCGTCAGTGCATCTGTAACGGCCAGTTCCATGCTGCGATGGTAGTTATGGCGAAGACGATCCTGATACTGCTTGCGCAAAACCTGTGTTCGCGTTCGGACAATAAGTTCATTATTGTCAATCGGGCGCATAACATAATCATTCACACCCAGTTCCAGGCCTTTAACCAGTTTGTCGCCATCCGCTTCATCCACCAGTGTCAGGATCGGCAGCTGGCGGGTTTCCTCAAAGGTTCGGATACGGGAACAAAGACGAAGGGGATCAAAGCTCGCCGAGCTCATACTGACAACCGCAAGGTCAAAATCCCCGCCCCTCGCAAGCACGAGGGCTTCTTCCATGTCGCCTTCGACAGTAACTTCGTAATTTTCTTCATAGACCTGTTTTAACTGGGTCGCTGAAAAACTGTTATCGTCGATCGCCAGAATACGGCCGCGCTGCTGGGAATCCAGAGGTTCATTGCGACCGATCACACCAAGATCCTGACTGGTCTCCTCACGCAAGCGGAACTCATCCATCATCATCTTGAGACGGAGCAGCGATTTCACCCGGGCAAACAGGGCAACGTCATCCACGGGTTTCGTCAGAAAGTCATCTGCACCGGCCTCCAGTCCCTGAACGCGATCCGTGGCTTCGCTCAGCGCTGTTACCATGACAACGGGAATATGGGCTGTATTGCTATCTGCTTTTAACCGCCGGCAAACCTCGAACCCGTCCATTTGCGGCATCATGACATCTAGTAAAATAAGATCAGGTGACTTGTCCCGCGCCAGTTCAAGTGCGTCAGGTCCATTAAAAGCCGTGATGACATCGTAATATTCGACTGAGAGTTTCGCCTCCAAAATCTTTACATTTGGAACGACGTCGTCGACTACTAGTATGCGTGCAGACATAGTCTAATTCAGAAAGCTCTTTACGGTTTCGATGAAGTTACTGACAGAGATCGGTTTTGCAATATAGGCTTCGCATCCCCCTTCCCTGATCTTTTCTTCATCACCCTTCATTGCAAAAGCTGTCACAGCAACAACAGGAATGGATTTCAGATTTTCATCCTCTTTGATCCATTTGGTGACTTCAAGACCGGAAACCTCCGGCAATTGAATATCCATCAAAATCAGATCCGGCTGATGCTCCCGCGCCAAAGAGAGAGCTTCCATACCATCTTTTGTCTGCAATGTATCATAGCCATGCGCTTCCAAAAGATCGTGAAACAGTTTCATATTCAATTCGTTATCTTCAACGATGAGTACTGTTTTCTTGAGTACCGAATCCATGTTTCCAGTTGCCCTTTTAAGTGACACTGACGCGCGTTATAGTTAATTTTTGTAGCTCTACTATTTCAAATAAAAGCTTTTACAGCCATTAACAACGAGCGCCTTTCCCCCTGATTAAAAATTATAATGACAATATCATCACACAAATAACAGAAATAAGTTTAAATTTCTGTTACCCTGAGCCAAGGAAACAATCTAAAAGCAACAATGAATCAAGAACTTGCTGATATAACCGCATTGCAGGCTATCGCCTTTATCCTGCAGAATGAAAAAAGGCGCGATTGGTTGATGAATGAAACCGGTCTTTCGCCCACTGATTTTACCGCAGGTCTAAACGCGCCTGAAGTAAAGGCAGGCGTTCTTGATTTCCTGCTCGCGCATGAGGATATGCTTTTGGAATTTTGTGAAGAAAACAAGGTAGACCCTATGGTCCCCATAAAAGCTAGACGCCTTTTTCCGGGCGCTGTCCTGGAGTATTAACGTGCCAAAACTGATCCATGAAGATGTTCGTCCTCAGTTAAAAGACCTGCAAATTGACCCCTCTCGCCCGATGCTGATAACCGATGCGGATGAGGTGTTGTTCAATTTCATGCAAGGGCTGGAGGGTTTTCTTGAAGAAAACGGGATGTATTTTGACTGGTCCTCTTTTGCACTTCATGGAAATATCCGCCACAAAGATAATGAAGAACCAGTTTCCTCTGAACGGATCCCGAAACTGCTGGATCAGTTTTTTGCGGATTATTGCCACCGGCTTCCGGCCGTTTCCGGCGCGGCAGAACATCTGGAACAACTTTCAAGGGATATGCAAGTGATTGTCCTCAGTAATGTCCCGCCGCAATATGCCGATTTGCGTAAAGAGGGACTACAAAAAAATGGTATGGATTTTCCATTGATCGCCAATATCGGATCGAAGGGAGAAGTTGTAGAATATCTGACGCGGCACTTGAACGGCCCTTCCGTTTTCATCGATGATATTCCGCATAACCACAGTTCAGTAAAAAAACATGCAGATCATGTGGAACGTGTTCACTATATCGCCGATGAAAGACTGGCGAAATTGCTGGGCCCTGCAGAACACAGCCATGTTCGCCTTGAAAACTGGCCCGATATCTACACCCATATCCAGGATGTCCTTAATGGGAAGTAAGACTGATCTTCGTTACGGAATTGACCTTGGCGGCACAAAGACCGAGATCATTGCCCTGAATAACAAGGGAGAAGAGGTCTTTCGCGAGCGCCGCTCCACTCCCAGAGGTAATTATGAGGATATTGTCAGAAACATCGCAGACCTGGTTTTAATGGCCGATGACAAGACTGGTGCAAAAGGATCTCTGGGTGTCGGTATACCCGGCTCGGTTTCTAAGAATTCAAAACTCATTCAGAAAAATGCCAACACGACCGAACTTATTGGAAAACCCCTTGCAGGTGATCTTGCAACCCTTACAAATCGTGACGTAAGGCTTGCAAATGACGCCAATTGCTTTGCCTTGTCAGAAGCAACCGACGGGGCTGGCAAAGGCAGTCCTGTAGTTTTCGGTGTTATCCTCGGCACCGGCGTCGGCGGCGGCATTGTTGTCAATGGACAGGTTCTGGAAGGCGCCAATGCCATTGCCGGTGAATGGGGGCATAATCCCCTTCCCTTTGCCAACCAGAACGAATTGCCTGGCCCAGACTGTTACTGCGGCAGAAAAGGCTGCATTGAAACATTTGTCTCCGGTCCAGGTTTAAGCAAATCCCATGATCCGGTTGGCGGAAGCGGTCCAACAGCCAAGGAAATTGCCCGTCTCGCTGAGGAAGGCGATGCCGCTGCAATGCGCACGATGAGCAAGTTTGAGCGCCGACTTGCAAAATCCTTTATGAGTGTGATTAATCTTCTTGATCCGGATGTCATCATCTGCGGCGGAGGCTTGTCCAACCTTGACCGGATTTATGAGAACGTGCCTCGCCTCTGGCAGGAATATAGTTTTTCCGGTGAGATCGTGACCCCTCTCTTGAAAGCCAAACATGGCGATTCATCCGGTGTACGGGGTGCTGCCTGGCTATGGCCCCAATAAATGTGATAGGTCTTACCCATGACCACGCTTTGCCGGACATGCCTGACCATCTTTCCCATACCGCCTGAAAGAAAGCCGGCGCGTTGCCCTGAATGCAAGTCTCCTAAACTTGTTTCCCATAAAGAACTGGACAGTCTGGAAATCGCTCATCTGGACTGCGACGCCTTTTATGCTGCCGTTGAAAAAAGAGATAATCCGGACTTGCGTTCCAAACCTGTGATTGTCGCCTATGATGGCGGCCGAAGCGTTGTTTCAACATGCTGTTATATTGCCCGGATCTCGGGTGTCAGGTCAGCAATGCCCCTGTTCAAGGCAAAAAAACTATGCCCTGATGGCGTTATTATTCAGCCCCGCATGTCCGTCTATTCTGACGTGAGCAAAAACATTCATGCTCTTTTTGCAAAGCTCACCCCCCTGATTGAACCTTTATCTCTTGATGAAGCCTTTCTGGATTTATCAGGGACTGAAAAGCTGCACGGAAGAACGCCAGCACAATCCATGGCCTGGCTTGCATCCGAAATTTACAAACGCGAGGGCATTACGGTTTCTGTAGGCCTGAGTTACAACAAGTCGCTGGCCAAACTGGCCTCCGACCTTGATAAACCGGAGGGTTTTGCTGTTATCGGGCGCGAAGAAGCCCTGCAATTTCTGGCACCAAGACCAGTCAGCGATATCTGGGGAGTTGGGAAGGCCCTGAATAAAAAGCTGACGGCAGAAGGAATTACGACAATCGGCCAGCTTCAACATCGGGAGGAAGCTGACCTTGTCGCACGATACGGCCTGATGGGCAGTCGTCTTTTTCATTTCTCGAGAGGACAGGATGAGCGCAAGGTAAAAGCGCACAGAAAGGCAAAAAGCATTTCGGCGGAGACGACTTTTTCCTCAGATATTGAAGATCTTCAAACATTAAAAGATCGCCTGTGGCCCTTATGTGAAAGAGTGTCAACACGCCTTAAAAAATCCGCAAAAGCCGGCAAGACAATTACGCTGAAGCTAAAAACAGGGAATTTTAAAACCATCACGCGAAGCCATACTCTGGCGCAGCCCACGCAACTTGCAGAAACTCTCTATCAAGAGGCTCTTCCACATCTTGAAAGCGCATCGGAGGGGAAGAATTTCCGACTGATCGGGATCGGGATCAGCAGCTTTGGTGATATTGAAGACGCAGATATTCCTGATCTTCTCGATCAAAAGAAAGGCAGATCCAAGAATGTAGAGCATGCCATTGACGCAGTAAGGGCCAAGTTTGGCAGCGATATCATCGGCAAGGGTCGAGGGCTTAAAAAGAAACCTGCGTCCCGGAAGGACGACTAGCCCTCCTCCTTGCACATGAATTTAATCGCTTTCCATTCAGTATCCGTAAATGCCCGTCCTGCACCCGTTGGATCGTCCTTCAAAGCCTGAATCCGTTCGTCCATATGAGGGTGAGAGGAAAAAATGGAGAAATATTCTGATTCCGGGTATTTCGTCCGTAGCTTCTTGAAAAGCTCAATGACGGGCCGGGAATCATAATCAAGCGCTGAGAAAAGATCTCTTGCCCGTTTATCTGCTGCCTCTTCGAAGTCCCGGCTATAGGCCGCCCCTAAAGCATATTGTCCGACTGCGGCCAGAATTGTTCCGCCCGATACATCCCCGAACGCAACAGAAAAAATAGTTGCGAGCCCGACATTTCGCACAAAGACATCCATAGGATGTCTCTCTTCAAGATGACCAAATTCATGAGCCAATACACTTGCAATCGCATTCGGGTGATCCGCCATCTCAATCAGCGCGGACATGATCACCATACGCCCCCCGGGAAGAGCAAAGGCATTCGGGATCTTACTTTTAAGAACAGTCACATTTACAGGCGGAAGGTCCGCATCACTATTGGCAATAAATCTTTCTATCAGATCATCAAGAGCCTTCTGGCCCGTAGCATCATGACATACAGATTCCAAACTCTCGGGATCGCTGTTTTCACTCTTGTTTTTCGGCCTCGTTGCGAAAGTATTGATAATACTTTGCTCGACCGCAATACCGATACTCGTTCGGGTTTTTTCAGGCAGGGTTTTGGCAATACCGGTCGCAAGAAGCGGCAATCCATACATAAAAAGCAGAACCAGCGCGACAACGCCCGTTACCGTCCAGCCCACGACAGGCTTCCACCAGCCTGCCGGGCCTTTGCGTCTTTTGGAAAGCTTGGGCGCACGATCTCGCAAATCCTGAATAAAAAACACATCTTCGATAATCAGTCTTTCCTGACTATGTTGGTCGATGGAAAGATTGACTTCACGCGCTATAGGCGGATTGCTTTCATCCCTGAGATCTTCAAAAGGCCAGTTTAAGACAACAATACCTTCTTCACTTTCTCCCAAAAGACCGCTTTCGGAAAAAGACACAAGCAAATGCTGGGCTCTGGAAGATTGGCCATCAAAATAACGCGCCTCTACCTGCATGGCTAAAACGCCCCTACATCCAGAGCATCTGCAAGGCCTTCTCCATATTTGGGAGAGGTTCTGGAAGACACAGCCACTTCTTCAAACACTGCCGGATTATCTGTAGAAATGCTTGTAGCCGCAGCCCTAAACAATGGCACAAGAACAAACAGGAACATCAGGATATCCATAAACAGGAAGACAAAAATAAAAAAGCCGATCATGGCAATTCCAATAAATTCTTCGCTGGCAGCTCCTGAAACAACAAGCGCAATCAATCCAAAATAGGCACCAATGATCAAGGCACTGACCAGGACCGTAACAAACAGGATAAGAAAGACTTTTCCAACACTTAGGTTGGAGAAAAACCGCGCACCGGAAAGGGTTGTATTATTGGTGATATAAACAAATGTCTTTACCCGTGCCCACAGGAACAGAAGTGTCCCCACGACAAAGGCTGTCATGAAAATTGACGAGGTTGTAATCAAGAGCCCCTTGTCCTGGACCAACTCATCAACTGCTTCCTGATTGCCACTGATGACTTCAGGATCATAAATACCCATCGCGAAAAACTGATAGAACATAACCCCGTAAGCAAGCTGCAAGACCAGAATAGCAGGCCAATACATTTTCATCAGCTCACCAGCATTCCCTTTATAGGAAAAGGACTGATCCCCGTAACAGACATTATTCATCAAATAATCGGCACGTACCTGCACCAGTTTCGGATAGGCCCATCCCAATGTGAGCAACGTAATTGCACTCCACATAAGGGCACGTCCCATATAGGTCATGCCTTTGCCGGTCAGATAAAATCTGATTGTTCTGAGGGAAGTCCTGCTCAAACGATAGCGCCAAAGACGAAAATACGCGAACTGCCAGAAGGCATAGAGCATTAGAAAGTTAGCCAGTTGAGTCACGACTGCAAAAGTCTGGTTCATAACAGACAGCAATCCAAAAACCAGGCCAAAGACAAAGAAAACACCGGTCAGAATAGCGATAGCAATTAGAAAACCAAGAAACAGTTCCATACCGGTACCGTGATACTGAAGACGTTCCCCACCCACCTTGATGGAGTGCCAGAACATACGCCTGACATGAGTTTTTCCCCAGAAACGGTATATGCCAAGCGTAATGATTGTCAGAAATTTGTTTTTGAGGAGACGCCAGGTCAGTGCGCCCTTTGAAATGTCGAAGGTAATAAACGGTTCCATACACTCCCCACTTTCCTGACAATCCATATCAGGCAAATTTATTATTACTTACACTCGCCTTTTTTTAGAAATTCGAGCTTAACTAATTCACCATTAAGAGAAAAATCCTGATATTTCAAGATAAGATCAGAAGCGACACCATTTTCAAACATTTCCAGTGCAACCTCATAATCAGGCTCATTCTGCTGCTTTGTTAAATCGAAGAAAGTCAACCGCACAGGCCAGTGTTTCATATCCTGCATTTTACCGTCATCCGGTAAATTCTTTGTTGCGGAATTTCTTTTTCCAATAATAGTCAGGCTGTCCTGTAATCCTTCCTGACCATTTCCATCAAACACCTTGGCCGACACCAGGTTTTTTCCTTCTCTCGCAGATTGCAGGATCTTTAGAGTATGAGCTGTGGGAAAAAGCACGCCCTTGGGAAGTTTAAGTTCCTTTCCTTCTTCGTCAGAGAAACGAACAACGCCTTCTTCCCCCTCTTTTGAGGCGATGCCGGAAGATTTTTCAACGGTTTTACCATTAATGGCGCTGGACATCGTAAATCGCATTGTATCGCCAGACTTGTTTTCAAAAGTAGAGATATGAAAATCCGAGACAATCGCGCCCCCATCATCACTGATCAGTTCAATCAGCATCCGCTGATTAAGAATATATCCTTCGCATCCATTTTCCATTTCCATCACTATGCGTCCGCGAACATCGGAGATACCGGTACTCTGGATCAGCTCTTTCAGGCTGAGATCATATACGGCTCTGTGAGAGGCCAGTGGAACAGGCCCTGCTGCGTAGGTTACCGTGCTGACAAGGGAAAGAAGAAATGCTGCAAAAAAAGAAGCAGATAACAATTTATGGAATAGCATGAATTAAGTCCGGTCCGGAAATCGCTGATAAGAAAGGAATTTATCCGTTTAACGGCTAAAAGTAATAAACCTCATCGCACCTGCTGTGAAGCGTAAACTGAAGAGCCGCAACCTGTCCAAAGGGGGCAGTTTCTACTGCCGGGCAGGTAATTTTTTCCGACAAAGTCCAGATCTGCCTCTTCTTAAAATTCATAACTCATTGAAAAAAATAAAGTTTTTTAATTAGAAAAACTGGCACATCCTTTGCTTTTAAATAGACATCGGGGGCAAAACGCCCTTTGACAGGAAGTTTAGGGTGACAAAGTCATCCCTTTAATTTCGGGAGTTATATATGTCTGGTACTTATTCATCTGTTGCAAGTTTTGAAACTACTGTTCCACTGCCACCGGAACAGGATTTTTCAAACTATCTGGAAGATCTGGCTGGCAAGCTCAAAGGCTTGGACGTCACTGATGAGACCGATCAGGACAAACACTGGAATCTGATCAATCGTGTTCTTGCTTATGCAGCAAGCGCTGAACAACATATTGCTGAGCAGCGAACACGTATTCGAGAACTGGAAAATCTCTCGACAACGGATGAACTGACAGGCCTGGCCAACCGGCGAGCCCTGGAGGATTATATAAATCGCCGGATATCCTCTGCAAAAAGATATAATGAGGAAGGGCTTGTAGCCTTTATTGACCTCGATGAATTCAAGCTCATTAACGATACCCATGGACATGATACCGGTGATCGGGTTCTGCAAACTCTTGCAGAGACACTGATTGCCAATTTACGAGATACGGATTACGTGGCACGGATCAGTGGTGACGAGTTTGTCTTTGTTCTGCAAAAAGCGTCCTACAAACAGGCGGTCAAGAGAGCCGAAGAAATCAGGGAACTGATCTGCAGTATTTCTGTAGAAGCCGTGCGCGGCAAAATTCGCCTCTCCGCAAGTATGGGGGTTGCCCCCTATTCCGGCGACAGCAGCTATCAGTCAATTTTGAAGGCTGCAGATAAAGCCATGTATCAGGACAAGAAAAAGCGTAAGGTCAGGAAACGCTGACCTCGCGCTAGCATTGATCACTTTCTGTAAAGGCAGCTTCATCGCGAATACGAAACAGTTCTTTTGCTTCTTTAACGCCTCGAAGCTCATGCAGACCCATCGATTCCAGATGTTCACAATGATGTCCTGAAAGGGAGACAAACTCCCCGGACATCAAGAGATTGGTTTCAAGCTGATCACAAAGACTTTCCATCCGGCTCACTTCATTCACCGCCGGCCCCACAACTGTAAAATCCAGCCGGTTCGCTGATCCGACATTGCCGTACATGACTTCGCCCACATGAATGGCGATATCAAGATCCATGGTACGTCGCCCTGCTCCTTCACGCTCTTGATTGAGAGCTTTGACCCCTTGCAGCATTTTCATCGACGCCACAAGGGCAGATTTGCAGGTTTCCTTCTCATCTTCCTTGTCATAGGAAAAACTGGCAAGCATTCCATCCCCGATAAATTTCAGAATTTCTCCCCCCGCCTCCTCAATCGGCTCCACCATTTTCTCAAAATACTGATCCAGCGTTTTAACAATATCAGAGCGGCCAATTGAATCGGAAATACGCGTAAATCCCCGAAGGTCTGCAAAAATCAGGATCGCAGAAATACTACTTGCTTTCCCGCGCGTAATTTCGCCGGAAAGAACCTTTTGCGACGTCATTCGGCCAACATAGGTTTCAAGAACTGTTTCTGCTGCCTTAAAAGAGGCAATGCCTTTAACCGTCAAGGCAAACAAAGGAATAGCGCGGCTCAGAATATTAAATTCTTCCTTGCTAAACCCGCCCGGATTTGAAGAAGACCAGGAGGTGATCAAACCGGCACCATTCTCCCGAAACTCATCCTGAAATCCCCAGCCAAAATCAAAAATCTGGCTGAACCAATCCGTCAATCCCTGCTCCCGGAACTCAACAAGAACCGGAAAATCCAGTTCGCTGTCCCCTTCCAGGGTCCGATGCATGAAATTGACCTTGTTGTTGAGCATAAAAAAGAAAGGACTGGCGAACCAGCCTTCCCCAGGCTCCTCCGAATGCAGGATATGGGTGTTAACGATTATTCCGCCCTGCTGCTTCCAGGTATACATGAAGGCGCTCACCTGGGGATGGATCGTGCTCAAGGCGATATTGGCGCGCGAAAGCCCAACCCCGAGATCTATCAGGCGTTCGCAAAATTGCTCAATCAACTGGTCAAGAGGCATGCCTTGCATTCCGGCATCAATAAGCCAGGCAAATAGTTGCTCTTCCTTGGTTCTTGCAGGGAACAACTCCCCTCCATTGACGAGATTCACATCAGGGATACCCATGATAATTCGAACTTTCCTTGATTGGCGTCACGACCACTCTATGCCATATAATACAGACACCAGGATTTTGAAGAGAGAACAGGCTTGGGATCAAAAAATTAATTGTTTGAAATGAAACAATCTTTATTGGCCGTTCCGATTTGAAATGTTACAATCATTATATCCTATTAAATCAATTTCTTACAGCTTTAGTTTTCGAGGCGCGGATGTCAGAAGAATTAAAAAAATACTGGAAAAACTATATCAACGGCCAGTGGGTGGAGAGCGTAAATGGTGGCCGGATCGATATTGAGAATCCGGCAACGGCTCTCCCGATTGCAGAAGTGGCCCGCGCAGAGAAAGAAGATGTGGATATCGCTGTCAAAGCCGCGCGCGAATGCTTTAACAGCCGTGTTCTTTACAACATGCGTCCCACCAATCGCGGGATGCTAATGTTTGAAATTGCTCGTCACATGACGGAAATGGCGGACGAAATTGCAATTGCAGAATGCCTCGATAACGGAAAAACTCTGGCTGGCGGTAAAAATGAAGCATTGGCGGCTGCACGCTATTTCACCTATTATGGGGGTCTCGCCGACAAACTTGAAGGGCGGATGATCCCCCTGGGCGCTGACTATATTGACTATACAATTCCCTCTCCTTTTGGTGTATCTGCGCAGATCGTTCCCTGGAATTTTCCGCTGCAAATCGCTGCCCGTTCTGTTGCCTGCGCGCTCGCAACAGCCAATACAGTTGTTCTTAAATCTCCGGAGCTTTCTCCGCTGTCCACCTATTTCATCGCAGAAGCCTGTAATCGCGCGGGTGTGCCTGCAGGGGCTGTGAATATTCTCTGCGGATTTGGGCATGATTGCGGAGCGTCACTGGTCTCCCATCCCGATATTGACCATATCGTCTTCACTGGGTCCTTGAAAACAGGTCAGAATATCCTTCATGCTGCTGCTGAAAGAGTTATTCCCAGTGTTATGGAACTTGGCGGAAAATCTGCTGGCGTGCTGTTTGAAGATGCAGATATCGATCAGGCAGTCAATTCCACAGCTGCCGGTATCTTCACCCATGCCGGTCAGGTCTGTTCTGCGCAGTCCAGGCTGATTGTTCCTCGCAAAATGCATGACCAGGTTATAGAAAAGCTTGTCGCAAAAGCTTCTACCCTGTCGATTGGTCCAGGGATTGACGGAAAGGATATCACACCGGTTATCTCCGGTGGCCAGGCCGACAAGATTGACGGTATGTGCAAGGCTGCCGTCCAGGCGGGTGCAGAAGCCGCAACTGGCGGCGGGAAAGCAGAAGGACTGGACGGGCATTTCATAGAGCCAACCATTTTCACAAAGGTCAAATCCGATATGACCATTGCACAGGAAGAGGTTTTTGGTCCTGTTCTGACTATCCTTACCTATGATGACCAGGAAGAGGCAATCGCGCTTGCCAACGGTACTGATTATGGCCTCTGCGCAGGTCTTTACACCAGGGATCTGGCCACAGCACATTGGGCTGCGGACCGGTTGATTGCAGGTCAGGTTTTTGTGAACGAGTGGTTTGCCGGTGGTATTGAAACCCCGTTTGGCGGTACAAAAAGATCCGGGTTTGGACGGGAAAAAGGTCAAGAAGCCTTGCTAAATTATGTTCAAACGAAGAATGTAGGGATCCGGATCACAGATGGTGGCGGTGGTCGCCCCGGCGGTTGATCCGCATGTAAAGAGGACACAGACATGGCAGGCCAAATCGACGCTCATCTGAATTCACTGGGCATAACCATACCTGAGGCTGCTGCACCTGCAGCAAATTACGTGCCCTATATGATTACGGGCAATCTCGTATTCGTTTCCGGGCAGGTCCCTTTTGTTGATGGCAAGCTGGCCTTCCAGGGCAAAGTGGGAGAAGACTTCACCGCCGAAGAAGCAACTGAATGTGCCCGAATTTGCGGCCTTAATATCCTGGCGCAGGTTAAAGCAGCCTGCGACGGTGATCTGGACCGCGTGATGCGCTGTGTCAAACTGGGCGGCTTCGTCAATTGTGTCGATGGGTTTGGGCAGCAACCTTCTATTATCAATGGAGCTTCAGATCTGATGGTAGAGGTCTTTGGTGACAAAGGACGCCATGCCCGTTTCGCAGTCGGGACAAATGCTCTGCCGATGAATGTTGCAGTGGAAATCGATGCGGTTTTCGAAATCAGTTAATCGCACGTCTCCTGACTGGCTCATCAGCACCCCGATTGCTCATCGAGGGCTGCATGCGCCAGACGTCGGAGCGGCGGAAAACAGCCTGTCAGCCTTTGAGAAAGCGCTTTCAAAGGGGCTGGCGATTGAGTTCGATGTCCATTTGTCATCAGACAAGGTGCCCGTGATTTTTCACGACGACACTCTGCTTCGAATGACGGGTGATGAGCGAAAAATTGCGGATGTCTCCGCAGAGGAGCTTGCGACGATCACTTTGAAAGACAGTAACGATCAAATTCCAACCCTGAAAACCGTTCTTGATCTTGTAGGTGGCAAGGTTCCGCTTGTTATAGAGTTAAAAAAATGCCCTTTCGGCGGCAAAAAACTTGCACAGGAAGTCTGGTCGTTATTGAAGTCTTATAAGGGATTTTTCTCTATCCAGAGCTTTGATCCCTTTATCCTGAAATGGTTTTTCGATCACGCCCCAGGCGTCATCCGCGGACAGCTTTCCATGCACTCACCGCCTCCGGTTATCCCTTTGCATCGGCGGTTTTTAATGCGTAATCTTATGATGAATCATATTAGTCGTCCCGACTATATCGGCTATGATGTAGAGAATGTTCATCGCTGGGCAGTGCGGCGGGTTACAAAAGGGGATATTCCCCTGCTTGCCTGGACGGTCAGTACTGAAAGTCAGCTTGGACATGCGAGAAAATTTGCCGATAATATCATATTCGAGCATCTTCCTCTGGAAGATGTGATGTAAATGCCTGCCTTCTGATCCGGAATTATATGTCGAACGACGTCAGTATCACTACAGTTCAGAATATCGAGGACCTGGAGGCCACCGCCTGGGATGCCTGCCTTCCTGATAACCACCCTTTTGTCCGCCATGCATTTTTAAGAGCTTTGGAAAAAAGCGGATCTGCCACAGCAGAAACCGGATGGATGCCCTATCATCTTGTTCTTCGGGATGCTGAAGAGGTTGTGGGTGTTGCCCCCATGTATGTGAAAGGGCACAGTCAGGGGGAATATGTTTTTGATCACAGCTGGGCCCATGCCTATGAGCGGGCGGGCGGTAGATATTATCCCAAATTGCAGCTTTCCATCCCCTTCTCGCCGGTCAATGGCCCAAGATTTCTTGTCAAACCAGGCGAGCAGACACTGCAAAGGAAAAAAATGCTGGCCCTTGGGGCCCGTCAGGTTGCTGTAAAACTTGGCCTGTCCTCCGTGCACGCCACTTTTCTTAACGAAGAAGACAAAGAGATATTTGCTGACAACGGGTATCTCATTCGCACGGGCGAGCAGTTTCACTGGGTAAACAGAGGATATTCCTCATTTGATCAGTTTCTTGAGGATCTCTCTTCGCGTAAACGAAAAGCCATCAAAAAAGAGCGCCGGGAGGCGAACAAGGAAGAGTTAATCTTTGAAACCCTTCATGGCCCGGAAATCGAGAAACATCACTGGGACGCTTTTTTTGCTTTTTACATAGATACCGGAAGCCGAAAATGGGGAACGCCCTATTTAACCCGGGAATTTTTTGACCTTATTGGTTCGGCGCTTGGTCAGGATATTGTTCTTTTCATGGTGAAAAGGAACGGCCGGTATATTGCCGCAGCCCTTAATTTTAAAAGCGATACCTGTCTCTATGGTCGATATTGGGGATGTATTGAAGACCATAAATTCCTGCATTTTGAAACCTGCTATTATCGGGCAATCGACTATGCAATCGAGCATGGTCTAAAGATTGTGGAAGCTGGCGCCCAGGGGCCACATAAGCTTGCGCGAGGCTATCTCCCGACAAAGACTTTTTCCGCCCACTGGATGCAGGATCCAGGATTTCAGGATGCAGTTGCAGAGTTCCTGAAGGCGGAAACACGCGATATGGATGCGGAAATTCAGTATTTATCTGCTCATTCCCCGTTCAAAAAGGGTTAAAAACTGCGATTTCCCCACTTAACGTAACGTAAAGCATATCAGGCTTTTATTGTATTTGGGATTTGGATGGTGTAAAATACAATTAACGTTTACGTAAACGTAAAGCATAAGAACAACTCGATAAGAGCTAACTGAGAGGAAACCACTGATGAGCACCCATATTACAAGGGATGAAATCTACAATTCGGTCGCCCCTGATGATTTTCCGGCAATGCTGGATGTCAATCGATATGGAAAAAGGACGGATGCCTTTGATAAAATTATCTCGGCAACCCATGACCATTTCTGGGATCCTCTTGATGAAGCCTATATCGATTTCAACCAACCGTTTGACATCGAAAATGAACTGATTATGCCCAAGACCTCCATTCCGGAACTGCAAAGTGCCGTTGTGGACAAGCTGGATGAAAAACAGATTATCAAGCTTGGAAATGAAAGTGTCCGCTGGTCTGTTTCAGGCATTTTGCACGGTGAACAAGGCGCCCTTTCTCTCAGCGCCAGCCTGTGTCATGTTCTTCTCGATCCGGGTGCCCAGGAATATGCCAGCAACCAGACCCGCGAGGAAGCCCGTCATGTGACAGCGTTCAGCCGCTACATCCAGGTCCGGTGGGGAAGCCCTTATCCGGTTGGACAGGCGCTTGGCGATCTGATGAAAGAACTTGTTGGCGCGGAAGAAGTCTACAAAAAACTGGTCGGTATGCAGATGCTGATCGAAGGTCTGGCGATGGGGGCATTTGCCAATTTCCACTCCAAGACCAATGACCCGCTCCTGAAACGCCTGACCCAGCTGGTCATGACGGACGAAGCTTTTCATCATAAGTTTGGAAAGATCTGGGCGGATAAAACCATACCGAACCTGACACCGAAAGAACATGAGATTGTCGAGGACTGGGCGGCGAAATGCTTTGAATCAGTTCTCTTCAATCTCGTCAACATCCGTCAGAAACAGGTTATCTACCAGCAATTCGGCCTGGATTGGGAATGGGTTCGCGATGCCTGCCGTGAGGTTTATACGGATAAAGATCGCCGGGATTCCATGAAAGAATCCACCAATATCTTCCGCGTTCTTGTGAAGACCTTGCTCAAATCAGGCATCATCACTGATCGGACACGCCCGCTTTATTCTCACTGGATCGACATGGAAGAAATTGACGGCGAAAGCGAGGATATGGTCGGTTACGCCATTGCAGATGAAGGCATCGAGTATCTGAAAGAAATCAATCAGGGCCGCCGGGTCATTGGCCAGAAATAGAACCTGAAACAACAAAAAAGCGGGGCTGAACCCCGCTTTTTTTTATACCTTT
>JAKSCD010000097.1 GCA_022360775.1 Sneathiellales bacterium | reverse complement strand
AGCAGGGACGAAAGGGCTTGGTTCTTCCTGCCGTGATGGTGCTTTTTTTGCAGAAGGTACTGAAGGCTTCTTCTTCATCTTCGGCTTGGCTTTCTGGGTTTCAGCTTCAAGCTTCCAGTCTGTATCCCAACCGGAAGCCCAGTTCTCTTCCAGTGTTATTTTCTGCGGGGCAGGATCAGGTTGTTCAACCGCGACGGTCACCTGGCTTTCACCTGTTGGTAAATCCTGTGTGGCCAGAATGATCGCCTCGTCACCGAGCTCAAGGCGCACCTTGTTCATGGCTTCTGCTATGGTTGGTCCTGTGAAGGATTTTATTCTCATCCCTGATTATTCCTAAATCTGAGACAGGGTTTTAAGTTTGGCTTTTGGATGGATCTCGTTTTGCGACATCACAACCGTTGCAGGACGAAAGCGTTCCACAATTGACCGGACATAGGGTCTGACCCCGGGACTTGTCAACAGAACCGGGTTGTGGCCCTGTTGACCCAGCGTATCAAAATTGTCCCGAACCGCAGCGATAAATTCCTGCAACAGGCTCGGTGCCATGGAAAGTTGCTTATCCTCTCCCTGGCCAACGATGGATTCAGCAAAATTCTGCTCCCATTCCGGTGACATGGTGACAAGAGGAATAAAGCCATCAGGCGCTACATTTGCAGCCGAAATCTGGCGCGCAAGCCGTGCACGAACATGTTCGGTGATCATATTGATATTCTGTGTATAGCCGGTGGCTTCTGAAATGCCTTCAAGAATGGAAGCAAGATCCCGTATGGAAATACGTTCTGTAAGCAGGTTTTGCAAAATGCGCTGGACACCACTCACCGAGATCTGGGTCGGGATCATATCTGCAATCAGTTTCTGATGAGCCTTTGGAAGCTCGTCCATCAGCTTTTGTGTTTCGGCATAGGACAGAAGATCAGCCATATGATCTTTCATTAATTCCGTTAGATGGGTCGTCACAACGGTTGCCGGATCAACAACAGTATAGCCGCGGAAGGAAGCTTCTTCACGTTGACCTTCATCGACCCAGACAGCAGGCAAACCAAATGTGGGTTCGGTTGTTTCTTCGCCGGGAAGATCGATAGGTAAACCTTGCGGATCCATGATCAGCAAATGATTAGGCCGAACGCTACCTTCACCTGCTTCCAGCTCCTTAACCCGAATGACATAGTTATTTGCCGGGAGCTGCATGTTATCGAGAATTCGGACGCTTGGCATCACGAAGCCCATATCACTCGCAATCTGACGGCGTAGCGCCTTAATCTGATCGGTAAGACGGTAGCCTTCGTTATCGTTAATCAAGGGAAGCAAACCATATCCCAGTTCCAGTCGAAGCTCGTCGATCGCAAGTGCAGTGGAGATTGGCTCTTCTGCAGGAATGGCTTCTTTTTGCTCTTCAATAAGCTGTTGTTTTTCTGCTTCTTCTGTTTCCACTTTCTGCCGCGACATAACATAAGCTGCGTAACCTGTGCCTCCCGCAAGGATCAGGAAGGGGAGCATGGGGATACCTGGAAGGAGAGACAGGGAAACAAGAAGGAAAGAGCTGACGCCCAGGGCGCGTGGATATCCGCCAAGCTGACCGAGCAGGGCTTTATCTGTGGTTCCCGTGACGCCACCACGGGAGACAAGCATACCAGCTGCTACAGAAACTATCAGGGCAGGGATCTGGCTGACAAGACCATCGCCGACAGTCAGAAGAGTATAGCTGTTTGCAGCTTCCGAGAAGCTGATCCCGTGTTGGGCAACACCAACGATAATACCGCCAATGATATTGATGAAGGTGATCAGAAGTCCGGCAATGGCGTCACCGCGTACAAATTTTGATGCACCATCCATGGAGCCAAAAAAAGCGCTTTCATCCTCAAGGTCCTTACGCCGCTGTCGCGCAGTATTCTCATCGATCATTCCGGCAGATAGATCGGCGTCAATTGCCATTTGCTTGCCCGGCATTGCGTCCAGAGAGAAGCGGGCTGCTACCTCAGCAATACGCCCGGAACCTTTGGTAATAACAACGAAATTAACGATCACCAGGATAGCAAACACAATAATCCCGATCACGAAATTGCCGCCCATGACAAAACTGCCAAAAGCTTCAATAACGCTGCCAGCGGCATCAGGCCCGGAATGGCCTTCAGAAAGGATAAGTCGGGTGGATGCCAGATTTAACGAAAGCCGAAGCATCGTTGCAATCAGCAAAACCGTTGGAAAGGAGCTGAAGTCCAGGGGTTTGCTGATAAACAGGCAGGTCATTAAAATGATAACCGAGAAAGTGATCGAAATGGCCAGACTGAAGTCCAGAAGCCAGCTCGGCATGGGAAGAATAAGAACAACAAGAATACAGACGACACCCAATGCGAGGCCGATGTCTCCCTGTCCGAGAATTCCCGGGAGTTTTCCGAAAGAGAGACCGCCACCTGCTGCCGGTTGCTCTTGTTCCTGGCTATCAGTCATTTAAACTACTTACTTTCGTGAATGCGATTTAGATGCTTAGTAAGAGACACGTTGCGGAGCGCTTGGCTGCGGGACCGCAGCTCCCTCGCCGGAATAGAGCTTCAGTTTGTTACGCAATGTTCGAATGGAGATCCCAAGAATATTTGCGGCATGTGTTCTGTTCCCAAGACAATGTTCCAGGGTGTTCAGGATCAGGTCTTTTTCCACATCAGCAACCGTACGGCCGACCAGAGGGGTTTCTCCACCTGCCGGATTGGAAACCGCGGAGGATGTCATCTCTGAAGCAACAGCACCTGATGAAGGGATATCAGATCCGTCAGGCATCAGGATGGCCTCTGGGCCAATATCGCTTCCGCTTGCAAGCAAAACCGCACGATGCATGGCATTTTCGAGTTCTCGCACATTCCCTTTCCAGGGATTGCGCTTGATTTTCTCCATTGCAGCTTCGCTGACCGGGCGGAGTTCAAGGCCGTTCATTTCAGAGTATTTTTTCACGAAATGGCTGGAGAGGGTTACGATATCCGCCGGCCGCTGGCGGAGCGGCGGAATTTTCAAGGTCACTACATTCAAGCGAAAGAGAAGGTCTTCACGGAAGGTTTTTTCCCTGACCGCTTCTGCAAGATCACGGTTGGAAGTTGCAAGAATACGAATATCGACCGTGACAGGCTTCGTACCACCAACGCGATCGATGACCCGTTCCTGAATTGCCCGCAGCAACTTGGCCTGCAAGGCAATATCCATTTCACTGATTTCGTCCAGAAGAAGAGTACCACCATTGGCCTCCTCAAATTTACCGATACGGCGTGCAACGGCACCGGTAAATGCTCCTTTTTCGTGACCAAAAAGTTCAGATTCCAGAAGGTTTTCAGGAATGGCAGCACAATTTACGCAAACAAACGGTTTATCAGCACGTGTGCTTTTTGAATGCAGATAACTAGCCATAACCTCTTTACCTGTTCCCGTTTCGCCATTAATCAGCACGGATGCAGCAGAGGGGGCAATCTGATCCGCGAGACGGACGACTTCAGCCATCGCGGGATCGCTGAAAATAAGTTTGGAGTTGTCTTCAGCAACAGCTTCAAGAACCGCAGCAATCAATTCCGGATCAGGAGGGAGTGGCAGAAATTCTTTTGCGCCAGCGCGGATCGCATTGGCCGCTGCTGTTGCGTCTGTATTGATACCGCAGGCGATGACCGGCAGGCTAATTCGTTCATTGGAAAGGCTTTCAACCAGGTGGCTGATAGGCAGATTGACATCAATCATAGCCATATCCGCCCCTTTACCTGATCGCAATGACATGAGAGCCATTTCAATATCATCCACCTGGCTCACCTTCGCACCGCGGGAAATCGCGATTTGACTCGCAGCACCAATCTGTCCGTTTAACGATCCAATTATAAGCAAACGCATCTGCTTACTCTCCTACAACTTAATTATAATACTGCACGCGCTCTTCAGGCGGCAGCAAAGTGTTAATTACCATTTCCAGTCTGCGTGGATTTTCCTGGCGGCCAATTGACGTGGCGCCGGCAATGTAAATCCGGCTGGAGAGAACTTCTTCAGAGGAGTTCCGTTCCAGCTTTGAAGCGAGGGGACTGAAAAACATATTTGCCAGAATGGCGCCGTAAAAAGTGGTCAGCAAGGCGACAGCCATGGCAGGACCGATTGTTGACGGATCATTCAGGTTACTGAGCATCTGTACAAGGCCGACAAGAGTGCCGATCAGTCCCATGGCGGGCGCAACTTCGGCAGCACGGTGCAGAATTCCTGCTCCGGATGTGTGACGGGCCATCATGCCATTGAGGTCGTTTTGCAGAATTCGGCTGACATCTTCTGCAGGAAGTCCATCAACAACAAGCTGAAGGGCTTTATGTTGAAAGCTATCGGTATCGATGGTCTGCAGATAATTCTGCAATTGCAAGACGCCTTTTCCGCGGCATTGATCCGCGAGTTTCAACATATCATACGCTATTTCATCCGATGATCGTTCGCGGACAAAAAGAGTACCGAAAATCATTTTCTGAGCGCGAGCAACTTCATTCCAGGAGAAGCTCACACTGGTGACCAGAAAGGTACCTCCTAAAACGATCAGCACGGATGGCAGATTATAAAAAGCTGTGATCGAACCGCCAAGAATAACGGCAGTGGTGACGACAGCAAATCCGCCAAATAATCCAAAGAATGTTGCAAGATCGAGTTTCATTCTATGTCTCGTCCTATCGGCGATCAGATTTGATGATCTCTGTCATCGTAACGCCGAGGCGGTCTTCCACGACAACCACTTCCCCGCGTGCGACAAGGCGGTTATTGACATAAATATCAATGGCCTCACCAACTTTACGATCAAGTTCGACGACAGCACCCCGTCCCAGTTTCAATAACTGGCTTACCTGCATTCTGGATTTACCAAGAACGGCTGACACATGTACCGGGATATCGAAAACAGCTTCCAGATCGGCCGCTGTACGTGATATCTCGGAATCTTCGCCAACGGCTTCTGCTGCGGCGGCATTTTCAGCGCCGTCTTCGCCTTCAGCTTCGACGGCATCACCAGCTTCATCGCCTGCTTCGGCGTTACCGCCTTCATCTGCCGTAAGCTCGTCCAGCTCGAGATCTTCATTATCAGCCACTATTTCTCTCCTTTACTCACCAGCAAACAGCTGGATTATCCTTGCGGATTGCTGGTTTCAGACCGTAGATAGCGGTCTACAATTTCTTCAATTTTCTGACGGGTTTCTTCCAGATCCCGCTCGACACCACCGTCGGCCCATTCCACCCGGCAATCACTGCCTGCTTTGGTGTCGTCAGGCAGCAGAATAACTTTTCCCTGAAACCCGGTTGTCTGGGTCAGTGTCTCTATTTTCTCGGTAAGTGCTGTACACACAGGTTCACTGGCCCGCACCACAATTCGGGGTTCGTCATGCAAGTCCACCAGGCATTCCTCGATCATTTTCATGACTTCCAGTTGAGGTTGGCGGGATATAAGGGCTGGGGCCAGTTTTGACGCGATTGCAAAGGCAAGACTGGCGGCTTCCTTCTGCTGTCCTTCCATCTGGGTGCTATAAACAGCGGATAGCTGTTGTAATTGACTGCCCAATCCTTCAAGTAATTGGGTCATGGACGCTTCAATTCCTGTAAATGCTTCTGATTTTCCCGCCTCAAGGCCGTTTTGATAGGCCTCTTGAGTAAATTGCTCTTTATGTTCCTCCGTATAAAGAACGGGAGGGGCAGGTGGCGTTTCTTCCTTTTTCTTCAAAGGAACAGATGCTTCACCAAATTCGGTGTCGAACAGGAATTTTGAATTGGGGTTCATACCATCAACGCCTTAATAAACCAGTTCGTCATCGCCGCCGCTGTCCGCAAGCATGATCTCGCCTTTATCCGCGAGGTCTTTTGCGACCGACACAATTTCCATTTGAGCTTCGTCTACATCTTTGAGGCGCACCGGACCCATCGCTTCCATATCTTCGCGGAGAATTTTTGCTGCCCGTTCAGACATGTTGGTAAAGAAAAGATCCCGAACAGCGTCTGAAGCACCTTTGAGACACAATCCAAGACGATCCTTGTCTGCGTTTCTAAGCAATGTCTGAACGCCTGCCGGATCAAGCTTGAGAAGATCTTCAAAGGTGAACATGAGAGCCTTGATTTTTTCTGCACTGTCACGATTACGCTCTTCCAGTGCAGCGATAAAACGTCCCTCGGTGTTTCGATCAAAATTGTTGAAGATATCAGCCATTAATTCATGGCTGTCTGCCTTGCTTGTTTTCGCAAGATTGCTCATGAACTCGCTGCGTAAAGTGTCTTCAATTTTATCAAGAACCTCTTTTTGGACAGATTCCATCTGCAACATGCGATTGACGACTTCAAGAGAGAAATCTTCCGGGAGAGTTGCAAGTACCTTTGCCGCATGATCCGGTTTGATTTTACTCATTACAACCGCAACTGTCTGCGGATATTCATTCTTCAGGTAATTGGCAAGAACAGCCTCGTTCACATTGGCCAGCTTGTCCCACATGGTACGGCCAGCAGGACCGCGGATTTCTTCCATTATGCTTTCGACGCGATCCCCTGGCAGGGCTCTCATCAGGAGACGTTCAGTAGCATCATAGTTTCCGATGATGTTGCCAGTAGAGGAAATGCTGCCGGCAAATTCCATAAACAGGGCTTCCATCACTTCTGCCGGTACAGTGCCAAGGGTTGCCATGGCCTGAGAGATTTCCTTAATCTCTTCCTCATCCAGGCGCCCCCAGATAGTTGCAGAATGATCTTCACCTAAAGCAAGCATCAGAACCGCTGCTTTATCCGGGCCGCTTAATTGTTTTACGTCAGTTACTGCCATTACAATTTCCTGAATTAACCTTCCTGATAGAGCCAGCTGCGAACGATTGCGACAGCCTCATCTGGATGTTTGTCTATGATTTCGCCGACCTTTTTAAGTGCCGAAGTTTTTACCTGACCTTCGACTTTGGCCATATCGATCATCTCATCAAGTTCAGTGAGTGTTTCAGACTGAAGCGCCGGTTCACCATCTGGTCCGGTGATCGCTCCGCCGCCGCCGCCTTCAAGCGCAACACCGCCCCCGCCTGGAAGCGCTGCCGTTGCGCCTGGAACACCCCCGGCTAGTGCACCCACTGAGCCATCCGCACCAACAAGCGCATCTGCATTTCCATCAATGCTTAAAGCGCGATTGAGAAGGGGGCGTACGACAAGGAGAAGAGCCAGTACGGCGACAACCGCAAGAACAGCCATTTCACCCATTTTAAAGAGGTCAGCCTTATTCAAGCCCATAAAGATCTCTTCTGCTGCCGGATCGTTCTCAAATGACTGCTCAGCCAGTGCAACGAAGGGCATATTGACGACTTCAACGAGATCACCACGTTCTTCATCGTAACCGATTGTGGATTTCACGAGTGTTGCAATTTTCTCCAGCGCTTCATTATCAAGTGGCTCATAAGTGACATTGCCGTCAGCGTCCTGATTGGCTTTACCATTAACAAGAACAGCAACAGTAAGCCGCTGGATTAACCCAGCTTCACGAACTT
>JAKSCD010000274.1 GCA_022360775.1 Sneathiellales bacterium | reverse complement strand
ATCAATATTCTTTTTAATTTCATCAAGATTGTTAGTGGTTTCATTCACCTCATAGGTAATGGCAGGACCATCCACAATTATTTCTTTGATATGAATGAGCTTTTCGTTTGTCTCTGATAAATTGACGGCCAGGGAAATTTCTCCAAGCTCAAACGCGCTTGGTTCTTGAAATCCCTTTGGATTTGCGACTTTCAACCCTTGAAGAGCACCCGCACCAGAAGTGAGGTCAACTTCAGCGCCGGCAAGGGTAACGTCGGATTGAGTAACTTCAGTACCGTATTTTTCGACAGCAGCAATAATCACCTTATCCAGATTGAAATAAAAGACCCCGACCAAAGCAGCTAGAATAATGACCAGTGCGGCAATGGCGCCTGTAATAATTTTACCCATATCCGATACCCCCGATTGCAATTCTCTGAAAGCAAAGATATAGCCCTTAGTCCTATCATCACGCAATCAGAATGTCTTAAAATCGAAGTGCAAATAGTTATACGGGGATAGCCAATCATCTAATGACAATGTCAGTAGAAAGACGCTAAACTGCAAGGTAGCTAACAACAGGCCTTGTAATAAGAAAGGAAAAATAATGGGACCTTTGGCTGGATTTAAAATCGTCGAAATGGGAGGGATTGGCCCCGGGCCAATGTGCGCGCTTCTTCTTGCAGATATGGGAGCGGACATTATTCGTATCGACCGGATGGCGGATACAGGTCTTGGTGTTCACACCGATCCGAAATTCAATCTTTTAATGCGTGGACGACGGTCCGTTGCTGTAGATAGTAAATCTCCTGAAGGGCGGGACCTTATTCTATCGCTGATTAAGCAGGCTGATGGCCTTATAGAAGGGTTTCGTCCGGGTGTTATGGAACGGCTGGGCCTCGGACCTGATGTGGTCTTTGAAGCCAATCCGAAAATAGCATTTGGCAGGATGACCGGCTGGGGACAGGATGGTCCCATGGCACCAGCTGCTGGTCACGATCTGAACTATATCGCTCTTTCAGGAGCACTCCACGCAATGGGCCGGAAAGGCAGTATGCCAACGCCGCCTCTAAATCTTGTTGGTGATTTTGGCGGTGGTGCGCTTTATCTGGCAATGGGAATGCTTGCAGCCATGCTGGAAGCCGGGAAGTCCGGAAAAGGCCAGGTTGTTGATGTGTCTATGGTGGATGGTGCAGCTAGCTTGATGACGACTTTCTTCGGCTTGAAAGCTGCAGGGCGCTGGAGCGATGAACGGGGAACCAATATTCTTGATTCCGGCGCACATTTCTATGATGTCTACGAGACCAAAGATGGAAAATATGTATCGATCGGGTCTATTGAAACAAAGTTCTACGCTGAACTGCTTCGATTGACCGGGCTGGAAGGCGAAGAGTTGCCGGCACAAATGGACGAATCTGCCTGGCCGAAGCTTCGTGAACGT
>JAKSCD010000379.1 GCA_022360775.1 Sneathiellales bacterium | reverse complement strand
TTCGAGATGCAACCCGCATTATCTCGATGGAAGGTGGACGTATTGTCGAGGATGGTCCTCCAAAAGAGCTTTTGAAGAAAAACGGTCTGTTTAAAAGCCTTTATGACAAGCAGCTTGGAGGGCTTGAAGATGCTTGAGGGGATGAAGCGCTCCGCCTCCATCTGGAAAGAGGCCAAGAAGGCGGATAAGGCAAGACCCAGGATCAAGCGCAAAAAAAGTGATTACGAGTTTCTGCCTGCCGTGATCGAGGTCATGGAAACTCCGGCATCCCCCATTGGGCGAGGATTAATGCTGAGCATCGGTGCTTTTCTTACCATTGCGGCGCTTTGGGCGTGGTTCGGAAAAATTGATGTTGTGGCAACAGCAACGGGAAAGGTCGTACCTATTGACCATGTGAAGTTTATTCAGGCTTCTGAAATCGGGGTCGTCCGGGCGATCCATGTGGCCGATGGTCAGCATGTAAAGACGGGCGATGTTCTGATTGAACTGGATCCAACCGATAGTGAAGCGGATCGGGACCGGTTGTTGCAGGAACGCATGACGGCGTCTCTTGAAAAGGCACGGCTTGAGGCTTTGCTGGTTGATTCAAAGAAAGTAAGGGAGAGTTTCACACCGCCTGCAGGAGCCGACCCGGTTCGAGTTCGCTTACAGCATCAACGGATAGAAAACGAACTTGCCGAACAGGAAGCGCGTCTTCGCTATTATAAAGAAGAAGGTGCGCGCCGGCAGGCGCAACTGAAAGTCGCCAAAGCCAGGATAGAAAAACTGGAAGCGTCACTCCCCTTTATCAAGGAGCAGGTGGATGCAATCGCCGAGCTGGAACGCAAGGGATATGCCGCGCGTTTAAGGCTGCTTGAACTGCAGCAGGTCCAGGTTGAAAATGAAAAGGATATCCTGACAGAAAAAGCGGGAATTGCCGAAGTGACTGCATCTATCGCAGCCCTCAAACAGGAACGGCTCCGCGAAGAGAATGAAATCCGAAAAACCCGCCTTGGGGAGCTTAACGAGGTCCAGCGGCAGATTGACGGGATCGACCAGGAAATCCTGAAAGCAGAGCGCCGGGATGTGCTGAGAAGGCTCACCTCCCCTGTGGATGGAAAGGTTCAGCAACTGGCCGTTCATACAGTTGGCGGTGTGGTCGAGGCGGCGAAACCGCTGATGGTCATCGTGCCTGATAATAGCCGTCTGGTGGTCAATGCCAAGATCCTGAATAAAGATATCGGTTTTGTCGAGGTCGGGCAGGAGGCGGAAGTGAAACTGGAGGCCTTTCCCTATACAAAATACGGGATCATTGAAGGTAAGGTCCTGACGATTTCCAATGATTCCATAGAAGATGAAAACCTGGGGCTGGTTTATGATGCGCGAATTGAGATGTCGGCTCATGAAATCCAGGTTGATAAACGTATGGTCAGCCTTTCCCCAGGCATGGCCACAACGATAGAGGTCAAAACCGGTAATCGCCGGGTGCTCGAATATGTGCTGACACCGCTTCTGAGATACAAGAACGAAAGCCTGAAAGAGAGATAGAAAATAGGCGCAATAACCTTCATTGGATGACGGAAGTTACTCAGCTGCTATCATGTTCTTTACCTCAAAAAACTGACTGATTTCGGATTTGCAGGAGCCGCAATTTGTTCCTGCTTTTAGTAATGTGCCGACGTCATCGATATTTTGACATCCCTCTTGGGTAACGGCTTGGCTAATCTGGTTGGCACCAATTGAGAAGCATGCACAAATAATAGGCCCTTTATCCGGTTGTGAGGGACCGGGGCGTCCTGCGCTTAACAGGAAGCGGGAGGAAGGCTCAATTATTTCCTGATTAAGCTGGTCAGCAATCCATTCTCTGGACAGGGTTAGCGGGTGCGGCGACAGGAAGAGGGCGGCACTTAATCTGTCCTGTTCGAACAGGAGTATTCGATAATCCTGCCGACTGCGATCCTCCAAGAAAAGAATATCAGCGTTCGGATCATCGGAAAAATGATCAACCACAAATCTTTTCGGATTTTCTATAACGTCTTTAAAAGCGAGTTCAGTTCGCCATCCGTTGGAGTGTCGGACTTGCGCCCAATAAGCAGCGGACGAAAAGACCGGCTTGTTTATAGAGACACTAAAGCCGTATGTCAGTGCTTTAAAAGGCGATAGCTGAACAGGGGTATATTTTGCAGCAGGTTGGCCTGAGACCGGGTCTGTTACGCTTGCGACCAGGCTGTTGACGCGCCCTCTATTTGCAAATTGATCGGTCCAGTGCATGGAACAGAAGATGTCTCCCGGGCGTTGCCGGTCGCATATTTTTACCCGACCTATGATTTCACCATGAAAACTGCGCACGGAGGCCAGCTCTCCATCAGTAATGTTTAATGAAGCTGCATCCTCAGGTGAAATTTCCACTAACGGTTCGGTGATATGAGAGGAGAGTGTGGCACTTTTCCCCGTTCGGGTCATTGTATGCCACTGATCCCTTGTTCTACCCGTGTTGAGAATGAGAGATTTTTCGCCGATTTCAGGTGCAGAAGAGGGCGATAAAGGGATGAAATTCGCTTTGCCATTTGCTGTAAAAAATCCGCCTTCTGAAAAAAAGCGGGTCTCTTCCTCTTTGGCTCCTATGGCTTGTGGCCATTGGAAGGGGCTGAAATGCTCGTAATCTTCGTCGCTTATCGTTGCATAAGCACCGATATCAAAGTCACGTGTGCCCCCATTTTCAAACGATGATAAAGAAGCATGTTCACGAAAGATGCTGGCAGGCGAGGAATAGGTAAATTCAGCTTCAAATCCCATGCGTTTGGCGACTTCCGAGATGATCCACCAGTCAGGCTTTGCGTCTCCCGGTAGAGGCAGGAAGGCCTTTTGCCTTGAAATACGCCTTTCAGAATTGGTAACCGTGCCCTCTTTTTCGCCCCAGCCAGCCGCTGGAAGCTTTATATCCGCGTGAAGGATACTATCGGTGTTACTCATAATGTCCGAGACAATAACCATTGGGCAGGTTTTGAGCGCGTCTCTTACCACATCGGCTTGTGGAAGACTATCAACCGGATTTGTTGCCATGATCCAGAGCATCTTGATATCTCCATTTGCGACAGCTTTAAAAAGATCAACCGCTTTCAGGCCTTGTGTTGACGTGAGGGTGTCAGTCTCCCAGAACCGGGAGAGGAGTTCATGATGCTGTGGATTGCCAATATCCAAATGAGCCGCCAGCATATTTGCAAGACCGCCCACTTCTCGTCCTCCCATGGCATTGGGTTGACCTGTTATTGAAAAAGGGCCCATGCCTTCCCGTCCGATACGGCCGGTTGCGAGATGACAGTTTATAATCGCGTTCGCCTTATCTGTGCCTTTGGCAGACTGATTAACACCCTGACTATAGACTGTGACGGCTTTTTCTGTTTGTTGAAACAGTTCGTAAAAGGTCAGGAGATCATGCTCGGGCAGTCCCGTCAGTTCAGAAACTTTTTCAAGCGTCGCCGTTTTGCATTGAGCGAGGGTGTCTTCGATGTCGTTTGTATATTGATCAATGTAAGCCTTCTTCAGACTTTTGGATTTTGCAAGGTGATTTAAAAGTCCGGTGAACAGGGCCACATCGCTGTCTGCAGCCAGAGGCAAATGCAAATCGGCATTGTCAGCCGTTGGTGTTCTTCTGGGGTCAATGACAACGATCTTCATTTCCGGGCGCGCTTTTTTTGCGTTCATCACCCTTTGAAACAGAACAGGGTGGCACCAGGCCAGGTTACTGCCTGTGAGGATCAGCAGATCTGCTTTTTCAAGGTCTTCATAGCTTCCTGGAACCGTATCACTGCCAAAGGCGCGCTTATGGGCAGCCACACTTGAGGACATACAAAGCCGGGAATTGGTATCGATATTTCCGGATCCGATAAAGCCTTTCATCAGCTTGTTTGCGACATAATAGTCTTCGGTCAAAAGCTGGCCTGAGACATAGAAGGCGATGCTGTCAGGGCCGTATTCCTCAATCGCTTGGGTCATATCGCGGGCAATCTTGTTCAGGGCTTCCTCCCAGTTGGTTTGGCGGCCCTTTATTTCCGGGTGCAACAAGCGATCCTGAAGATCAATGGTTTGAGCAAGGGCAGATCCTTTTGAGCACAGCTTTCCGAAATTAGCAGGATGATGTTTGTCCCCTTTAACAGAGACTTCACCATTTTCCCGGGTAATTTCAATGCCACATCCAACACCGCAATAGGGACAGGTGGATTTGGTAACGGCAGAAAATTCAGGCATTTAGATCGCTACTCTCTTTTGACGATGTGCTTAATCCGATAAAGATCTGATCGTCTTCACATTTAACCGGATAGGTATTCGACCGCCCGTTATCTGCACCCTGGGCTTCCCCGTTTTCCAGCGAGATCACCCAGTTATGAAGCGGGCAGGTCACACAATCCCCATGAACGATCCCCTGGCTTAAAGGACCTCCCCCGTGAGGGCATTTGTCTTCCATGGCGAAAAGCCTGTTTTCTTCAGTGCGGAAGATAGCCAGTTTGTTGGGGCCAAAATTGATGCATCTAGCTCCGCGCTTGGGGATGTCATGGATGTTTCCCACAGGAAACCAGATCTGATCCTGTACTGTCATTCTGCTGCCTCCAGCGTTAGTGTGGCAAGCGGTTTGAACTCATGATGATCTTTGCCGCTAACCCGCTCTGCCCAGGGATCAACTTGCGCAAATTTCTGTGAAAAAACGAACCTGTCATAGTAGCTTTTTCGCATGTCCGGGCTTTGGACGATCTGTTTCCTGATTTCATCTTCACCAATTCGGTCCGCCCATTTATAAATACGCTCCAGATAATGCCCCTGTTCACGATACATCTGGGTGAGAGCGCAGATATATTCCATGACCTCCTCTTCGGTTTTCACCGAACAAAGGATCCTGGTGCCTCTGATATCGAGCCCGGCGGCGCCGGCATAATGAATTTCGTATCCGGAATCCACACATATCACGCCAATATCTTTGCAAGTCGCTTCCGCGCAATTTCGCGGACATCCTGATACCGCGAGTTTGAGCTTTGCGGGTGTCCAGGACCCCCACATAAACTTTTCCAGCTTGATGCCTAGTCCGGTGGAATCTTGCGTTCCAAACCGACACCAGTTTGTGCCTACGCAGGTTTTGACTGTGCGCAGCCCCTTGGAATAAGCTTGCCCTGAAACAAAACCGGCCTTTCCAAGATCTGCCCAGACTCCGGGGAGATCTTCTTTTTTGACTCCAAGCATATCAATACGCTGACCGCCAGTAACCTTGACCGAGGGAATATTGAATTTATCGACAACATCGGCAATCGTACGCAGCTCATCAGCCGTGGTCACGCCTCCCCACATTCTGGGAACGACGGAATAGGTTCCGTCTTTCTGAATATTTGCGTGGACGCGTTCATTGATAAAACGGGACTGATAATCATCAGCATATTCATCAGGCCAATCGCTCACCAGATAGTAATTCAGTGCAGGGCGGCATTTCGCACATCCACCGGATGTTTTCCATTCAAGCTCTTGCATGACAGCAGGAATGGTTTTCAGTCCTTTTGCCCGAATGAGTTTTCGAACGTCATCATGGCCAAGTTCGGTACAGGAGCACATGGCGGTCACTGAAGACGCATTATACTTGTCTCCAAGGCTGAGCTCCATGAGCTGCTCTACAAGGCCGGTACAGGTCCCGCAGGAAGCAGATGCCTTGGTATGTTCGCGGACTTCCTGGAGATTTGTGAGATTTTTCTCTGCAATTGCTGTGGTGATTGCAGATTTACAAATGCCGTTACATCCGCAAATTTCCGCATCAGGCGGCAGGGATGCAACGGCTGAAAGCGGGTCCTGCGCACCCCCTCCCTGAAAGGCCTGGCCAAAAATAAGGCTATCGCGCATTTCTGATATATCGGCTCCCTTCTTGAGAAGATCAAAGAACCACATGCCGTCACTTGTTTCGCCATAAAGAACAGCACCAATAATTCTATTCTCTTTCAGCACAAGGCGCTTATATATGCCGGCTGTTGCGTCACGCAGGATGATCTCTTCCCGGTCCTCTCCCTCGGCAAAATCACCTGCCGAAAAAAGGTCTATGCCGGTCACCTTCAATTTGGTGGCCGTTTGGGAACCAGAATATTCAGAAGCTCCGTCCAGTAACTGATCGGCAAGGGTCAGGGCCATGTCATAAAGAGGGGCGACTAATCCATAGCATTCCCCGTTATGTTCGGCGCATTCCCCAAGCGCATAAATGTCTTCTGCAGAAGTTTCCATCCGGTCATTGACCAGGATGCCGCGATTAATCTGAATCTCTGCACTTTCGGCAAGCCAGGTAGAGGGCCGAATACCAACGGCCATCACGACAATGTTTGCGTCGATTACAGTGCCATCTTCGAGCTCGACACCGGTGACCTTCTCATCACCCATGATTGATTTTGTATTGGCTTCAGTAACGACATCGATACCCATTTCTTGAATGGATTTCTCAAGCAGGTAGCCCGCCGCGCCATCCAGTTGACGTTCCATAAGCGTCGGCATCAGATGCAGAACCGTAACTTCCATCCCCTGGGCTTTAAGCCCGGCTGCGGCTTCCAGACCCAGAAGCCCGCCGCCGATTACAACAGCGCGGCTGCCCGGTTTCTTTGACGCCTGGATCATTTTTTCGACATCATCGAGATCACGGTAAACAAGAACACCCTCCAGTGTATGGCCGGGTACCGGGATAACGAAAGGAGAAGACCCGGTCGCGATAACGAGCTTGTCATAAGGGGCCATGAGCCCATTTTCCGAAACGACAGTTTTCTCGTCTCTGTCGATTTTCGTCACAAGTGCATTTTTATGGAGGGTAATGCCATGACGCGCATACCAGCTGTCATCATGCGTGATGATGTCCTCATACTTCTTTTCACCGGATAAAACGGGTGAAAGCATGAGCCGGTTATAATTTACTCTGGGTTCCGCATTGAAGATCGTAATGTCATAACGATCCGGATCTTTTTCAAGTATGGCTTCCAGCATTCTGCCAGGCGCCATACCATTTCCGATAACGACAAGTTTTTCTTTCACGATTGCCTCCCTTACGCTGCCGGCTTTTGTTTAGCCAGGCGGTCAGCACGTTTTTGCTGGATGGATTTCAGAAGTTCCGGGCTTGGATTGGCGCCGCCTTCATAAGCTTCAAGAAAATCAAGGAGCTCCTCCCGGTAGGCGTAGTAATCCGGATGCGCCAGTAATTCGGTCCGTGAACGAGGCCTTTCAAGGCCAACATCCATGATATTACCGATCCGTGCATTTGGACCGTTTGACATCATGACAACCCGGTCCGCGAGAAGAATGGCTTCATCTACATCGTGGGTGACACAGATTGTTGTGACCTTGGTTTTCTTCCAGACATCCATCAATACATCCTGCAGCTCCCATCGGGTCAGACTGTCCAGCATGCCAAAAGGCTCATCCAGAAGCAGCAGTTTGGGGGATAACGCAAAAGCCCGGGCGATCCCGACACGCTGTTTCATGCCGTTTGAAAGATCGGCTGCTTTTTTATGCATGGCATCAGCAAGGCCAACGCGAGACAGGTAATATTCAACAATATCTTTACGTTCGGATTTATTAGCTCCCGGATAGACTTTTTCCACACCAAGGGACACATTGTCATACGCGGATAACCAAGGCATAAGGGACGGAGCCTGGAAGACAACGGCTCTCTCGGGGCCTGCGCCTGCGACTTCTGTACCGTTGAGAATAACACCACCGGATGTGATTTTATTGAGCCCGGCAGCCATGGAAAGGACCGTCGATTTGCCGCAGCCTGAATGACCGATCAGGGTAATGAACTCCCCCTTTTTGATTTTCAGATCAAATCCGTCAACAACAGTAAGAGGCCCCTTTGGCGTCGGATAAACCTTGGAGACCTGACTGAACTCGACATATCTTTCAAGTCTGTTTGATGCCGATGCTTTTTTATAAGCATCCGGAAGGTCTTTTTGTGTGATCGGTGTAATGTTCGGTAGCTGGATATCATTCTCCAGATCAGCGCCTCTTTCCGATCCAACATTCATCAGATATTCCGTCACGTCGCGGCGCAATTTGATGAAAGCAGGGTCGTTATTCATAGAACCACGGTCACGAGGACGAGGAAGATCAACCTTAAAATCAGGACCCAAAGTCGCGCCAGGACCTGGCTTCAAGGGAATAATACGGTCTGCAAGTAAAATCGCTTCATCCACATCATTAGTGATCAGAATGATGGTTTTTTTCTCTTTTTGAGAAATTTCCGCGAACTCGTCTTGTAACTTTGCGCGCGTAAGTGCATCCAGTGCAGAGAGCGGCTCATCCATCAAAAGCAATTCAGGCTGCATCGCAAGGGCTCTTGCAACAGCGACCCGCTGGCGCATGCCGCCGGAAAGCTCTGCTGGACGCCTGTCCGTCGCATGAGAGAGACCAACCATCTTAATATATTTGCTAACGATAGCCTGGCGATCCGCTTTGCTACTGGACCGAAAAACACTATCCACCGCCAGTGCGATGTTTCCCTCGACAGTTAGCCAGGGCATAAGGGAATAAGATTGAAAAACAACACCGCGCTTTGGACTGGGACCTTTGACTGGTTCACCTTTAAAGATGATCTGGCCTTCATCCCCTTGATTAAGTCCGGCAATGGCAGAAATTAAAGTGGTTTTTCCGGAGCCGGAAAAACCAACGATGGCAATAAATTCTCCCTCTCGGACTGTGAGATTGACATCTTTTAGTACCGAGGAAGCAGATTTTCCTTCGCCATTGCTTTTCCCAAAACCTGAAATCTCAATGAAGCTCATCGAATATACTCCTGCTTAACGGTTGGCGCTGAAGGTGAAGGCTTGTTGAAGCGCATACATGACGCGGTCTAACAGAAAGCCGATGATGCCAATGGTCAAAACAGCGACCATGATTTTTGCTAGCGACTGGGAGGATCCATTTTGAAACTCATCCCAGACAAATTTTCCAAGACCAGGATTTTGTGCGAGCATTTCAGCGGCAATCAGAACCATCCAGCCCACTCCAAGAGAAAGACGCAGGCCTGTAAAAATCAGGGGAAGTGCAGAAGGCAAAACAAGTTTGGTAATGGTCTGCGGTGTTGGTAATTGAAGCACTTTGCTGACATTAATGAGGTCTTTGTCAATTGAAGCCACGCCAAGTGCCGTATTGATCAGGGTTGGCCAAAGTGAGCACAGTGTCACTGTAATAGCCGAAATAACCAGTGACTTCGGAAGAAGATCGGAGGGGTTGGCGTAAAGGGCAGAGACTATCATGGTGACAATAGGAAGCCAGGCCAGAGGGGATACCGGCTTGAAAATCTGGATCAGGGGATTGATCGCGCCATTGACTGTGCGCGACAAGCCCGAGGCGATACCGAGCGGAACTGCGATAATGGTTCCAACCAGAAAGCCAAGCCCGACGGTCATCAGGGATGTAAATATCTGGTCAAAATAGGTCGGCTTGCCAGTATAGTTTCTGTGCTTAACCTTATCAGCTTTGCCCGCTTCGATAAGTTTTGCATTTCGTGCGTCTTGCCGATCATAGAAAGCGTCAGCCTTGCGTCGTTCACGAACATGATCTTCGATCAGGTTTTGGGCTTGTTCCAGAACCTGAACCGGGCCCGGAATTGCGCCAAGCGATGTATGAACCTTGGGGGCAAGAATAGCCCAGGCAATCAGAAAAATTGCAATGCCACACAAAGGGATTAGCAAAACCCGCTTCAGTTCGTTCAGCTGCTCTTTCGGGTTATCACCGGCGGCAAGTTTCAACAGTGGAGTAAGCCAGGATAATCCCAGTGCATTCAGCCAGCCTTCCAGCCTGGAGATAATCAAAAAGGCCTTTTCTCGTGCAATGGATTGCTGCCCGGACTTGCCAAGGTTTTCTGGAGTAGCACTATGCTCAGACATGTTTATATCCTGTACTTATGGGGTCGATTTGCCGGAAGCTGTTTCGCTTCCGGCAGGTTCTGTTAGCCTTCTACGGCTGCGCCGTTTTTGATGATTTGCTTTGATTTCAAGCCAATGGAGAGCGCGTCAATATAGGCATTGGGTTTTTTGCCGTCGTAGGTAATACCGTCAATGAAAGCTGAGGTTGGTTCACGGTAACCATCTGTGTCCCAAGGGAAGTCTTTCTTGTCGACGTGACCTTCCTCAACCAGCATTTGGGCAGCTTTCAGGTAAATGTCTGGCAGATAAACGGACTTGGCAACACCGGCATACCAGTTGTCGTCTTTATGCTCGGTGATCTGGCCCCAACGGCGCATTTGGGTCAGATACCAGATGGCATCGGAGTAATAAGGGTATGTTGCAAAGTAACGATAAAAGACGTTGAAATCTGGAATGTCTCTTTTGTCGCCCTTTTCATACTCAAAGAACCCCGTCATTGAATTGGCAATAACCTCTTTATCGGCCCCGACATATTCAGAACGGGAGAGGATCTCTACGGCTTCCATGCGATTGGCGTTATTATCCTCATCCAGCCATTTTGCAGCCCGGATAAGGGCTTTGGTGAGTGCAAGTGTTGTCTTTGGGTTCTTTTCAGTAAATTCTTTCGTCAGGCCAAAGACTTTTTCTGGATTGTTTTTCCAGATTTCATAATCTGTGATGACTGGAACACCGATACCCTTGAACACGGCAGCCTGGTTCCACGGTTCCCCAACGCAATATCCATAAATCGTTCCCGCTTCCAGAGTAGCTGGCATCTGAGGGGGAGGGGTAACAGATAAAAGGGCATCTGCGCCGATCTGGCCACTGATATCTTCCTTGGAGTAAAAACCCGGATGAATGCCGCCGGAAGCCAGCCAGTATCGAAGTTCATAATTATGTGTCGAGACTGGAAAGACCATTCCCATATTAAAAGGGCGTCCTTCTTGCTTAAATTGATCGACAACGGGCTTGAGGGCATCTGCCTTGATGGGATGAACCGGTTTTCCATCCTCGCCAACAGGAATGTGTTTTTTCATCATTTCCCAGATTTCGTTGGAGACAGTAATACCGTTACCGTTCAAATCCATTGAAAAGGGCGTAACAATATGAGCTTTTGTGCCATAGCCGATGGTCGCAGCCAAAGGCTGACCGGCGAGCATATGAGCACCATCGAGCTCGCCTGTGATGACCCGGTCCAAAAGAACTTTCCAGTTCGCTTGCGGCTCAAGGGTGACAAAAAGACCTTCATCCTCGAAATACCCTTTCTCATAAGCGATCGCGAGGGGGGCCATATCAGTAAGCTTGATAAAACCGAATTTTAACTCGTCTTTTTCAACATCCAGTATTTCGGCATAGGTAGAGGACACAAAAGCGAAGGACATTATACCTGCGCTTAGTGCGGACAAGGTTATGCGTCGCATGGTTTTAAAGAGAGGCATTCAGATCTCCTTGAAATAAAAAAACCGCCAAGCCCCAGCTCGATTTTTTTAAAAATCAGGCGGGGTTTGGCGGCGTTGCCAGAGAATAATCCGTCAATGGATAATGTGTTATTTCGTGATCATCGTTGATCTAGCTTCTTCTTTGCTAGAATTGTGCCAGTTAAGTAGATTTCAGGTAAATATTATATAAATCAATCAGTTATTGAAAAATTCCTTGTGATTTGCCTGCGTGATGAATTTGTAGAACTGACTATTTTTTTTGCGTTATGCGTTTTTTTTGGGCGCTATCGAGGTCAGTTTGCCAGATCCTGCTCTAGATACTGATCTGCTTTCCCTGGGTCAAAAACCCGTTGATCAAAAAACTGGTTATCCCCTTCAATTTTTATTGAGCTCTCAGGAAAGGATATATCCAGTTCTTGCAAGGCATCTTTATAAAGATCTGGCCGAAAGGTTTGTTGGGCGGCTTTCGCTTTTACGGGATCCCAGGTCTGGCCCCTCCACCGTTCGATCTGGGTATAAAACCATAAGGCATGGCTTTGCCAGGGGTACGTGGCGTGATTGGTAAATGCGTCAAGAAACCCGGCGCTCTGCATCGTTTGATCTGACTTTATTTTGAGCTGTCCGGAGAGAGCCGGGAAAATAACGGAAGCAGCCTGGCCGATGTATTTTTCTTGTGCCAGTATGATCGCTAGTTCTTCAATATTTTCAGGATTTTGGCACCATCTCGCTGCTTCGTAAAAAGATCTAAGTGCGGCGCTTAGTAAGGCTGGTTCTTCAGATGCGAAGGACTGTGACACTCCAAGGACTTTTTCCGGACTATGCTTCCAGATTTCGTTTTTTACTGTGAGGATTTCTCCAATTTCTCCCTCAACGGCCACACTGTTCCAGGGCTCGCCAACGCAATATCCGTCAATATGGCCAGCCTCCAAAGCCGCCGGAAGCAATGTAGGGGGAACAACAACAATCTGAATGTCGGTTTCCGGATTTATTCCTGACGCGTTCAGCCAGTATCTAAGGTCAAAATTATGGCTTGAATAGGGATGCACAACCCCGAAGGAGAGAGGAGTTCCGTTTCTTTTCCGGTTTTCGGCTACAACTTTATAAAGAGCCAGACCCGTTTCTTTTGCGTTAATGGTCGGGGCGGATAAATGAATGTGTATTTTTTCTGCGAGAGCGCGGGAGATCGTAATGGCATTGCCTCCGACCCCGAGCGCCATGGGTGCGATGATGGATTGCGGTAACGGGCTAAGGCCGAGGCTGGCGGCAACAGGCATCGGCGCAAGCATATGAGCTATCTGAAAATGGCCAATAGCCATCCGGTCGCGGATATTCGCCCATGAGCTTTCTTTAACCAGATTGAGTGTGAAGCCATTTTTTTTATCATATGCCAGTTCTTTACAGGCGATAAGAATTGCTGCATCCGTAAGTGGTAGAAATCCGGCATGAATATTGGTTAGTGAAGATAAGGCCAATTCAATCTCCCTCGTTAAGCAGAGTTGCGGCGGTGATCAGACTCTGAGCGACAGTGGAGATCTTGGAATTTTGGTTCATCGCCGTCTTGCGTAAAAGTGTATAAGCTTCCTCTTCTGAAAAGCCGCGCTTTTCCATAAGAATTGCTTTTGCCTGATCTATAAGTTTCCGGCCGGCCAGTTCTTCTTTCGCTAATTCAAGATCCCGTTCCATCTTGGCAAAGGCGTTGAACCTGAGGATAGCCAGATCAAGAATTGGCTTTACACGTTCTTTTTTAAGGCCATCCACAATATAGGCGGAAACCCCGGCTTCAACTGCAGAAACGAGAGCTGCACCGTCAGAGTGATCGACGAACATGGCGACAGGTCGTTTGACACTCCTGGAAAGTTGAAACATGGCTTCGAGCATGTCCCGATTTGGATTTTCAAGATCGATAACAATGACATCGGGATCCAGAGTTTCTATTTCTTTGGCTATGCCGGTTGTATGACTGAGGATCGTCACCTGGCTGTGACCAGCCTCTTTTAATCCAGCTTCAATTATTGAAGCGCGGATCTTGTTCTCATCAAGGATCAATACTGATATCGCGGAATCAGACATATAGTATTTTTGCGCATGCGAACATATTGTGCAATGCAAAAATTCTTAATCGCCTTGTTAACTGCTAAAGGTGATTACTGTACGTCATTCTCAAGAGAGCAATTTCTGAATAAAGATATTCTTGTCGGGTTTAAGTAATCCTCGGTTGATTAAATATTTTAAAAACAAGGGGTAGTAGAGCGATATTCTCTTTACGCAAGTATAATTGCTGGAATTTTAACCAAAATTGACCTTCCTAATTTTCAATGTGAGAAAACTCACACTTAAGGAACAGTGGTTATCTTAATCTTTGTGGCAGGAATTGGGCGTCTTAACGGTACAATTGTGCTCTGATCTTTCCTTTCCTTGGTCAACGGGCAAAAAGGGACAATAAGTATGCGTGAAGAAATCTCCAGCAAAGGTCAACGTACTTCTACTGAACTCCTTGTCATCTCCGATTTGAAGCAGGAATTTGTTCCTATCAGGGACTCAATTACTTATGCGACCCGGCTTCGCATTCTGCTTCGGACATTAAATTCTATTCGAAAAATCGGATTGGAAGAAAAGGGTGAAACCATCTATGTCGGCCCTATCGATCGCTTGCAAACCATTCATTCGGTTCGCTGGACTGTCATCGAGGAAAACCGGAAGATGCTTTTGGCGGTCACGTTCGACAGTTCACTTGAAACATATGTTCGGCGGATCGTTGATGTTGCCGGCCCGGTTCTGGACGCAATTCTCTGCCACTGTACAGGATATGAAGATTTTACCTGCTGGAAGGGATATGAAGGATTTGGGAAATATGTTGAAGACAACCAGATCGATGTTGATTTCTACGGGATGTCTTCTTCCAATCTTACTGTTGATGATATTATCTATCTGACAAAGCTTGAAAATAAACAGCGGTCAATAGCAGATCCTCATAAATTTGATGAGTATGCCGCTACAATGCGGATGCCAACCCAGTCTGAAAAAGTACGTCAGGCCCTGAAAAACAAGCCGGAAGAGGCAAAGCAACAGGCCCTGGATCTCCTCTCGGCCATGTATCGATTGAACGAGTATTTTCCTGGAGCAGCCCATGGGGAGGATCATATTGGAAGTGACCAGTTTTACTTGCAGCGCCTCACAGAAGCCCTGATTTTCGGATTTACCCCCGAAAAGCTGACGGCTTCTGAAAAGCGAAAATATAAAGACGAGATCGATTGGCTGACCAGCTTTGAAACAAGTCTGAAGGATGTTGATAAAGGACCGGAAAACCCGGAGATCCCTGAAGGCGTTCAGGGCGGTATTCTGTCCGGTTATGGCGGGACAGATACCGGGTGTCTCATGCTTCTTCAATTTACGGATATGGATAAAGCCCGGGCATTTCTCGCGGATCGAAAATCCAGATTGTCCATAGCCGGAGAAGCAACGGAAGCGAAGGTCTTTTGTAATTTCTCACTCACCTATAAAGCACTGAAAAGTTTTGGACTAGGTGAACCTGTCCTCCGAAAATTTCCCAAGGAATTCCGTGAAGGAATGGAGGCAAGGGCCGGACAGCTTGGTGATATGGGGCGTAACTATCCAAAGAACTGGAAATTGCCCAAGCATGTCAAGACTGGACATGATGTCAGAATGTCGTCAGTAGACATGGTTGTCCAGCTTCAGGGCTTTAAGGACAAACAGAGTGAACTCATCCATTCTATCGACGAGCAGTTAGCCGACTGGCAACAGGCAATTGAGCTTCATGATGTTGAGCTTATGGCTGTTGAAAAACTGGAACGGTTTAAGGCGCCGGATGGGATTGACGGTTTTATAGAGCATTTCGGTTTTCTAGATGGCGTTAGCCAGCCCCATGTCCGAAATCTCCAGGGACAATCAAAAGAAAACAAGCTGGAGCGTGATGAGGTGTCTCTTGGAGATGTTTTCCTCGGATATGCAAGTGACAGGGATGCGCCCTCTGTTCCGCCGAAGGTTTTCGAACCCGAAATCAAGGATCTTTTCAATAAAGGTTCTTTTTTGGTGATCCGAAAGCTTTATCAGAATGTTGAAGCGTTTAATCGCTTCGTTAATGACGCGGCAACAGTGATTGATCGCCCGAGCCTGGAAGCGAAAATGATGGGGCGCTATACCGATGGTGAACCTCTTCTGCCGCCCCATGTGGAGGCTCCGGAACATATCAACGATTTCGATTATGAGGATGACCCAAAAGGCATAGCCTGCCCAATTCATGCTCATACCCGGCGAACCAATCCACGGGATCCGATAAAGCCAATGGCGGAAGGGGGACCCGTTCCCCGGATTGTCAGACGCGGATTTTCATACGGGTCGCCTTATTCGCAAGAAACAGCATCTGAAGATAGGGGCCTGTTCTTCATGGCCTATAATGCCTCAATCGCCGAGCAGTTCGAAGTCATCCAGAACTGGATCAATGGAGATAATAGTTCCGGGGGCCTGAGCAAACATTTCGATGCACTGGTTGCAGCGCGGCCGGAAAATGAAAACAGGACATTGAGATTTGTGCATGATGATCAGATCATCCGTCTGGATCTGCCGCAGGAGCAGTTTGTTGATCTGCAATGGGGGCTCTATCTGTTTGTTCCGTCTCTCGAAGCAATAGATGTACTTTGCCGACAGCCTCAGGAATTGCCCAAGCTGCCGGACATTCTAATAGAAAACGGAACCCGGTCTATCTTCCAGCTTCATATGTTCGAACAGCAATTGCGTCAGCAGAGGTTGCCGGAACCTGTTGTAGAAGAAAAAGTTAGATATGCCTGGAAGGCGTTGCTGGAAGATCCGAGCGGCGAGGACTTAGCCGAGGAAGTCTGGGCTAAAATTCGTTTTGATGGGGGTGTCATGCAGAGCCCGTATGGCGTTCTTGTGGGGGATATGGAAAATGTTCTGAAAGTATTTCGTGATGACGGCCAGACATTTTCAACCCGGGAGTATTGGGAACGAATGCGCCGGTCTATCGGGCCACTATATTTGGGGCTGGATCCAAACCCTGCGGTTATTCCTGAAGGCTCTGCTACTGAAAATGAGACCCGGGATAAGGCCTTTGAAAGCAGCAAATCGAAAAATGATTATTGCCGCCATGCTGATCCAACCAACAAATGGATCGCCGGCATCACAGAGGAAAGAGCCTTTGAACATGCTGTAAAAGTGTCCCGTAAATGGTTTGAAGATACCTTAAAGAAGGAACGAAACCCGGATATTCTGGAGTTGAAGCGATGTATCGTTGATATATTGGGAGAATTGTCTGTTCAGTATTTTGGATTGCCGACTGACGGTTCCGTTGATATCGGCGGCGAGGCAACACAGACCCCTAATGTTCCCGATGATCTGGTTTCCGCGTCGCATTACTTTTTTGGGCCAAGGCCAACAGACTTTGTTGTACAGGAAGCGCAAATTAGGGGTATTGCGCTTAATACAACTGTACGGGCTCATGTTGATAAAGGGGTTGCTGCACCGGGATCACTCCACGAGTATTTACTCCAGACAGAACCTTTCGCTGGTGATAACGAGTTGATGACACGCACGCTTGTTGGATGTGTAAACGGCTTCGTTGCAGCATCAAGAGGCAGCTTTCTGTCAGTGATGCGGCGCTGGATCGGTAATGAAAAGCTTTGGAAATATCGTCAGATGCTTTTTACAGACCGCAGTGAGCGCAAAACTTCGGATATCGGCTATGCGGAAACAAGTGCCATCTTGAGGGAGCCGATGGTGAAGGCTATGCAAAAACGCTCCAGGCCCAATTTATTGCATCGTGTTGCCGTTCGGGATACGGAACTCGGGGGTGTGCAGATTAAAGCCGGTCAGGTCGTCGTTGTAAGCCTCCAGTCTGCAGCAGAGGAAGCGCCGGGTGATCCCGCTATTTTGTTTGGCGGCAATCATGGAGACACGACCCATGGCTGTTCCGGACAGTGGATGGCACTGGGGGTACTGCAAGGGGTTATTGCAGTGATTATGGAGCAGGAGGTTCTTGAATATAACTCCACCTTCACATTGTCCCTGACCGAAGACTGACAGGGTGTCCAGAGAGCAGGTTAGCGAATATGCTCGATTAACATTTGCGCCTGCTGCTGGTACCAGACCATATCCATCGCTTCAAATTCGGATTTGACTTTTTCCAGTTCAACAATCCCCGGGACAGTCGTCTCAGTGCTCGCAAGGTAGCGAAATCTGTGAAGTTGTGTAATGGCGGCTTCATGAGGAGAACGCCTTGTCCGCGCTGCCTCCATCGCCCGCTCTATATAGTGCAAGACCTTCTCGTCAGCTCCCATATTTCTTTTCTGATGTACTAATGACAGTGTCCTGCAGGCCATGGCCTCGCCTAATCGATCCTGCTGGTCTGCCCGTTGAAGAGCAAGCTTCGCATAGTGATGGGCGTCTTCATCTTCATCAATATCGACAAGCGCATCAGAGATCCAGCCATAGAAGAACGAAGAATAAAGGAACATTCCTTTTTCCTCGACAAGCGATATGGCCTGGCGCAGTGTTTCAATTGCTTTACTGTCTTTCATATTCATCCACCGGGCATAGGCGTTGATCGCTGATGCACAGGCGAAAAGATAGGGAGCACTTACCTGTTCAGCGATTTTCCTAGACTGCAGAGAATAATCAATGGCCTGTTGCCAGCGGCTTTGCCATAAACATACAACAGCTCGGTTATTCAGAATTGAACTCTCGATTTCATGACCGTTACCACTCACATTATCATAGGCATTGGCGCTGCATTCGTCAGATTCATTGAAAAGGCCCATATCACCAAGCACCAGGGCCTTGCTGGAAAGCGCGTATGAGGTGCCGACCCGGATCCCGAATTTATTCGGGTGTTCCTTTTTCTTGTTGATCGCGCGTTCCAGAAGTCCCAATGCTGCCTCGTAATTGCTGGCTGCGGCATGGCTTTGGCCAAGGGTTGCGGTAATTTGTGCGGATAGGCGTTTGTTGGACGCTTTATCTGCTGTCGCGAGCGCCTTGGTATAGAAATTGATCGAAGCTTCCTGATCACCAAGAACATGAGAAATATACCCCTGCCAATATTGGGTATGGGCAAGACCATCGATATCCTCCAGCTCTTCTGCATAGGCGATTGTTTTGTCCAGAATTCCCAATTGAGTTTTCTCCGGACCATATACGCAAGGAAGAGCCCAGCGATCACTTATTGATATCCATCTCTCTTTTGACTCTTGTGAAGGTTTCTGTTTCTCGATGGCAGAGAGAGCCGCCTGATATTGCAAACGCGCACGGTCTAACGACGATGAGGCAAGGGCTTTATCTCCTGCGCGTTCCGCATATTCCATGGCTCTGTTGAAATCTGCTGCACCTGCATAGTGGTAGGCCAGGCTTTCCAGATATTCATCAAGACTTGTAACAGCTGCAAGCTCTTCAAGGATTTCGGCGATTTGAAGATGCAGGGAACGCCGTAACCTTAATCCGACAGTCGCGTAAATGGTTTCCCTTGTAATCCCGTGCTTGAACTGAAGTGTGTCCCGGATCCCGCCGTCATAGATAATATCGCTATCTGCAAGTTCCTTGAAAATCGGATCACTTCTGTGACGGCCACTGAGACGTTCCAGTAGCCACAAAGGGATCGTATTCCCGATCACCGATGCAATATGAATGAGACTGATCTGATCTTCCGGCAGCCTTCGTACACGTGTTTCAATAAGACCCTGTAATGTTGCAGGAATAACGCCAGCCTTGGTACTTTGTTCTTCTTTCTGGTTCCAGTCGTGAAAGGACTGGCATAATTCTTCCAGAAAAAGAGGGTTCCCGCCGGATTTGATATGCAGGTTATTCTTGGTGTCCAGAACTCCCTTGTCCGGGAGAAGTTCATCGATGAGTTGAGAGGTGGCTTCTTTTGTTAGAGGAAGCAAGGGAAGGCGGCCGGAAAGTTCGAGAAACATATCCGAGGCAGTCGTGTCTCGTGTTGCCAGAACAATGAGAAGCCGCTCTTTCTCGGATTGTCTGACAAGATGATAAAGAACTGTCCGCGACGCATCATCTACCCATTGCCAGTCATCGATAATCAGAACCGTCGGGGTCAGTTTTGATTGGGAAATCAGCATTTGCGCCACCGGTACGGCCATGGAATGGCTGGATAGCGGGGCGTCTGCTGTCCTCAGGGTTGTCAGCGCATCCAGAAAGACTTCTTCATATTGAAGAAGGTTTTCATCAAGTGTGGAAAGAGTATTTCTGATCCGGTGCAGGGTTTCCTCACGCCCTTCTGCATGAGGTAAATTGAAAAGTTCCCGTAAAACCTGAATAAATGGTTGCAAGGGCGCAATCCCGCCTCTTGACTCGCAATGTCCTCGATGAATTCTGTAATTCTTCCCGTCAAGTTGACTGCAAAATTCGTCAAGCAGGCGCGTTTTTCCAAGGCCTGGGTCTCCAATAATCTGGACAACCTGGCGCGAGTTACGAACTGCCCTGTCCCGATATCGGTTGAGTGTCTGAACTTCGTTCTCTCGTCCGATGAAGGTCGTCAGGCCGCGGGTACGGCTTGCTTCGAAACGTGTGTTAATGTCTGAACGGCCCAGAATTTTGACGAGCGAAACTTTGCCGGTGCGCCCTTTAAGATCCATGGCCGGCAAGGTGGATGTATTGAAAAGAGGAAGGTCGCGACCGATCGTCGAGGAACTGACCAGTATTTCGCCATCAGAGGCAAGGTTACAAATACCGGCAGCCGTATTCACCGCATCTCCTACAAGCTCCAATGTTCCGTCCAGATAATCTCCATCGCTGACAAGAACCAGCCCCGCTTCGATACCGGAGTGCATTTCGATTTTAAAGTCCTGGGGAAGGAATTCTTCAAAATCCAGTGCATCTACTAGCTCATGAAGCTTAAGGGCTGCTTCGACAGCCCGATGTACATCATTTTCTGAAGGGGATGGATAACCAAAAACAGCCAGAATGCCATCACCATGAAACTGTGTAACAAGCCCGCCGAAATTTGAGACAACCTCTTTGGCGGTTGTTTTGACAGTTCGAACAATTTCTGCCGCTATTTCCGGATCGGTTATGGCGCCAAGTCTTGTCGAATGGCAAATATCCGAAAATAGGACAGTCAAATGACGTCGCTGACTAGGAAAACCTGTCGTGTTTTTTCTTATTTGGTTAGTCATTAGATCATTCTATGGATCATGTTTTTCCCTGCATGCTGGTGATCCGGAGCCAGAAGGCCTCAAGTAAAAGTAGCATAGGGTATCGACACTGAGGGCAAAATTTTGCCCTACCTGTCAAATATTGGCAAGTTCAAGAGTGAATGAAATACAATCATTTTCGTTGAATCTACGATTTGCACTCATTTTTTTTCGATTTCAAACTTTTCCATGTGTGACTTTTCCCACAGAAACTCCAGCCAGTTGAAAGCACTATGGGTTACTACTTTATTTAGGGGTAGGGTACATTTTGGCATCGTCTGATTCTGGAACGTCAGACGATGTCTTTTTTTCAAAAGTGATTAAGAGGGGCTTGGGTGTCTGACGACAGGCAGGTACATGTTATCGTTCAGGATTTAGCAGGGCAACGGGTTCCAAGCGCCAGGGTTGTCATTGAACGCGCTCCTTTTCCAAAACCAGATAGCTTCTCCTATTGTGACAAAGAAGGTGAAGTCAAATTCCCCATCAACTCAATTGGTCTCTATGAAATCTCAGGAACGGCTCTTGGGTATGAAACAGCCTCTGTTACAGCTATGATTACAGATGTTCCTGTATCGGTTGTGGTCATTTCACTCCGGTCAAGCGAATTGTAATTTTTTAAGTATTTCCAGATCTTAGAGAATAGAATTCTTGTCAATTCTCTGCTTCCATCTAAAATACAATCATTACGAACAATTGGTGCGAAGGGGAGCCCTTGATTATGCTTGATCGGCAGTTGTCAGGTTTAAAAAGAAGCAGATTGCTTTCAAATTTGAGCGACGAACAGGTCAGTATTGTGAGTGACCGATGCCGTTGGCAACAATGTGATAAGGGGCAGCAGATTATTAGCCAGGAAGATCCTTCGACAGATGTGTTTTTTGTCGTTGAAGGTGAAGTTCGGGCAAAAAGCTACTCATTGTCCGGGCGGGAAGTTTCCTTCAATGATATTGCAGACGGCGACATATTTGGTGAATTCTCTGCCATTGATGGTCAGGACCGTGCTTCTTCTGTTTTTGCACTCAAGAAATGTCTTCTTGCCCGCATGTCCGCCAGTGACTTTAGGCGAACCTTGACTGAAATGCCTGAAGCCTCGATCAAACTGATCGAAATTCTGGTTGAAAAAACAAGAATATTGAGTGATCGGGTATTTGAATTCAGCACACTGCCTGTACAGGGGCGTGTCATTGTTGAGCTGCTCAGGCTCGCAGATAAAGGGCAGGAAAATGAGAGGGAGGGAATTGTTGTCATAAACCCGGCGCCCACTCACTATGAAATGGCAACGCGCATCAGTACTCACCGTGAAGCGGTTACGCGGGAACTTAATCACCTGGTTGATGAAGAGATCATCACGGTGCAGCGCCGCAGAATTGATGTTCTTGATATGAGCAGACTTCGCGAGCTTGCGGAAGACGCTCTTCACGGGTAAATCGCAATTTAGGAAAAGGGAGGCGGCGAAGGGCCGGGAAAACCCGTTCGCCGCATGAGTTTTTTTACTCTCGTCAGTAAAAAAGGCGTCGCATTGCTAACCTGAGACCAGAATGACACAGCTGGATCGTTGAGACTGTGGTGTTTCACACAGTTTGAAAAGGAAATTTTTCCTGCTTTTAAAAAGGAGAATGTTCCTCGCTGGCAATTTTCTCACCGGTCGTTTAATGTCCGAAAAATACCTGTAATTTTTTAAAAAATGAGTGTTCCATGCCATCGAAATCAATGAAAGATCGGGCGAATAACCAAATCTGGGTACGTGCAGAATTGAAGGAGAATGAGCGCCGCGTCGCGATTGTTCCAAAAGACGCAGAAACCCTGATTAAAGCCGGATACGACATTACGGTTGAGAGATCTTCCCAGCGTTGCATTGATGTATCAGAATATGAAGCTGTCGGCTGCAAGATTACAGAAGAGGCAAGTTGGCATAACGCTCCGAAGGATGCCTTTATTCTCGGTGTGAAAGAACTGCCTGAAGGAGAGAGCGATCTCATTCACCGGCATATTTATTTTGGGCATGTATATAAGGATCAACCCGGTTGGGAACATACGCTTGGACGCTTTGTTAAAGGCGATGGCACACTTTATGATCTTGAATGTCTTGTTGACGAAAGTAATCGCAGAATTGCAGCCTTTGGCTATTGGGCAGGCTACGCCGGTGCCGCGGTTGCCGTGAAAGTCTGGTGCGGTCAAAAGCAAGCTGCTGTGCCAGCCCTTTCGGAAGTAAGCGCTTATCCGAATGTGGATGCCCTTATCGCAGAACTTTCCACGACACTTAAGACTATCGGTGAGAAACCGAATATGATTGTAATCGGGGCGCTTGGAAGGACAGGAAGCGGAGCGACGGATCTGGGTCTTGCCCTTGGAATGGACATTACCAAATGGGATATGGCAGAAACTGCTTCTGGTGGCCCGTTCCCGGAAATTCAGCAGCATTCAATCTTTGTGAACTGTATTCTCGCTGATAAGGACTGCCCGCGCTTTGTAACAGGTGAAGACATAAAGACAGCGGACCGCAGACTTTCTGTGATCGCGGATGTCAGTTGCGATCCGGAAAGTGCCTATAACCCGATCCCCATCTATAACAAGGCAACCAAATTTGATGATCCGACAGTCGCGGTTATTGAAGGAGACAACCCACTTGACGTGACTGCAATTGATCACCTTCCATCCATGCTCCCTCTTGAATCCAGTGAGGATTATTCTCGTCAGCTGATGACAGCTCTTATCGATTTGAAAGAACCGGAGGCGGGTATCTGGGGGCGTGCACTTGAGGAATATAACAGGAATATCGCTCGTCTCTGATGACAGGGTGAGCTTAAGGAGTAGGTAAAATTATGGCACATATTCACTGGTTGGGCGCGGGGCTCTCTTCCGTTCCCGGAATTCGCAGGCTGATACAGGATGGTTTTTCCATGACTGTATGGAACAGAACAGTTTCAAAAGCGGAGGCAGCTGTCGCGGGTCTGACGGGAGCGTTCGATGCCAAGGCGTTTGATCTTGATGCTTTTTCAGACCAGCTCAATGCGGGAGATGTTGCTGTATCCATGCTGCCTGGGGACTTCCATCCTATCATTGCAAAAATCTGTCTGGATAAAGGAGCAAATTTTGTCTCCAGCTCGTACATTTCTCCGGCGATGCAAGACCTTGATGCTGCAGCAAAGGAAAAAGGTCTGGCATTTGTGAACGAAGTCGGGCTGGATCCTGGAATTGATCATCTGATGGCGCATGTGGTGATGGATGACTATCGCAAATCCAATGCCTTTTCTGCAGAAAACGACCATTTCTTCAGATCTTATTGTGGCGGATTGTCCGAAGTGCCTAATGATTTCTGCTATAAATTCAGCTGGTCTCCACTGGGGGTTTTGAAAGCCCTTCGTTCACCTTCAAAAAGCCTGAGAGACGGTAAGGAATTTGATGTTGAGCGTCCATGGGATGCTGTTGAAAAATATGATGTAAAGCTTCCAAAAGGACAGGAGGTTTTTGAGGTTTATCCGAACCGTGACTCGCTTCCCTACATAGAGGAATACGGTTTCGACAAGGAACTGAACCTGCAGCAATTTGTGCGCGGTACCCTGCGTTATGACGGCTGGTCGAATGCGTGGAGTGAAATCTTCAAGGAAGTTGAAACGCTTGAAGGACCTGAAGGGGATGCCCGCCTGGAAGAAATTAGTGCTGATCTTTGGAACAGGTATGCTGTTGAAGAAGGAGAAGCGGATCGCGTTGTGTTATGTGTCGATCTTTGGGCAACAAAAGACGGTGAAACTGTCTATAATAAGTCTTATGTTATGGACGCCTATGGTGATGCGGATCATACTGCCATGGCGCGGCTTGTTTCGGTCCCGGTCAGTTTTGCTGTTGCCGCGGTTCTGAAGGGAGAATTTTCAGCGGGCGTTCATGCGGCCCCCAGCAATTCAGACACAGCCCGAAAATGGCTTGATGAACTGGGTCGGTTAGGCGAGGAAATGGAACTTGTTGATCATCTGCAAAAGTGAAGATGTAAAATCTGATGGCTAGAGTCTGGACAGGTATTGCCCTTGTTGTCATATGCCTGATTGCAGGTGGGAACACCTGGGCGAAAGACCTGTCCTATCTCAACCTGCCGTCAGGGTATAAAATCGACATCTGGGCTGAAATTCCTGGTGCGCGGTCTCTTGTTGTAACAAAAGATGGCCGTCATATTTATGTCGGAACGCGCGACAGCCGGATTTTCCGAATTACCGATGATAATCTGGATCAGCAGGCAGACAAGACGGAAGTATATCTGAAAGGACTTAAAGTCCCCAATGGAATTGCGCTTGATGAGAATGATACTCTTTATGTCGCCGAGCAGCATCAGATCATAAAAGTCGACCCCGACAGAAAGAAGACGGTTATTCTACCGCCTGGAATGCTACCGGACCGTCGTCATCATGGGTGGCGTTACATGGCCCGGGGGCCTGATGGATATCTCTATGTCGCTGTTGGGGCTCCTTGCAATATCTGCCGCGTGAACGGGGTGGAGGGTACAATTATCCGTGTTCACCCTGAAACAGGCAAAGCAGAGATTTATGCAAAAGGTGTTCGCAATTCTGTGGGTTTTGACTGGCATCCTGAAACAAAAGAGTTTTTCTTCACCGACAATGGCGGCGACAATCTTGGAGATCTTATTCCGCCCGATGAGTTAAATCGTACTCAAAGGGCGGGAGAACATTTCGGATTTCCTTTTTTCTATGATGAAGGAAAACCTTACCCGCAATTTGCTTCCGCCGGTGCTGCAGGTCCTTTCAAAGCGCCTGTCATTCGTTTTGAAGCCCATGCAGCTGCACTGGGTATAGAATTTTATGAAGGCAGGCAATTCCCCAAAGAGATGAAGAACAGTGCAATCGTTGCCCAGCACGGTTCCTGGAACCGGTCTGATCCTGTTGGATACAGACTGATGCGCCTGGATTTCGATCAACAGGGAAACCCGATACAGAATACAGTATTTATCGATGGCTGGTTACGGCCTGATGGTGAAGTCAGAGGGCGCCCTGTGGATCTTGCCGAGCTTCCTGATGGATCCCTTCTTGTTTCTGATGATCATGCCGATGTCATTTACCGGATTACCTATACCCCACAATAAATCCATAAAAGTTTATTTATTTATTATTAATTTATTAATTAGTTAAAAATAAATTATTTTTTTATGACTATTCGATTAATAGGAGCGAACTAGAGCCTGGACATGGGTGCCTTGGGGACGTTTTTTGACGGGGCAGGTAGGAGTGGGTAATGAAGGGCGAGGTATTTTTAGAATTTTTCAAGATGGTTGATGAGGTCTTCTCACCCGAGATGACAGAGCATCTTATTGATGATGCTGAGCTTTCAACAAACGGTATCTATACTGCGGTGGGAACCTATCCGCCAGCAGATATCCTTAATCTGGTTGTCGCATTAAGTAAGAGAACAGATGCGCCGGTTGGCGATCTCGTACATGCGTTTGGAAAGTATCTGTTTAACTCCTTTACTATACGCTATCCGCATTTCTTTGAAAATCAAAGTGATGCGTTTGAATTTTTGAAAGGTGTGGATGACTATATTCACGTTGAGGTTCACAAACTCTACCCCGAAGCGAGCACTCCCAAAATCACAGTCGAGCAATCAACGCCGCACTCTATGAAACTGGAATATAGTTCGCAATGTCCCTTTGCCGAACTCGCAAACGGACTGCTCCATGCCTGTATCGAATATTTTCAGCAAGATATTAATATTGAACGCCCCTTTACCGCCGAAAACGGGCAGGCTGCTGAATTTCAACTGTCGAAAGTGTGAGGTGTATCTTGGAAGAAAGTGTAATTCTTCAAAGACGTCTTGCAAGGGAAACCTCTGCACGACTTGAAGCAGAGGACCTTCTTGAGAAAAAAAGTCGAGCCTTGTTTAGTCTTAACCAGAAGCTTGAAAAAACACTGGAAGAAACGTCGGCTGAATCAGCTCAGCTCTCTGTCATATTGAACAAGACGGTGTTTGCTATATTGCTGACAAGGGCTGACGGCTCGATTGTCAATGCCAACAAAACTGCCGAAAAATTCTATCAGGACGACCGTGAAAACATCATTGGCCAGAACACTTTCGATTTTCTGGAAATGAAAACTGAGTCTGAAAGTGATAGTGAGGAACTGTTCACGGACAGTGAGCCGCAAAATGATGTTGGTGCCCTGGCTCATGAAAATCCGATTGAGGCCATCGGAACAAGCAAAACAGGCCAGGCCTTTCCAATGGAAGTGACAATTACAAAGCTGGATTGGGGCGGCGGAGAACATTTTATGTGGCTCTGCAGGGATCTGACCCGGCAAAAGGAAGAAGAGCTGCAAAAACGGAACTTGGAGCAGGAGCTCAGACACGCGCAGAAACTGGAAGCTCTTGGAACCCTGGCAAGCGGTGTTGCTCATGAAATCAATACCCCTATTCAGTTTATCAGTGACAATATCAGTTTCATGCAGGAAGCATTTGAGGATCTTCAATCTTTGATTGAAGGGATGGTTGGTGCGATTGATACTCTTGACGAAAATATCAAGGCACCGCTGAAGCAAAAAGTTACGTCCTTGCTTGACGAGGCCGATTTCGAATTTCTTGAAGAAGAAGTTCCTGCGTCGATCGAGCAGACGGGTGAAGGAATAAAGCGTGTTGCCAAGATAGTATCTGCCATCAAGGATTATGCGCATCCAGGAACCGAGGATAAAAGTGCGGTGAACCTTAATGAGGCTGTGAAAACAACCATTACGGTCAGCAAGAACCAGTGGAAGTATGTATCCAACATGGAATTGGAGCTTTTTGAAGATCTTCCTGCCTTTATGGGCCATGTCGGTGACATCAATCAGGCCCTTCTTAATCTCGTTGTAAATGCGGCTCATGCGATTGAGGAAAATAAGGGCGAGGATCTTGGGAAAATAACAATCACGACCGGAATGTCGGAAACCGATGTTTTTGTGTCAGTCGCCGATACAGGATGTGGCATTGAACAGGAAAATATCGACCGGATTTTCGATCCGTTTTTCACAACCAAGGAAGTTGGCAAGGGAACCGGTCAAGGTCTTTCCATTATCCACAATGTTGTAACAACAAAGCATGCGGGAACGGTTGATGTTCAAAGCGAAATTGGTCAGGGCAGCGTTTTTACCCTGCGCTTTCCAAAAACAGCCGTTGCGAATGAGAATGCAGGAGAAGTCGCTTGATCCGGATTTTATTTGTCGATGATGAACCCGATCTGTTACGGGGCCTTAAAAGAGCATTTCGATCAAAGCGCAAAGAATGGGATATGTCCTTTGCTGAAGGCGGTGCAGAAGCACTTGAGATCATGGCGGAGAACCCAGCCGACCTGGTAATTAGTGATATGCGCATGCCTGAAATGGACGGAGCGACGCTGCTGGAGGAAATCCAGAAACGCTATCCTTTGACTGTTCGGTTCATACTGTCAGGGCAAGCCGATGAAGATTCTACGCTGCGCGCGGTAGGCGTCAGTCACCAGTTCTGGGCAAAACCGTGTGATCTTGAAAATCTGGAAGCCATGATTACCAAGCTTTTCTTGTTACGGGAGGAGCTTAAACCCGAAACATGGCACGTCATGAACGCAATTCAGGCCTGCCCCAGTCCACATCACGTGACCAGAAATCTAACCCAGGAACTTGACGGTGATGAAACAGATCTTGAAGCTGTAACGAAGATTGTTGCCGGTGATGTCAGTCTGTCGGCGAAATTGATCCAATTGACAAATTCGGCTTATTTTGGAACTGGTAACTATGTTCTGGTCCCTGGTCAGGCCGTCCGTCTTTTAGGACTGGAAACCATGCGCAACCTGGTTAAGAAAGAAGGTTTCTGGTCAGAAATCGATCAGTCACTGGGGGCGGTCGATATTTTTCAGCAGATGTCGATCGCCGCAGATATTGGTGAAAGGGTTGGATTAAAAATAGGAATGAGTGAGAAGGACTGGTCTTTGGCGAGACAGGTCTGCAAGTTTTTTATGCTTGCACCCATGCTTGAAAAAAGCACGATCATCAAAGATGTAAACCTGGATGACGGTCGGTATCTTGCAGCGCTTTGGGGATTCCCGGATGCCCTGCTTGAGTATCTTTCCATGGAAAAACTCCTTAATTCGAACGAAGACCTTCCCGTATTTGCAAGAGCTGTTCTTGCGATGGTTTTCCCCGAATTTGCAGCCAAATGTGATCTTGAAGATCCCACGCTGGTTATTTTCGTGCGCGAAATAGAAAGAGCTCGAGCCGAAGAGATAGGAGGGGGAGATGATTAAAGTTCTCATTGTTGATGATGAGCAGTCTGTACTGAACGGCTATCGCAGAACGCTTCGCAAGGAGGTCGAGCTGGTGACCGCACTTGGCGGAGAAGAAGGACTTAAGGTATTCGAGGAGCAGGGGCCTTTCAGTGTTGTCGTCAGTGATCAGCAGATGCCAGGAATGGATGGCCTTACTTTCCTCGGCAAAGTGACCGATCTTGATTCTGATTCCATGCGCGTCATGCTTACCGGGAACACCGGTAGCGACCTTCTTATCAAGGCCATTAATGATGGCAGGGTCTATCGTTTTCTGGAAAAACCTTGCCCGGCAGATCAGCTCCTTTCGGTTATTCGTGAAGCCGATCAGTTCTACAACATTAAAAAAAGCGAACAGGAACTTCTTGAAAGAACATTGGCCGGCAGCGTGAAGTTACTGGTTGACCTGATCGGTTTGCAGGATGAGCGGTCGGCGAAGATCACTCATCTTATGAGAGGGTGGGGAGAAAAGCTCGGTCCTCGCATAAAAGGGGTTAATCGCTGGGAGCTGGATATGGGGATAATGTTGCACTCCATTGGCATCATTACTCTTCCTGGTGATATTCAACTGAAAATGCGGGATGGCGATGTCCTGACTGAGACCCAGCTTGCTTTGGTCGAGCAGGCACCGGAAGCCGCGAAGGACCTGATCAGCAACATCCCGCGGCTGGATAACATTGCTGAAGGGGTGCTTTATCAGGGCAAAGGGTTTAACAGCAACGGTTTTCCCTACAATACTGTTAGCGGTAAGGAAATCCCGCTTCTTGGTCGCATTCTGAAGCTTTTAAAAGATCTTGCTATAGAATACCATCAGGTAAAGCAACCTCAGGACGCTCTCAATGCCCTCAGGCAAAAATCAGCCTTGTATGACCCGGATTTGCTTGCATTTGCGGAAAAATACCTGCTGCCTGCAGTGTCATCAGATACCGATGAAGTTGTGTATGAGGAAAAATCTGTGTCTCTTCTCATGCTTGAAGAAGGGGATCTGGTTATGGAGGATGTCCATAGCAAAGGGGATCACCTGCTTTTGGGGCGCGGCCATATCTTGACAACACCAATGATCCAGAAACTGCGTCAAATCAATAAGGTTCATCATTTTGCACGAGAAATAAAGGTGCAACGCAAAGTTAAGTCGGAACAGCTTTCAGCTCAGGATGCCTAGAACAGCAATTGCCTGGGCGATCTAAGTTTAAATCTGCACCGCCCTAGCGTTCATGGAAGGATTCTGCCAGTGTTGTATGAATGGGCTTAAGCAGATATTCCATCAATGTCTTCTTGCCTGAATGAATATCGACTGTAGCGGTCATACCTGGAAGAATAAGATTGCGCGTCGGATCATTCCCAACATATGGCTGTGAGAGCGCGACTTTTCCTTTATAGAAATTTCCTCCCTCTTCATCCTGAAAAGTGGTTGCAGACAGATGTGTCAATATGCCGTCAATGGATCCATAGCGAGAGAAGCTGTAGGTTGTGAATTTAACGGTTGCCTTTTGGCCTACCTGAATAAAACCAATATCTTCAGGACGAACCCGTGTCTCCAGGATCAATTCCTGATCGATGGGAACTACAGAAACGATTGGATTGCCTGGCTGAACAACCGTACCGATTGAATTGATATCCAGGCCCTGGATCACGCCATCAACCGGTGCTTTGATCTCAAGGCGTGAAATGACAGACTGGACGCGGGTGAGCTCCTCTCTGATCCGGAGCGCTTCACCGCTTGCGGCAGCCATTTCATCCAGGGCTTCCCTTTTAACGCGACCTTCCAGCTCCACCAGTTTTCCTTCTGCTTCTGCTATTGCCTGATCGAGGGATTTAGCGGTAAGGGTGAGCTCATCCAGTTGGCCCTTTTCCTTAAGATACTGGCGCTGGGATTCAAGAAAATCATAACGGCTGACGGTTTTGTTTTTAAGCAGGCCCTTTCGAATATCCAACTGCTCTTTAAGGGGTTTGAGCTGTGTTTCCAGAATTTTGATCTGATCCTGCAATACTTCACGTTCCCTGACCCGCTGGTCAATCTGGGTTTGCAGAACACTTTTCTGGTTCGCAAGATCCAGACGCTGAATATCAAGAAGATTTTTCTGTTCTTCAAGAAGGGCCTCGTAACGTGAGCCGCCATAAGCGGACTGAATGTCACCACCATCGGAAAAGGCCCGCAATCGGTCTGCCTTCAATGTCCAGATCGCAAGCTGTGTCGTCAACTGGCTGAATTCTGATAACGCATCCGTTGGATCCAGGCGAATAAGGACTTGTCCTTGTTCGACAATATCCCCTTCCTGAATGGTTATGTCGCTTATGATGCCACCATCGATATGCTGAATGGTTTGAACTGTTCCTGAAGGGATTACTTCACCGGATGAAACAGCAACCTCATCAATGACGGCATATTGAGCCCATACGATCAGAGAGAGGAGGATAACGAAGCAAAACAAGATGGCAGTCCTCAGCAGAGAAGCTGCACCGCGTTCCTCCAGCATGATGGACTGGCCAAGACGCCGGCTTTCCGGCTTTCCCTTCTCCAGAGCCTGTACTTCTTCGCGTAACTTATCCTGGTCAATTGCCAGGAATTTTAATGTCTCTGCCATCAGGCGCCTCCAAACAAGAGAGGTATTATTTTATCGGCCGGACCGATTGTCTGTATTGCTCCGCGATTGAGCATCACCACTTTATCCGCCGCACGCATATGGCTGGGCCGGTGGGTGATCATCAGAACAGTGGCTTTCCCGCGCATTTTTTCAACGGCTTCGAGGAAGGCTTTGTCTCCTTCTTCATCCAGAGTGTTGCCAGGCTCATCAAAGATCATAATTTTCGCATTGGCGAGGAAGGCCCTAGCCATAATCAGGCGCTGTTGGAAACCGGCGGGAAGCTGCTGCAGCATCTGGTCACCAATTCGCGTATCCAGTTTTTCCGGAAGCCGGTCAATATCCGCTGACAGATTTGCCCATTCGCAGGCTTCAAGAATTTGCTGTTCACTGGCTGTGCTTGCCGCAAGAAGCAGGTTTTGCCGGATTGTCCCGTGAAAGAGTTCGCTATATTGAGGCATATAGCCTATCGATTTTCGAAGCTCCAGAGGATCTATCTGGCGGATATCAACACCATCCAGCGCAACCCGACCAACCTGGGGCTGATAGAGACCGGCCAGTAGCTTGACAAGAGTTGATTTGCCGGAACTGTTTGCACCAGCGAAGGCAATCACTTCACCAGGGGCAATTTGCAGGTCAATACCCATAAGCGCAGGATCCTGCTCTGGCGAATAGCGAAAACTTACTCTTGAAAAGGAGACATGCCCTTTAAACTCTTTCAGTTTTGACGAAGCATACGGATTGCGTTCACTGGGGAGCGTAAAAAGCTGGTTCAGTCGTTTAATGCTGAGATTGATCTGGTTCAGCTTGGTTAAGGCAAGAAACAGGGTTTGCGAGGGGGACAGCATCCTCCAAACAAGAGCCATTGTCGCAACAAGTGCACCAACCGTCATGGTTTCTTCAAAGACCCGAGAAATACCAAAGGTCAGCGTCATAACCCCGGCCGTCACCATGATGACATGCGCGAAAGTCTGGGAAATGGTGCTAGTGAAACTGTTTCTCATGCCGGAAAGGGCGTTGGCAGAAGAGATATCGCGAAATCGATCCAGCCAGATTTCTTCTGCCCCATACTGCTTGATTGCCCTCATTTTATTAAAAGCTTCCGTTACAAAAGTGCTTTTTGAAGCTGTATTTGCAAGATCATCATTGGCACGGCGCTGAATGACCGGCAGGATGAAAAATCCGATAGCGGCATAAGTAACAAGCATCGCAATCGGTACCAGCACAAGGGGACCCCCGATCAGCGCGATTGTAATCAGAAAGACAAATATGAAGGGAAGTTCCAGAAAGGCGAGTGCCATGGGGCCGATAAAAAATTCTCTTATCTGATCGAATTCACGAAATCTGGATATTTTTGACCCCAATGATGTCCCTTCGGTCTGGGAAATGGGAAGGGACAGAATTTTCTGAAGAACGGTGCTTCCGATAATATAATCCAGCCTTGCACCAACATAGGCCAGCATCGACCCTCGGATAAGCCTGAGAACAATGTCACAAACCACAGCAATACCAACGCCGATCAGCAAGTAACTCAATGTATCCAGCGAACCTGAGCCGATGACCATATCGTATACAGACATGATGAAAAGAGGCGTCGCCAACGCGAGAAGGTTCAATAGAAAAGTGATCAGAAAGATGCGCTTGATGATCGGGGAAAAGCGGCTTATGACAGCGCGGAACCAGTTTTGACCAGTATTCCATTGGCCGATTTTATCTTTTTGAATGGGTTTGAAGAAGAAGGCTGTTCCCTTTGACCTCAGATCCTTTTTTGCGGACAGGGTTATATATTCCTGATACCGGGTATCAAAGGCGCGAATGCCATCCTCTTCTCTTGACAGCAGAACTTTCAGCGGCCCGTTTTCTGGATCAAAGACGCAAGGAAACATCCTTGGATCAATATCCTTCAAGACAGCTTTCTGGCTCTCGCTCTCATAATGCAGGTTGGCAAGCGTGCTTCTGAAGTCAAATTGATCCATTGTGGTTTTGAAGTGCGGCATGGCTTCGATAACCTGCTCTTCATCACCACGCCATCCCAGCGCCTCCAGAAGAGGAGACAGGCAGGCTGCATACTGGGTGTTACAGCCCCAGTTTTCCTGGCTTGGTCTTCTCAATGTGGAGGATAGAAATGTCATGGATCATACCAGCTTGATTTTAGGTGGATTTTTTTTCGGCTTTTTGTAGCCGGTCAGGGCATCGACAGTTGTCTTCTGCAGGTGCTTGCGAGTGATTTTATATCCCTGGTCAGCGAGTTTCATCAGGGAAGGACGATGACTGACCATGATCAGTGTGCTCTGGCCTTTAAGTTTGAATAACACATTCTTTAGAATCTCGTCACCTGCAGCATCCATCGATGTGTTTGCTTCATCAAACAGGATGACTTCAGGTTTTTGGACGAGAGCTCTCGCGATTGCTATTCGTTGCCGAATTCCGCCGGGAAGACTGTCAGAGGCACTCTCACCAACCAGGGTGTCATATCCTCTCGGTAATCTGCGGATCGCGTCATCCAGTCCGAGATTTTTCGATTGGATAAGCGCTTCATCAATCAGGCTCCCTTTCCTGAACATGGTCAGGTTATCCATGATTGTGCCCTGGAAGATTGTACCGTTTTGCGGAAGGTACGCCACACGTTCGCGAATAATCTCGCGGGGCAGTTTCCGGATATCTTCACCGTTCAGCAATACCCGGCCGGATGTCGGTTTTGCGAGACCCATTGCAAGCCAAAGCAGGGTTGTTTTCCCGCTTCCATTCGCCCCGCCTATGGCACTGGCGCTGCCATCCATGAACTGGGCATTCAAATTCTTGAAGAGCTCATCTTCTTCTTCGCCATA